>NYVR01000097.1 GCA_002684655.1 Planctomycetota bacterium | reverse complement strand
CTTGCCCTTGCCCTTCGACCCCTTCCCGTCGATGTCTCGCTTGCCCTGCGAGCCCTCGCTCGCGCTGTGCCTCGTTGCACTTGAAGATGTAGATAATGAACATGAAAATGACGATTCCGCCCTTGCCTTCGAACCGTTTGAGCTCTTCCCCGCGACGCTCTCGTTCGAGCGCTTGCCCTTCGCCTTCGAGCCCTTCGACCCGCTCAAGTGGCGCTCGCTGGAGTTCGAGCCGTTCGACGCGGCACGCTACCCAGCCGTTGAGCTCGCCTACGACGCCCTGCGGCGCGGCGGAGACACAGGCGCCGTGCTCAACGCGGCCGACGAGGTCGCGACGGCCGCCTTCCTGGAGGGTAACTTGTCGTTCCTTGACATCACCGCGACCGTGTCCCAGGTGCTGAAAGACCGCGCTACGCGCCCGATCGGCTCGCTTCAAGACGTCGTCGACGCCGATCGAGACGCCCGCAAACGCGCCGCGGCGCTTATCGCGAGCGACCTCCCCCGCTCGTCGGGGCAACGACCTCACGCCTAACGGCCCACAACACTTGATGGCCAGCACTCACTGATGGACCTCGGCAGCATCCTCTTGGCCGTCTTCGGGATCGGCCTGTTGATCTTCATCCACGAAGGCGGCCACTTCCTCGCCGCGCGCAGCGCAGGCGTCCACGTCGAGGTCTTCTCCCTCGGCTTTGGCCCCCGCCTCGCCGGCTTCCGGTGGCGCGGCACCGACTTCCGGCTGTCTGCCGTGCCATTCGGCGGATACGTGATGGTCGCAGGCCAGGACCCAGCGGATCGCAGGTTCCCTGCTGAGCAGTGCCTGTGGAGCAAATCGGTCGGACAGCGCGCGTTGTTCTGGTCTGCAGGCGTGATCATGAACGCGCTGTTCGCGCTGGTCACCTTCCCGCTGGTCTTCTCGGCCGGCGTGCGCTTCGAGGCCCCCGTCTTGGGCGACGTGCTGCGAGGATCCCCTGCCTGGGAAGCAGGCCTCCAGGATGGCGAGCGGATCGTCGAGGTTGCCGGCAAGCAGGTCTATTCTCTGCAAAACCTCATGATCGAGGTCGCCCTCTCCGGCAAGCGTCCGGTCGAGCTGCTCGTGGAGAGCCCGGGCGGCGAACGGCGTGTCGTCACGGCGCGACCGAGGTTCGACGCTGCGCAAGGGCTCTACGGCCTGGGAATCGGGCCGGCCTACGACCGCGAGGGCGTCGAGCTGACGGTCGCGGACGGCGGCCCCGCCGCTGCCGCGGGCCTGCGCACCGGGGACCGCCTGTTAGCCATCAACGGAGATCCAGACGCTGTCGTCGCGCCTCTCGAAGCCGACGACGCGTGCGTCTTCCGGATCGAGCGCGAGGGTCGCGAGATCGACGTTGCGGTGACGCCGGGACCCGACCCGCAAGACGGACGCGCGCTGATCGGCGTGCGCCCGCTACCGAACCGCGTCGCTGGGATCCGGAGCGGCGCAGCGCTGGTCCAGCGACTTGGACTGCGGCGCGGCGATGTCGTCCTCGCCATCGAAGCCAAGCCGTTCCTCGCCGGTGACCTCGAAGCGTTCTCGTCGGCCACGGAAGCGACCACCCGCTGGCGCGTCCTCCGCGACGCCCGAGTCGTTGAGCTGCGCGCCGAGACCACGCCCGCCGAGCGCAAGGAGCTCGCGGACATGGTCGCGCTCGACTCCGCCCCCCGGCTGCAGGTGCTACCCATGCCCGACTCCGCGGCAACGGCGAGCGGGCTTCGCCCGGGCGACTGGGTCGAGACGATCGACGGCCGCGCCGTCGAAGAGTGGGAGCAGCTCCGCCAAGCAGTGCAACGTGCGGGCATCCGCCCGATAAAGGTCGAGGTGAGGCGGCCTGTCCCCGACGGCGCCGCGCCGCGCGTCGCCGCGCCGGACGGGGCGCGCGTCTCGTTGACCATCACGCCCCGGATGGCGTCGCAGCCCGACTTCGGACTGCAGCGGACGATCCCACCCCTGACGAGCGAGATCCGTGCAGCGTCCTTCGGTGACGCGCTGCGACTCGGCACGATCTGCTCCCTCGACCTCGTCAAGCAGCTTTATGTGACGTTGAAGCGGCTGATCACCGGCGAGGTAGGCGCGAAGAACCTGGGGGGCATCATCCGCATCAGCCAGGTGAGCTACCAAGCGGCGCAGCGTGGCCCGAGTTGGTTCTGGTACTTCCTGGCGCTTCTGAGCGTCAACTTAGCGTTCGTCAACCTCCTCCCAGTCCCCGTACTCGACGGAGGGCACCTGCTGTTCCTACTCATTGAGAAGGTCAAGGGCTCACCGGTCAGCACCCGTGTATTCGGGTATAGCCAAGTCATCGGCCTCGTCTTCGTCCTGCTGCTGGTGCTGTTTGTGACCTACAACGACATCCTGCGGCTCTTGTAGACATGACACGACCGCGCTTGCTGCCCGTTCTGAGGCTCTGCCGCATCGGCATGTGGTTCTCCCCTGCTGCCGACGTCCTCGCCGGCGCGGCCATCGCAGGCGTTGCCGTGGACGGCGCAGTCGGGCGCGCCATGCTGGCCAGCGCATTGCTCTACGGCGCTGGGATGGTGTGGAACGACATCGCTGATCGAAAGCTTGACGCGATCCAGCGACCGGAGCGGCCGCTGCCGCGCGGCGACCTGTCGCTGGGGTTCGCTGCGACGCTCGGCGTCGCCCTGCTCGCAGCAGGCCTCGCGGCGACGCCGTGCCTCGCGCACCACGCGCTGATCGCGGCGCTGGTGATCTTCTACGACGTCCTGGGCAAGAAGCTAGAATGGCTCGGCGCCCTGAACATGGGCACCCTGCGCGCCCTAAACCTCGGGACCGGGCTGCAGCTCGCCGCTGCCGGCGCGCCAGGCCACGACACCGCGCAGCGCGCGCTGCTGCTCGCCGCGGTCTGCTACGGCATCTACATCGTCGCCGTCACCATCGTAGGCATCTTCGAAGACACGCCGTCGGTGCGCGCCCGGGCCGTTTCGACCGTGCAGGCAGCGCCACCCATCGTTGCCTTCGCAGGCGTCGCCGTGGTCCAAGGAGGCCTCTGGCCTGCGCCCGCCATCGCGGCCGTTCCCGCGATCTGGTTCCTGCGCCGCAACGCACGCACCAAGGAGTGGTCGCAGGCGTCCATTCGCCAGAGCATGACGCATCTGTTGCTCGGGACCATGCTCTACACAGCGCTGCTTGCGCTCGCAGCAGGGGCGTGGCAAGCGTGCCTCGCGATCGCCGCGTCCATCCCAGTGGCGAAAAAGATCGCGCGCTCGATCGCGCTCACCTGAGCTCGCGTCCGATCACGCGGACTTCTCTCCCGACGCCGCAGGCGAAGGACCTGAAGGGAGCGCTGCCGCGTCGGGCTTCTCGACGGCCGCCTGCAACGCAGCACGCGCCGCGGCCACGGTCGTTCCGAACGGATCGCGTCCGATGTGGTCTTCCCGGGTCTCGGGAGTGCCCGCGTAGCGAAAGCCGTCGAGCAACGGGCCGACGAGGCGCTTGACGTCGGGCGCGACCTCCGTCTGCGCGCAGTCAGCGCGCGCCTCACGCCCCTGGATCGCCACGACAAACGCGCTCATCCGCTCCGTCGCGTCGACCAAGAAGCTCTGCATCTCGTCCTGCAGGCGTCGCTCGCTCGCGAGCTCTTGGTCCTGGGAAACCTTCTCGACAATGCTCGCGGCCTGCTGCGTCGCAGCGGAGAAGAACTCATGCATTTCGCGGGTGAGCTGCTGCTCCCGCACCTGCCGCGCCTCCACCTGCTCGAGCTCTCGCAGCGCATCGTTTGCGTGCGCTCCCGAAGATGACGCCGACCCCGATCCAGGGCGCGCCTGCTCCCGCTCCCTGCGGAACACATCGAACTCGTCGGTCTGTACGCGTCGTATCTCCATCCTCGCGCGGGCGCGTTACGCGCCTTGCTCTCCTCCGCTATCGAGAGCCTCCTCGAAGCGCTTAATGACCCCGCCGAACCACGTCCCGAAGCAAGACCAGCGCGGCCTCGCGCGACGCCGCCTCGGGCTGATCCCCCAACAGCTCGTCGACCTCTTGGAGGATCTGCCCGACGCGCGGCCCCGGGGGCACGCCCAGCGCCAAGACGTCCTTGCCGTGGATCCATCTAGGACGCATCGGCGGCAACGCGTCGAGCATCCGAGACGCGAAATCATAGACCTCAAGCTTCTGGTGGCTGCCGAGGCAATCTGCGCGATGGAACTCCAAGTGGTCCCGAAAGCCTGGGCTGCGCAGCCACCGCTCGGCCTTGCGAGGCCGCATCAACGGAAGGGCTGCGAACCGGATGTGCTGTCGGCAAACATCGACGACCTGCTCGCGGAGCCCCTTCGGCGCTCGGAGCCTGCGAAGGACCACGTCAGCCATCTCGGCGGAGAGCACGTCGTGTCCGTCGAAGCGGATCCTGTCAGGCGCCTCACGGAAGGTCGGCGGCTTGCCGACGTCGTGCAGGACCGCGCTCCACGCGAGCGCGCGATCACCTGCAGGCACATGGTCGAGCACCTTCGCGACGTGCGTGAGCACGTCTCCCTCGGGGTGATACTCCGGCGGCTGCGCGACCCCGGCCATGGCGGCGACCTCGGGTAAGATGACGTCCGCTAGCCCGAGGTCAACAAGGAGCAGCAAGGCGCGGCCGCGGCCGCGGCCGCAGAAGGCGTCGGTCAACTCCTGGAAGCACCGCTCTGCCGACAGGCGCTTGAGGTGATGAGCGCACCGACGCGCTCCGTCTCCGCTGCTGGACTCGATCTCCAAGTCCGCGCTCGCGGCGAAGCGGACCAACCTCAGCAACCGCAGCGCGTCTTCAGCAAAGCGACGATCGGGTTCGCCAATGCAACGCAGGACGCCGCGATCCAGGTCACGCAACCCGCCCGTGGGGTCATGGACCGCGCCGGTAAACGGCTCTAAGTAGAGCGCGTTGACCGTGAAGTCGCGGCGGACAGCGTCTTCGGCGACGTCGGCGACGAAACGAACTTCGTTTGGGCGTCGACCATCGCGGTGGCTGCCCTCGGAGCGCAGGGTCGTTACGGTCAAGTCTGATTCCCCCGCCCGGATCCGACACGCGCCGAGATGCGCGCGATCCATCGCGACCTCGCCTGCGGCTGCCCGTTCGAGCGCCGCCTCCACCGCGCGTGGCTCCAAGTCCGTCGCGAGGTCGATCTCACGCGCCGCGCGACCCTGCAGCCAGTCGCGCACCGCGCCGCCCACAATCCACACGCGGCCACAGCTCGCCTCTAACGCCCTGACGACGGCCTCGACCTCTGCAGGCAAGGTCGGAGGTTCGATCCTGGTCCCGTCCATGGAGATCGAGGATAGTAGCTGGCGATGACCAGCTGGCGCAGTTCGCGATGGCCAAACCCTGCGGCGATCTACATCCTGATCGGGCTGCTCCTGCTGGCGTTCAGCTTGTTCGTCCCGTGGCTCAGCGCCAGCCGGACGACTCGGGTCGAGCTGCGAGCGTCAGGATTGGCCGAGGCCCTGCTCGACGCGACCCACGGCTTCACCCCGCCGCTCGACAGCGCCGCGCTGGCGGCGGTCGAAGGGCGCTTCTTCGCGCTGGCGAAAAGCCGCGGCGAATACATCGCCGACCTGGAGCGCCTCGACGCCCCACCCGAGGGCGCGCTCCTCTGCCTCGTCAACAAGCACTACGCATTCCAGCTGAGCGAATCTCCACCCGCCTTGGACCAAAAGCCAGGCAAAGGCACGGTCGCCGCGCTTGAGGTGACGGCGTGGCCGAGGCGAAGCATCGGCCCGGGGCACTGCGCGTTCTTCTACCCCGATAACGCGCTGCGAGCCTTCACCCGAAACCTGCGGGCTTCGTATGCCGGCCTCGGAGCCGCCCGCCCCGCGCCTGGCGCACCACACCGGCGGCCGGGCCTAGGGAGCCGGCGGCTGTCGCCGTATCCAGGACGCGACAGCGAGCGGTGGTTGGTCTTCTGACTGCGCGGCGCGCGCGGTCGTTAGAATGCGTGGTTCAAGAAGTCCGCGAACAGCGCCCTCATCCCGAGCGACTCCTTGCGCATCATGCGCTTTAAGCGCATGGCGTCCTCGATCGTCAGCCAGTTTCGCGACAACGTGTTGAGCGCCAGCACACGGAGCTGCGGCAGCTCATCGCTGTCGAACAACAGCGCTCGCACGGGCTCGATGCAAAGCTCGACCAATTCGCTGTCACCTCGACGGTCCGTCGCAAAGCCCGTGATGGTTGGCAGCAGGCGCGCGCGGAGTTCCCACGCGTCTCGCGGCAGCGCCAGGAAACGGCGGACGATCACGCGCTCGCTCCCCCGCAGGTTCAGGAACAGCGTCGGCAAGTAATTACGCGTGGTCAGCGACCGGTCGGAGCCCCGCGTCACCAGCACTTCGGGCCCCTCGTAGAGATCGAACAGCGCCTCGGCTGCGGCCTCGCTGCCGTTTTGCGCGATCGCTTGGACAAACGGACGGCCCTGACCGGGCCCCGCCTTGCGGAAGCGCTGCACCATCACCTCTACGGCGCGCGGATCGCCGCTAGCAGAGAGCTGGTTGATGATTCCCTGCATCCGCGTCCCGGTAGCTGTCGGCAGCTCCTCAAGCAAGACCGACACCAACTGCGCGCGCCCGCGACGAGTCAACTCTCGGGTCGCGAGCGCTCGGACGTCCCAGATTTCGTCTGGTGCGGTCATGACCTCGAAGACCGCCTCGACGTCATCTCCGGAGATGCGCGTCAGTTGCTTGGCGACTTCGAGGCGGACCTCGGGGCGAAGATGGGTGGAGAGCCGCAGGAGGCGCTCGCGGAGCGAGCCCAACGCCTCGTTTGGCGACGGACCAAAGGCGCAGTGGCGCACGCCCCACGTGACCACGTCCAGGTTCTCGCTGTCCAGCGCCTCGGCGAGCCAAGCGGTTCCCGCGCCGTCACCGTTGGCGTGCTTGACCCCCGCGATGATCGCCTTGAATTGATCAACTGCCGTCGCCCACCTAGTGCCGAGGACCTCAGCGGCCTCCGCGACGGGGAGCTTCACCGCCTCCTTGAGGATCTGATCTCGCACGTGGATGGGGTAGTTCGCCGCCATCACGGCCTTAAGCAGCTCCACGCGCTGCTCAGGGAGTCGGAGTCGAATCCCGCGCAGCCACGCCTCCCGACCCCGACCGGTCATCGTCGTGAACGCGTCGGCAAGCTGGCGCAACGTGGCCTCGGTCCCCGCCGATGCGAGCGCGACGTACGCTGCTTGGCGGACGTTCTCGCTCTTGTGTTCGGCAGCGCGACGCAGGGCGGAGTCAAACTCGACGTTGCGCGTCTTGCCCATCGCCTCGACGCAGTTCCTGACGACGTCACCGAGCGCGCGGCTCCCTATCGCGCGGTCCATCGCGTCCACGAGCGGATCAACGACGTCCTCCGGCGCCCGCCAGAAGAACTCCGTCGCGAGCTGCCACGTCTCACGCGTCGTGTTGCCCTGCAGGTTGTCTGCGAGACGCCGAAGCGCTTGGCGCCGCGTCCGGGTGTATTCCACGCCCTGCATCGGCGGGTAATCCAGCGGAACCGGGAAGGCCGCCTCGAAAGGCTGCAGCTTGTAAGGGTTGGCCGGAGACGCCGCGAGACCTGGCTCCTGCTGCGCCGCGACGAACGCGCCCCAGAGCAACGCGCACAGCGCTCCCGCGCAACAACTCTTCTGCGGGCCGCCACTGCTCAACTTCACTCTCATGGGTTTCATCCGACAACGCAGACCTGGACGTCGTCGACCAGGCAACATGAGACGCGTCAGCGCGGCTCAGCCTGGAGCAACCCCTGCACGTAGAGCAGCCGGCTCTCCGCCGTGCGGTAATCTAGCTGGTTACGCAACAGACGTCCGCGGGCGGCGCGCAACTCCTGGTTCCGTCGCTGAACTTCGAACGCCGTGGACGCGCCGACCCGCAGCTTGACCTGCTCGGTCTCGAGGTTCGTCTCAGCGAGTCGAACGGACTCTTCGGTCGCGCGGATGCTCTGGCCCAGCGTCCGCAGGCGCCGCAACGACTCGCGCACGTCCTTTTGCGCGTCCAGCGTAGCCCCGTGCAAACGACGTCGCCGACGCTCGACCTCCAGGTTCGCGCGGCGCGCCCGCGAGCGCGCCGCGTGGTTGCCGATCGGGATCGCAAACTCCAGGCGCAACGACCAATCCGGAAACTGCTGCTCGGTCGCGTCACGGAAAGCGCGGTTGAGCGTGCCTCTGGTCCCGTTTTGGATGTCGTTAGAAGACACGCCGTCGGACGAGTAGCTGCTGATCAGGTCGAGCTGCGGCAACACATCGCTCTCGGCCTGCATCGCGACGACCTCGGCCGCGGCCACCGAGCTCCGCAGCGCCCTGAGGTCCGGACGGTTCTGCACGGCGACCTCGACGAGCGACTCAAAGCTGGGGAGGTCTGCATGCGGCGTCGCAGCGATCGGCGAAATCGGCCGCAGGTTATATCTCCAAATGCTCGCCTCGCTGCCATCGTAGAGCAGCCGGCGTAGATCGTCTTCGCGGTCGCGGATCGCGTTCTCTGCGGTGATCAACTCCTCGCGACGACGGGCCACTTCGGCTTCGTCCGCGACCCGGTCTCGCGGCGCGAGCTGCTCGACGCGGATGCGCTCTAGAGTGATCCTCAACTGCTCGTCAGCGACTCCCAGAGCGCTGCGCACAACGCGCCAATTCTCACGCGCGAACACCAACTCCCAGTAAGCCTGGACGATCTGCAGAAGCGTGTCTTGCACCGATCGGTCGAACTCGAAGTCGGCCTGCCTCATCCGATACCGCGCCGAGGCGATGTCTCCGAGGCTGTAATCCGTCCAGGCACCCCGCAACAGCGGCTGCCGGAATGACGCCTGCCATACCGCCGAGAACTGGCGGCTCGGAAAGAAGCCCCCGCCGCCGTCGCTGTCAAAGCGCGCCGGCTGGAAGGCGAGGTCGAACAGTCCGCCCGTGATGACCCGTTGCCGCCACCCGACCTGCGCGTCCATCGTCTGCGACGTGATCGACGGCTGGAAGGTGTTGAACTGAGGACGCTCGCTCTCGGCGAAGCCTGCGGCACCGTAGAACTCGGGCTGAAAGCCTGCTTCCGCGAACACGACGTCGAGCCGCGCCTGCTCTGGGAGCACCTGCGCCTCCTTGATACCCACGTTCCAGCGGCGGCCGCGCAGCAGCGCCTCATCCAGGGTCATCTCCTTGACGGGCGTGCCGCGTTGATCCGCGTCGAGATCCAGCGGGATCTGCCACCGCTCGTCGTCGCCCTGAATGCCCGGAGCTCGTTTGCTCGCGCGCCCCTGCTGCCGCTCGACAGGTTGCGCCTGCGCGCCGACGAGTGAGGGGACCGCCAGCACCGCTAAGAGGCTAGCACGCGCGCAGAAACGAGAGCCTAGTGACATGCGTCGAAGCATATAGGCAAAGCAGTGAACGCGACCACGAAGGTGGTACCCAGCGAAAACTGCTCAGCTGCCGCGAAGGTCGCGCTCCGAGCGCGCGAGGCCTTGGACATAACCTGCGAAGTTCGTCGCGAGGCAGAGGCAAAACGTCGCTCGCCCCACCAGCCCCTGCGGCGCAGGGACGACCGCCAGTTGCCGCAACTCGCGCTGCATGCGCGTGTAGCCCTGGGTCCCCGGTGTCACGCTCCAGGCCATTTGCTGCACCGTCGCGAAGTCCGGCGCCAGCAGCGTGAGCTTCCAACGGCGCAGCGCCCAATTGAGCCGATTCTGCTCGTTGCCTTCACGATCGAGCAGGTCTCGGAAGCCAAAGCTCATCGCCGCCAGCACCTCTGGCCGGTCTTGCCCCGAGGCGCGCTGCTCGCGCAAACGCCCGAGCATCAGGCGGCGGACCAAGGTGCAGCGATCCGGATCCACCCCGAACGCCGGCAGCCGCGCCAGCACCCGGCCAGCGTCCCCGAGCACCTGCGGCGAGACGACGCCAGCCAGCAACGCCGGACGCCGCCGCTGCCATGTCTCATCGTCGACGTCGAGCACGCTGCTTACGAGGCGCTCTCCGTGAGCAGTAACGACCTCGACGTGCTCGCCGCGCGCAGCCGCCAGTTCCACGAGGCCTGCGAGCGCGACGACGAGGCGCTCGTCGTGCAGGCCCGCCACCGATCCCGCGAGCCACTGCCCGCAACGCCGCAAGACGTCGCCGCGGACCGCGTTGGAACCTGCGCCGATAAGCGCTCGAACTCCCCACGAGACCTCGCCGAGACGACCAACGTCGGCGTCGTCCCCCAGCGCTAGCTGCCCAAGCTCTGCGGCGACCGACGCGGCGATCTCTTGGACGCGGCGATCGACTTCGGGGAGCGACCCAGCCCTACGCAGCGCGCCCAGCCTGCGCTCCGCGCTCGAACGGAGTTCGTGCCCGAGCCGCATCATGGTCACGGCGTTAGCGGGGTCCAGCCATTTGGCGAGGTCGTCGGTTGGGTGACGAAGCCCCTCAGTCAGCGCCGCTTGCAGATGACCGCTGTCTTCGACCTCCAGCCGCCGCTGGATCGTCGCGACCGCCTCCTGCCACGCCAACTCGCCGGCGTCCACGATCGCCTCAGATGCCACCAATCGACCAGCTTCCGCGCGCGGCGCAGCCGCTGGAGCAGCGACGGCGACCACCACCGCGGTCTCTCGCTGCGGCGCCTGCCACAACGAAGCGACGTCCAACCAAGACAACAGCCAAAACGCAGCCGCTGCCGCGGCCGCGAACGTCAACGACGGCAGCCACGGTCGCGGGCGCACGGCGCCGCGGTGCGCGGCGCTGCGCTCTGCCTGCAGCATGACGGCTTGCATCTTGCCTGCCATGTTGGGGCTAGCGTCCACCCTGAGCTCTCGGAAGGATTCCACCAACTCGACCGTGTCCGCGACCTGGAGCGCCAGGGAGGGGTCCGCCGCGACCGCGCGGCGCATCTGCGTGACCTCTTCGGCCGTGCCCTGCTCAAGCAAGAGGTCGATCGGCTGCCACGCGAGCGCGGCGCCCTCATCACGCAGGTGCGCTTCGGCCTTGGCCATCAACTCCTCGACAGGATCCGGAACGTCGCCTTCGGCGCTCAACCTGCACCTCCCATCCGCTGGCTACCTTGTTCGCGCTCGCCGCCGCGCGCGGCGTCTGTGTGCGCGCTCATCAAGTCCTTGAGCGCCTGCACGGCGTTGTGCATACGAGATTTGACGGTGCCCACCGGGATACCCAACAGGTCGCTGATCTCGCCGTAAGGGCGCTCTTGATACACAGCTAGCTCGAAGACGAGGCGGTGCGGCTCCGTCAAGCGCTCTAGCGCCCTCCTCATAGCCGCGCGCTGCTCTTTGTCGATGAGCTCATCGGCCGGCGCCGCGTCGTCGCCTGCGAAGGTCAACGCTGGCCGATCGTCGTCGGGGTGTATGACCTGGTCGTACGAGAACATGCGCGGCCTCGGCCGCTGAGCGCGGTAGTGGTCGATCCAGAGGTTCGTCGCCACGCGGTAGACGAAGGTCGACATCCGTCCCTCGGGTCGGTAGCGACGGCTGCCCGTGATGAGCTTGATGAACAACTCCTGCACCAGGTCTTCGGATCGATCCCGATCCCAACAGAGGCGGTAGAAGAAGTGGAGCATCCGCTCGCGGTATGCGTCGACCAGCTCACGGAACGCCTGCGCGTCGCCGTCCCGGTAGCGGGCCAGGTAATCTGGCTCGGCTGCCCCGGCGCGCGCGGCGGGTCTCCGGTTGGGTCGTTTGCTGGTCATGTCGTGGGCCCTTCGTAGCAACGCTCCGGACGTCGCCGCGGTTCAATCCGAGCCGTGATTTCGGCTCCAATCCACGGTAGCTGGATAGTCTTGCGGCGACGAAGTACGCAGGACAAGCTCCCTCCCGCCATCGGCTACGTGGTCCAAGAATACCCATAGGGCATTGCTGGGAAGCATGTTACCGACGTTTTCAGCCCACTCGACGCAGACAACTTTGTCGGCGTCGAGCAGGTATTCGAGGCCCCCGTCCTCCAAGAAGGCCGCCAACTTCTCAGGCAAATACGCGTCGGCGTGCATCAACGGCGGCGCGCCAGCGTGCTCCACGACGAGCAGGTAGGTGGGACTGCTGACCCCGTCGGGGTCGTCCACGCCCAGCCCACGGGCGAGGCCTCGCACGAACGTGGTCTTGCCGGCGCCCAGCGGCCCCGACAGCGCGACCGTCTGGCCGGCGGCCAAGCCGCGCCCGACCCGCTCCCCCCAGCGCTCGGTGGCGGCGACGTCATCCGGCAAGGAGATCTTCAGCTCGTAGGCGTTCACGGCGCGATCCGGTGTTCGAAGCCAGCGGCCTCCACCCTGCGGCGCTCGGCGCCGTCCACGATAGTGATTCCAGGCGCGGCGACGACCTGGCCGATCGGGCGGCGCGCCCGCTGCGTCAACGGCCCGCCCTTAGGCAACGCTGCACCACGCTGCACAGAGAACAACAGGCAGTGATCTTCGCCGTCGCGCAGCGCGCGCTCGAGCGCGCGGTCAACCGCCCCCCCGGACAAGCGCGTCGCCGCGGCGCGAACGGGGATCGCAGCCGACGCCAGCTCGGCCCCGTAGCCGCCGCTCGCTGCGAGCATCGTCTGCAGATCCAGCAGCAACCCGTCGCTGACGTCGATCGCAGCGCGAACGCCCGCCTGCTGCGCCAGCCACCGCCCCTCGCGTAGCGCTGGCCGAAAGCGCAGGTGGTGTCCGGCGATCGACCCGCCAAGCGGGCCGGTCACGTGCAGCGTGTCACCAATGCGCAACGCGTCCCGCCGCAGCGGCTGCGGCGGCGCCTCGCCGACCGCCGAAATCGTGACGACCAAGGGGCCCGCAGCGGCGGCGACGTCGCCGCCGACCACGGTCGCGCCCGCCGCGCGCGCCGCCGCGCGCACCCCGCCGAGCACCTTGAGCAAGCGCGCGCGCCCGAAGTCCTTGGGAGCGACCACCGAGCACAGCAACCAGCGCGCCGCGGCCCCCATGGCGGCGAGATCGCTGAGGTTGCGGTTCACCGCCTTACGCCCCACGAGTGACAACGGCGTATCGGCTAGGAAGTGCACGCCTTCTACGACGGGGTCGCAGCACAGCACCAGCCCGCCCTTGGGCGAACGCACGACCGCCGCGTCGTCACCCAGCGGAACGAGCACGCCGTGGCTCGATCCGAAGAATGAGCGCAGCGCGCCCGTAAGCTCTCGTTCGCCGTTCATGTCAGCGGCGGGGATCCTGCCCTAGAGGGGCCAACGTGACCACGACCGTGCCGATCACGTCGCGCATAGGGATCGCGCCGAAGTGACGGCTATCTCCCCAGGCGGCGTCCGGATTCGGGTGCCGGATCGTCACAGCCTCCTCCTCGACAGCCGCGATGCAAGACACGAGGTCGCCGTGCGGGGTGCTCACGAAGACCGGGCTACCGACCCGCAGGCCGCTGCACCAGCGATCAAGCACGACCCAAGATCCACCTGGTATATCCGCGACGGTGTCCATGCCAGCGGGGACCCATCGAGTCTCAAACTTCATCAGGAACCCAGCGACCGCCGCGACCCCGATCAGCAGCGTGACCCGGCGCGCGGTTCTGGCGAGCCGATTCGGCAACAGCTCACGCATCGAACGCGGAGCCCCGTCCCCGCGTCCTTCTCGCTCTGCCGCTGGCTGACTCATCTCCGGCAGCATCCGAGGCCGGGCTGCCGCCGTCCACCCCTCATCGGCCTAGCGCCGCCAAGATCTCACCGGCTCGACGCTCCGGGTCGTCCGAGTTCATGATCGCGCTCATCACCGCGACGCCAGAGGGGCGCGCTGACTTCGGGAGCGCCGCGAGCTCGCGGCACCCGGCCTCTGTGACCCCGCCCAGCCATAGCACCGGAACCGGAGACCGCGCGGTCAGCGCGCTCGCCGCCGCCGCTCCGAGCGGTCGCGCGTCGGGTTTGCACGACGTCGACCAGACCGGGGAGAGCAGCGCGAAGTCGCAGTCGGCCGCGCCCGCGACCCGCAGCTCCTCGGCGTCGTGCGCGGAATATCCGAGCAGCCGTTCGCTGCCAAGCGCCGCGCGAGCTGCGTCTGGAGGCAGCGAACGGCGCCCGACCTGGGCACCGTCGGCGACGCCCGAGGCCGCGACGTCGACGCGGTCGTTGACCAGCAAGACCGATCCCGATCCGCTCGCCGCGCCGCGCAGCCGAAGACACGCCGCCCACATCTCAGCCGCGGTCCAGCTCGGCTCACGCAGCTGGACACATCGACAACCGCCGGCCCAAGCCGCGCGCACCACGGCCTCGATACGTTCTAGGTCGCCGAGCCCATCGGTCACCAAAATCAGCCTTAGGCGGTCGTCCAGCATGCCGCGTCAGGCTAGCCGCCAGCGCCGGGCAGCGCGACGGGACGGGTCAGATCCGCTTCTCGTAGATCGGCCCCTTCTCGAAGTATTCGTTCTCGGCGCCGACGGTGTCCATGTCGTAGCGGCGACCTTCTAACACCATCCGGCTCGCGATGATGCCCATCTCGAGGCTGTGATCCTGGTTGGTGTAGCGGAACCGACCGGGGCGGCCGACGTAGATGAGGTTCTCCAGCCCGTCCAAGTAGCTCCGGATCAACTCGACGTTGTCCTTATACGACGTGTCGTAGATGGGGTAGACGTGGCTGCGCTTCCACAGGTAGCACTGCCGGATGTCTTCGCGCTTGAAGAAGTCCCACTTCTCGAAGAACGGCAGCACCATCTCGAGGACTTCATCCTTCTCCATGGTCCAGATCTTGTCGGACTCGAACGCGAAGAACTCAACGAAGAACGACGTCGTACCCTCCGGGCACATGTCCTTGCTGAAGTTCTTCATCTCCGAAGTTCGGCCGAACGGGATGTCCTTCTGCGGGAAGTAGATCCAGTTGTCTTTCGTGACCTGCTCCTTGTCCAACGTCAGGAACAAGTAGACCTGGTTGCGCCAGCGAAGCGCCCCAGCAGCGTCGAGGATGGCCTGCGGCGGCTTGGGGTCGAGCAGCTCAAGGAACGCCGTGATCGGGACCGACTCCACGACGTGTTCAGGGCGCACCGTCTGCACGCCTCCGGGCGTCTCGATGTCCACCTCCGTGATCCGCTTGCCGTCGTGCGCGACGCGCACGGGGCGGCTCTCGGTGTGTATGTCGGTCCCCTTCGACAGCAGGCGCTCACCGATAGCCTCGTAGATGCGTCCTGTGCCGAACTGAGGGTAGTAGAACTCGTCGACCAAAGACTTCGGCCCTTTCTTGCCGCCGAACCCGATCGCGTTGCGCAGCACGCTGAGCAGATTGAGCCCACTGATACGCTGCTTCGCCCAGTCGGGGTGGATGTCCGCGCACGAGACACCCCAGATCTTCTCGCTGTAGTTGATCATCGAGAACTCGGCGAGCGAGCGGCCGAAGTTCGCCACGACGTAGTCTTCGAAGGTGCGCAGCGGCTTGCCAAGCACGTCGTAACGGAGGCGCGCCAAGAAGTAGTCGATGCCGATCCGTACGCTCTTCAAGAAGCCTAGGTTGCGCACCACCTGTCCGAAGTTGACGGGGTAGTTGTAGTACTTTCCCTCGACGAACTGCCGCGTCAAACGAGGGACGCGGCGCCACTCCTCGGCCAGGAGGTCCTCGATGAAATCGTAGAGATACTGGTTCTTCGAGAAGAATCGGTGCGGACCGATATCCGTCAAGAAGACGTCGTCGCCTTCGCGAACCGTCAGCGTCTTGGCGAGCCCTCCGATCTGCTGGTCACGCTCGACGACCGTGCACCGGCGCCCTGCTCGCGCTAGCTCCATGGCGCACGCCAAACCCGCGGGGCCCGCGCCGAGGACCAAGGTCTCGGGCGTCTCGTTCACTTTGGATGACGTCATTTGTGGCCGCGCTCGGCGATCGAACTCTTACCACTATCGGCATTGCCGTCATGCAAAAACCGAAGCCACTGCCACTGTCACCGTTGCCATGGGCGCGACGGCGCGACCTTATCGAGACCATTCCTCGAGGCTGTAGAGCACGTTCTGCGGGATCGGCGCCCGAGCGCGATCCGTAAGCTCCTGGACGATCTGAGATCCGGTGAGACCGTCTTCCCGCGCAGCGCCGACGCTCGCGCGGTCGATGCGGAACTGGTGCACGTGGTCGCTCTTGGTTCGAACCGCGAAACGATCGAACAAATGGAGCACGTCATGTTCGTCGTCCCCAGGGAAGACCAGGATCTCGAAATCCGGCTGCACGATGACTGAACAACGAGTGCCGCCGACCTTGGCCGCAGGCTCCGCGTCGAGCAGCTCGGCCCCCAGCCGCGAGAGACGCAGCGAGATCACGCGGCCGCCGTGCAGGCCGAGGTCCACCATCCCGAGCGGGAACAACCGCTTCTTGATCCACACCAGGAGGTTCCAAGCCATCTGCTGCAAAGACTCGCTCGGCATGTATGCACCGCCCTGAAAGCGCGCGGCGAAGAACTCCTCCGCGGCTTCCGTGTCCAGTTGCGACAAGTATGCGTTGCGCGTCAGGAAGGGCAGCGCGGAGACGTCCTGCCACTCCAACGGCTCCGCGCGCCGCAGCAGCCGCAACATCACGCGCCGCATACGGGTGTGGTGGAACGCCTCGCCTGGCAGGGTCCGGTCCTCGACGAAGTGGCCCAACAAGAGCTTTAGCTGGTCGGTCAAGGTGGCGCGTTCGAACTGCAAACCGCTCGGAGTCGGACCGAGGGAACGCTCACCACGACGGTCGATCAACCGCCGCTGCAGGCAGAACCTGTAGATGACCTGAAGGCACGCCTCAGCGGGGAGGAGGCCGCCGGGAGTCGGCAGCAGCGTCGCTGAAATGCGCTTCGCCGAGGCCTTGAAGAGCTCTCCTTCAGCGGTGAACAAAACCTTGCTCTGCTGAAGCTCACGCAAGAAGCGACAGACGTTGGTCGTGAGGTCGCTCTGTGCCGACAACTCTTGTTCGATCTGCGCGGTGTGCTGACCGCTGCGGTTGCGGAGCGCCCACAGCGCGACCTCGTGGAACACGACGACGCCTTGCTCGTATGGCTGGATACCAAAGCGCGCCAGATCCAAGTTGGCGGTGGTGCCGAGCATCGACTCCTCGAGGTTCTTGCCGACGAGCTCAAAGTCCGGCGGCGACTTAACGTCGATCTCGCTGACGAGGCCCTGGTAGCAAGCGATGCCGCCGTGCGTGATCAGCGTCGCGTCAACCAACTTGAGAATATGCGCGGGCAGCTTG
>NYVR01000096.1 GCA_002684655.1 Planctomycetota bacterium | reverse complement strand
GGGCGCCCCCGCGCGCCTGGGAAGAGCTGGTCCAGCGCGTCCAAGGCATACGGCCACTGGCAGTTCTCAGCGAGCAACAGGCCGCGGGCACGGAACGCCTGCACGAGCTCCACGCAGCGATCTAGCTCGCGCCACGACGTCAGCGGCTTTTCGCAGAGGCAGGCGACGCCAGCCTCGAGCGCGGCGTCGAGCCCAGCGATATGCCCCTCGACCGGGCAGGCGACCACGAGCAGGTCCACCACTGCAGCCAGGGAGCGGGCGTCGGGATGGACGCCGACGGGGTGACCCAGCGCCGCCGCCAGCAAGTTTGCGGCAGCACGCGCGCGCGGCACGCTGCGCCCGGAGACCCCCACGACCTCGGCACCAGCTGCTTCGAACCAGCGGGCCAGGAACGGCCCCAGCCCCTGCCTGGTCCGGCCGGCGCCGACGACGCCTACCCGCACGCCCGCACCTACCGAATCGACGCCAGCCATGGTTTGAGACGCCATGGCTACGCCCTGACGGACTTTGCGTCCAGCGGAACCGCAAATGGCCGAAATCTAGCGGCGGCGCGTCGGCCCTGACGCCGCGCCACCGCCCCTGGTCACGATCTTCTCATCGTCTGCCTTCTCACGGCGCCCGCAGGCTGAGAAGCTCTTGTCATGCTCTCCCGATCGATCCCGCTCCTGCTGGCTCTGGCCGGCGCCGTCGCGGCGCAGACGCCGCGCATCCTCACCAACCGCGCCGCTGGGCAGGAGCTGCTGAAGCTGCCCAAAGAGGAGGACACGTTCGGCTTCGTCGTCTTTGGAGACCGAACCGGCGGTCCGGTCGAAGGCATCAAGGTCCTAGACCAAGCGGTCCGCGACACCAACCTGCTCGACCCTGACCTCGTCCTTACGGTCGGCGACCTGATCAACGGCTACAACACCACCGCGCCTTGGATGGCGCAGGCAGAGGAATACCGCGCCTCGATGAGCAAGCTGCGGATGCCCTGGTATCCGGTCGCGGGCAACCACGACGTCTACTGGCGTGGCCCGAACAAACCGCGCGGCGAGCACGAAGGGCACTATGAGGAGGTCTTTGGCCCGCTCTGGTACGCCGTCCGCCACAAAGACTGTTGGTTCGTGGTGCTCTACTCGGACGAGGGTGACCCCAAGACCGGCGAGAAGAACTTCAGCAAGCCGAACTGCCAGCGCATGAGCGACGAGCAGTTTGACTGGCTCAAGGAGACGCTGAAGGCGGCTAAGCGCGACAAGCACGTGTTCGTCTTCCTCCACCACCCCCGCTGGCTCAGCCAATACGGCGACGACTGGCAGAAGGTGCACAAGGCGCTAGCCGCCAACGGCAACGTCCGCGCCGTGTTTGCCGGGCACATCCACTACATGGGCTTCAGCGGCGTCCGCGACGGCATCGAGTATTACACGGTGGCCTCGGTCGGCGCGCACCTCGGCATGGAGGCCCCGGACGCAGGGTTCCTGCACCAGTATCACGTCGTCACGGTGCGCCCAGAGGGGATCAAGGTCGCCGCGATCCCCGTCGGCGGCGTAATGGACCCACAAGACATCACCGACGAGATGGCGCGCGAAGCGCTCAGCGTCCACCGGAGCCTCAAGCCACGGGTTCGGTCTCTCGACCCTGCCGGTCGCGGCCCGGCGATCTCCGTCGACGGCGCCGTGGACGCCGTGGCGACGATCGAGTTCGAGAACGTCGGATCCCGCGCCATCGACCTGGAGGTCATCCCCCAGGACGGCATGCCGTGGCGGTTTGGCCCCGACCACCAGCACCTGGTGGTACCGCCGAAGAGCAAGGGACAGACCACCTTCGCGGTCCAGCGCGCGGCCTCAGAGCTGCCGTTCTCGCTGCCCGAGCTGGAGGTTCGCTGCGACTATCTCGCTAAGCAGCGCCGCGTCGCGCTGCCAGTCCGCTCGATGAAGCTCCAGCTGCCTGCGCCTGCCGGCCTAGAGAAGGTCGCGTCAAAACACCCCGGCGTGTTGGTGCTCGACGGTCGCAGCTGCCTGAGGCTCGACAGCGGCGACGTCGCGCTGCCCAACGGCCCGATCACGCTGGAGTGCTGGTGCAACGGCGACGACTTCAGCGGCCGGCGCGGCATGGTCACCAAGACCGAGAGCAGCGAGTTCGGCATCTTCTGCAGCGACGGCGTGCTCGACTTCTCCGTCTACCTCGGCAAAGGCTACGTGACCGCCCGCAGCGACGGCGCGGTGCTGAAGCCGGGCAAGTGGCACCACGTCGCTGGCGTCTTCGACGGCAAGGAGGTGCGCCTCTACCTCGACGGCGACGTGATCGCGCGGACGCCCGGCAGCGGTCGACGACGCAGCAACCGGCTGCCGCTGCTGATCGGCGCCGACGTCGACCGGAGCGGCAACGCGACCTCATATTTTACCGGCAAGCTCGACGAAGTGAGGCTGTCGAAGTCCGTCCGCTACACCAAGGACTCATTCAAACCCGCCGCGAAGCACAAAGCAGACAAGAACACGGTGCTGCTGCTCGACTGCGACCGCATGGTCGGCCCATGGGCGATCGACAGGTCACCGACCAAATCGCACCCGACGCGCGTCGGCCAGGCGTACTGCACGATCGCCAAGCGACGCTGATCGGCGGTCAACGCGCCCGTCATTGCAGCATGGAGTCAGCCCGCGCTCTGCGGTAAGAGAGACGCATGGCATCGATGCAGCAGTCCAAGCCCAACGCAGCGAAGAAGTCGAAAGGTGAGGTGCGCGAGAAAAAGCTGACCGCGCGCAACGCCGACAAGCACGTGCTCTATCAGTTGTCGGTACAAGCGCCAGAGACCGACTCCAAGACCTACGCGCGCTGGTTCAAGCGCTACACCGGGCGCGATCTTCGCTCGATGCGCGAGGACTTCTGCGGGACCGCCGTGCTGTCCTGCAACCACGTCAAGAACCACAAGGACAACACCGCCGTCGGCGTAGACCTGGACCGGCCGACCCTCGACTGGGGGATCGAAAACAACGTCAAGAAGCTGCTGAACGAAGAGCAGCAGCAGCGGCTGCAGCTGCTTGAGAAGAATGTGCTCGACGTGACCAGCCCCAAGGTCGACTGCGTGCTAGCGCTCAACTTCAGCTATGGCGTCTTCAAGACACGCGCCGAGCTGGGCGCGTACATCAAGACGGTCTACAAGTCCCTCAAGCCCGGCGGAGTGTTCTACATGGACGCGCTAGGCGGCCCCGACGTGATGCAGGAGAAGACCGACATCACCGAGAAGGAGGGCTTCGACTACCACTGGGAGCAGCGCTCGTACGACCCGATCAGCCATCGCTTCGTGTGCGCGATCCACTTCGAGTTCCCCGACGGGTCGATGATGAAGAACGCCTTCGTCTACGACTGGCGCCTGTGGACGCTCGCCGAGATGCGCGAGCTGTTCGAAGAGGCGGGCTTCGATGACGTGCACGTGCTCTGGGAGGGCACGGACCGCAAGACGCTGGAGGGCAACGGCGTCTTCCGCCGCAAAGAGGTCGGCGACATGGACGAAGCCTGGATCTCCCTAGTGGTCGGCCGGCGCGCCTAATCGGATAGGGGCGGCGCCGCCCGGGCCGACATCGACGAATCACGACAACAGTCTTAGTCGCCGCGTCGTAGGCGCCAGACCTTGACCGCGCGGCCCTCGAAGCCGTCTTCCAAGGTGACGCCGTGCCCAGCAGGGAACAGTCGTCGATCCGGCGGTAACCAGTGCTGGTTGCGCAGCACGAAGATCGTGTCGACGTCGTAGCGCGCGAAAGTCGCCAAGAGCTCCTCCGGGTTTGGCGGCCAGGGCCGCGAGATCCGGATCACGTCCGGCAGGTAGTAGCTCAACGCGTCGGCCTTGGCGGACTCGAGCGCGACCAAGCGTCCCTGCCGGGCCTCGGGTTGCGCTCGCAGCCACGCGGCCGCACCGCGCCAGTCGGGGTTCGGCTTATAGACGGTCCAGCGGTCGTCGTGTGGACCGAGCATCGCGATGTCCGACGCGAGCGGCACGCCGAACACAGCGCAGAGCGCGGCGACCCGCAGCGATTTCGAGCGGAGCGACAGCACGCCCGCGCCGAGCAGGGCCGCGAAGGGGAGCAGCAGGGTCAAAAGGTTGCGCTCTTGGTAGATGTAGCGCCCTTGGCCCGGCCAGAGCGCGTGCAGGGCTGCCGAAGCCACGAGGACCATCGCGAGCGGCGCGAGCAGCGGCGCGAGCAGCCACATCCCTGCGCCGCGGCGCGCGGCGCGCATCGCGAAGCCGCCCGCGCACAGCAGCGCGACCAGCAGCACCCCGAGCGGCGCGAAGAGCCAGCCCCTGCCGTCCTCAAAGGCCGCGCCCGGCGTAAACGGGAGATACGGCGCGAGCGCGTTACCGGTCGGGAGGTAATTGACGAGCAGCAGGAACATCTCGCCGAGGTCAAAGTGCCGCGCGTAGCTGCGGCTCATGCCCTCGGGGTGCAGCAGCCGATCGATCCACATCGGCGAACAAAGCAGCAGGCCCAGCGCGCACGTCTGCACCGCGCGCCGGCCTTGACCGATCCAGGCAACGCACAACAACGCGGGTACGATCAGCAACAGCGCCGTGTAATCGACGCAGAGCGCGAGCGCGATCGCCGTCGCGGCGTACCAGAGCGCGCAGCGGTCTGTTTGGCGTGCCGAGCGCTCGATCGCGACGAAGGCGAGGCAGCTGAAGAACAGCGTGAAGGCGTTGTTCTTGGCCTCCGCGGAGTACCACACGTGCGCCGGCGCGACCAAGGCCCACAGCAGCACGAACCAACCGAGCCGTCTTCCAAAACGCCGGGACACCCATTCGGCAAACAGCCACGCCGCGCCGACGGCCGCCAGCATCGAAGGTAGACGAATCGACACCTCGGACTGGCCGAACAGCCGAATCCATCCGTACATGAAGGCGTTGTAGAGACAGTTGTGGACGTCCCGAAAGAGCGTCGCGAACGCGAGGTCGGCGTTGAGCCTCGCGGTCGTCCGCCAGGTCTCGTCGAACCAGAGGCTCTCCGTCATTCCGGGGAGACGAACAGCCGCCCCCAGCAACAGCGCCACCGCCAGCAGCCGCCGCGGACCGAGCGCGCGCCGGTCGCCGAGCATCGATGAGGAACGGGTCGCTACCACGGGGTCCAGTGTACTCTGCCGCCGACTGGCCGACCGTGGACCGCGGACCGAGCATGCGCGTGACGTCGTCCGGCCAGATCCACCGCAGAGGGCGCCGATGCCAAGGACCCTTCGGCGACATGATCGCTGACACCCCTTGACCAGCGCGCGCCAGCGCCAACAATGCTTGGCCCATTGTTCGGCGCTGTGGCGCCCTGACGCCCCCCTAGATCCGTCCGAAGGCGAACCTGCCTAACCCCATGAACGAACTCGTCATCCTCGGCGCCGGCAAGATCGGCCGCATGGTCTGCCACTTCATGTCGAACTGCGGCTCCTACAAGGTGCGCATCGGCGACGCCTCGCAGGCGGCCATCGACCACATCAAGCAGGAGTTCGACGGCGTCGACGGCCAGGTCGTCGACTTCGCCGACGGCGGCTCGGTCGACGCGATCTTGAAGGGCGCGTGGGCGGTCATCAGCTGCGCGCCGTTCCACTGCAACCCGCTGATCGCCGCGCGCGCCAAGGCGCACGGCGTCCACTACTTCGACCTGACGGAGGACGTCGAGGTCACCGCGCAGGTCAAGCAGCTCGCAGAAGGCAGCGCGACGCTGTTCGCGCCGCAGTGCGGCCTCGCGCCGGGCTTCATCACGGTGACGGCCAACCACCTGATGCAGTCGATGACCGAGGTCACCGACCTGCGCCTGCGGGTCGGCGCGCTGCCGCGCTTCCCGTCGAACCGCCTCAAGTACAACCTGACCTGGTCGACGGCGGGCCTGATCAACGAGTACTGCAACCCGTGCGAGTCCGTCGAAAACGGGGAGCTGACGTCGGTCCCGCCGATGGAGCAGCTCGAGCACATCACGATCGACGGCGTGGAATATGAGGCCTTCAACACCTCGGGCGGGCTCGGCACGCTGGCGATCACGCTCAAAGACAAGGTCAAGAACGTCAACTACAAGACGATGCGCTACCCGGGTCACTGCGACCTGATGAAGTTCCTGCTTCACGACCTGCAGATGCAGGACGACCAGGAGGGCTTAGGCAAGATCTTCGAGAAGGCGCTGCCGGCGACCTTCCAGGACCAGATCGTGATCTTCGTCAGCGCGACCGGCCAATACCGCGGCCGCCTCGCCGAGCGCACCTACGCCAAGACGATCTACCACCAGGAGATCGACGGCCGTAACTGGAGCGGCATCCAGATCACGACCGCCGCCGGCGTCTGCGCGATCGTCGACATGCTCCAGGCTGGCCAGCTGCCCGACAGCGGGTTCCTGAAGATGGAAGACGTCGACTACGAGCAGTTCCTGGCGAACCGCTTCGGCAAGTACTACGCCTGATCCGCGCCACGCGCTGGCGATCGGACCGGCCGCGCGCCATCATCGGCGCGCCATGCTGAAGTTCCCTCTCCTGTGCGTGATGATGTTCCTCCAGTTCTTTGTCTGGGGGTCTTGGTATGTGACCGCCGGCACCTTCGTGCCGGCGATGGGCTGGGGACAAGACACGACCGGCTGGGTCTACTCGGCTGGCCCGATCGCCGCGATGATCTCCCCGCTCTTCCTCGGGCTGATCGCCGACCGCTTCTTCCCGTCGCAGTTCGTGCTGGCGTTCATGCACCTGCTCGGCGCGGTGATCATGCTGGTGCTCATCCCGGGCGCTATTGAGGCGAAGGACGCAGACTACTTCGAGTGGTATGTGCTCGCCTACATGCTCTGCTACATGCCGACGTTGGGCCTCACCAACACGGTCGCGTTCACCCACATCGAGCGACCTGAGAAGCAGTTCCCGATCGCTCGAGTCTTCGGCACGTTCGGCTGGATCGCGGCCGTGACCCTGGTCAGCAAAGGGCTCGGAGCCGACGAGAAGCCGGTCATGTTCCTGGTGGCTGGCTACAGCTCGATCGGGATGGCCGCGCTCAGCATACTGCTCCCGCGGACGCCACCGCCGCTCGCAGGCAAGCAAGTCGGGATCGCTGAGACGCTCGGGCTGGGCGCGCTAGAGCTGCTCAAACGGCCGTCGTTCTTCGTCTTCATGCTGTGCTCATTCCTCATCTGCATCCCGCTGGCGGGCTACTACAGCTACGGCAACCAGTTCACCGGCACAGTCTGGGAGAACGCCGGCTTCTACATGTCGTTCGGCCAGTGGGCCGAGGTGTTCTTCATGCTGATCATGCCGCTCTGCTTCGCCAAGCTCGGCGTCAAGAAGATGCTCGCGATCGGCATGCTCGCCTGGGTCGTTCGCTACGGGCTGTGGAGCTTCGGCGCCGGCGCAGAGCCAGTGGCCTGGATGGTCCTAGGCGGCATCTTGCTCCATGGCATCTGCTACGACTTCTTCTTTGTCACCGGTCAGATCTATGTCGACCAGCAAGCGCGCCCTGAAATCCGCGGCCAAGCGCAAAGCTTCTTGGTGATCATGACGCAAGGCGTCGGCATGTATCTAGGCGCGCAGATCATGACCGACATCGTGATCAACAACACCACCACCGCGGGCGCAGCAAAGGTGGTCGGTTGGGAGCAAGTCTGGTGGCTACCCTGCCTAGGCGCCGGAGCGATCCTCGCGTTGTTCGCGCTGTTGTTCCGCGAGAAGAAGTCGGACGCCGCCGTCGCTTAGGCGGCAGCGCGCGGCCGCGGTAAGGCTAGGATCAGCGCGCCGGAGCCGAGCGCGCACGCGATGCCGACCCACAGCGCGGGCGCGAAAGAGTCAGCGGCGGCCATCGCGGCGCCGATCGCAGGCTTCGTCGGCAGCTGGATTCCGCGCGCCACCGCGTAGAACAGCGCCGCTGCCGTCGCACGCAGCGCCGCTGGGTAATGCTGCCCGAAGAGCGCTCCGAAGCACGACCACGTGCCGGCGCCCAGCCCCATCGCAGCGATCGCGAGCGTGAAGGTCGAGAAGTCCTGGCGCACGCCGTCGAGCGCCGTCAGCACCAGCGCTTGTCCAACGGCGAACACGAGACAGAAGGCGACGAACACCCGCACGCGGCCGAGCCGGGCAGCGAGGAATCCGAACAGGACGTCGGCGAAAACGTGCACGCTGTTGATCTGGATCTGGAACCAGCCGATCCGCGCTGGGTCGACCTGGTGCTCACGAATCAGCCGGACGGGCAGCTCGGCGTAGACGCACCAAAATCCAGCCATGTGCAGCACGAGTACGCCGAGCAGCACGACGCTGACGCGGCGGTGCTCCGCCGCGAACAGCTGCCGCGCGGCGACAGGCGCCGCCGCCGCGACGCCGCGGTCTGGCCCGGGCATCGCCCAACGCCCGCAGAGCGCGAACGCGCCCAACGCCGCGGAGCCCAAGAACACCGCGCGCCAGCCGACGCCTTCGAGCGGCGCGACAAAGAACGCGACCGCCGCGGCCGCCGCCATCGCCACCGGGCTGCCCGCCTGCAGGATGCCGTGCACGCGGTCGCGCTGGCGGCCACCCCAGTAATCGGCGACCACGGCGTGGCCGATCCCCCACTCGCCGCCAACACCCAACCCGGTGACGACGCGCGCGAGGAGCAGCGACCAGAAGCCGTCGGCGAACCCGGTCCAAAGCGCGCCCGCCGAGAACACCACGATGCTCCAGACCATCGCCTGACGTCGACCGACGCGGTCGGCGACGCGGCCGAAGGCGAAGCCGCCCACCGCCGTCGCCAGCAGCGACCAGCCCTCGATCCACGCGACCGCGCCGTCGAGCGGCAGGCCGAGCTCCTCGGCGATCCCGTGCTTGAGGAAGCTAAACAGGATCAGGTCGTAGAAGTCGAAGACCCACCCGAGCCAGCAGAACACCAGCACACGCCCCCGGCCCCCTGCGAACAGCCCCTGCGTCATGGACGCAACCTTAGCGCGCCCGCTCAGCCCGACAAAAGCGCGTCGGCCAGCTCGATCCCGCTGACAAACGCGCCCTCGACGCGACCGCCGCCGAGCGCGTCCCCGCAGAGGGAGATCCCCGACGGCGCGGCGACGAACTTGTTGGGCGGCGGGTCGCCGTCAGCCAGCGCGAAGCCCCAGCGGTGGCCCGCGACGTAGATCGTCGCGGGCAGGTCCGCGGCTTCGCGACCGAGGACGCGCGCGAACGCAGCCACCATCTCAGCAGCGAACACCTCCGGCGGCGTCTGGAAGTTGCTCAACGACCACGCCGAGGTGCCATGCAGCACATACGTCGGCGCGCCGCTGCGGCCCGGCTTGCCGCCGTCGTGCGCGGCCCACCCCAGCGCCTCGTCTCCGACGACGAACATCCCGCCGTCAGCGCCGGGGAGCGGCTCCTCGAACGCGACCATCGCGCACAGGCTGGGCAACAGGGCGCGCGACAACCTCGCGGCCTCAGCGTAGGCTGCGCCGCCGACCTCGCGAAGCAGCTGCACGGCTTGAGATGGCGGTAGCGCGACGATGACCTCGTCGAATGGCCCGACGCGCATCGGCGTCTCGGCGCCGGGCTGGCGCATCGTCGCCACGAACGTGTCGCCCTCCTGCAGCACCCGCTCGATGGTCGCGCCGCTGTGGACGTCGAGGCCGGCAGAGAGCGGGGCCGCGACGCCTGACATCCCCGGCGCGCCCACGTAGCGAACAGCGCCAGGACGAGGATCCTCGCCGCGCTGGCCTCGCTCAAGCGTGGCGAACGGCCCCGTCCATCGCGCGGCCGCGCCGTCAGCCACCCAGCTCCGCACGACCTCGACGAAGCGCGGGTCGCGCGCCGTGAAGAACTGCGCGCCGTGGTCGAACTGCAAGCCGCCCGACCGCCGCGTCGAGACGCGCCCGCCGGGTCGGCGACCCTTGTCAAAGACGACGACGTCGCGGCCGGCGCGGCGCAGACGCTGCGCGCACGCGAGCCCGGCGACGCCTGCGCCGATGACGGCGACCCTTGAGGCGCTCACGCCGGTTGCCCCCCGACGCGGCGACGCGGCCGCCTGCGGCTGCCGTGCTGCTTGTACACCCGCGCGGCCTCGGCCTTCGCCTCCTCCGTTCGCCGCGCCGCGTAGACGCGGTCCTTCGCCGCCTGGACAGCCTCGCGGTGATCGACGATCGGCGCCGGGTAGTCCGCGCCGATGGAGCATCCCGCTGAAGACTGTTCGGCGCTCGTCATCTTGAACGGCTCGGCGAGCCGCTGCTGCGGCACGGCCGCGAGCTCCGGCACCCACCGCTTGACGAAGACCCCGTCCGGATCCTGGTCCTGCAGCTGCTTCGTCGGGGAGTAGATCCTCACCGTGTTGATGCCCGTCACGCCGCTCTGCATCTGGGTCTGGCTCCAGTGGATCCCCGGCTCGAAGTCGACGAACTTTGTCGCGAGGTGAGCGCCGACGGGCCGCCAATGCAGCCAGAGGTGATACGTCGCGAACGACACCAGCATCGCGCGCATCCGGAAGTTCAACCACCCGGTCGCTGCGAGGCACCGCATGCACGCGTCCACCATCGGATACCCGGTCCGGCCTTCGCGCCACGCGTCGTACCGCGCCTCGTCAAAGTCATCTTCGCGCAGCCCGTCGAACGCTCGGTTGAGGTTGCGGAACTCGAGCGCTGGCTCGTCTTCGAGCTTTTGCATAAAGTGACAGTGCCAGCGCAGGCGCCCGGCGAAGCTGCGCATCGCAGCGCCCCACGAGCCGCGCTCTTGGCTGCTCATGTCGCGGAGCTCCGCTTGCCGCGCGCTGAGTTCGTGGTGAACGGTCTTGAGCGAGATCGCGCCGACGGCGAAATACGGCGACAGCCGGCTACACGCGTCCCAGCCCTGCAGCGGCGACGACATCGCCTGCTGGTAGGTCTCGCCGCGCTCGCGCAAAAAGCTCTGCAGCGTCTCACGCGCGAGGTCTTCGCCGCCGCGCTGACGGAGCTCATCGCGCACGGTCGTCGGCGGGAGCCCCAGCTCGTCGAGTGTCGGGATCGCGCCGTGGTCGAACGCCGCGCCGGCGACGTCGACGCCGAGCACGCTGCGCGGAGCGGCGAGCAGGTCGCGCCTCATCCGCCGCTGCCAGCGGCCGCTCCAGCCGTCCCGGCTCGGCAGGCGTCGCACCACGCCGTCCTGGAAGAACTCGCTGAGCCCGACGCCGCGCTCCTTCAGCCAGCGCGCGACCCGCTGGTCGCGCTCGTAGGTCCGCCCGTTGCCGCACTCTTGGTGCGCGTAGATGTGCGCGATCCCGCCGAAGGCCGACAGCTCGGCCTCGAGCGAGGCCAATACGTCCGGCATGCGCCCGCGGCGCACCGTCAGGCGCGCCCCGAGGTCTCGGAGCGACGCGTCCAGAGACCGCAGGCTCTCCAGCACGAACCCGTAGTGCCCGCGATCTGCCTCGGGCGCTGTGAGCAGCTCGGCCTCGAAGACATAGAGCGCTAGCACAGGTCCCTGTTCACAAGCTGCGCGGAGCGCTTCGTGATCGGTCACCCGCAGGTCACGCTTAAACCAGACAACATGGACCGGACCCGAGAACGGCAGGGGCGGTGTCTCGGGGCGTTCTCTGCGGACCACGCGGACGTCTTCGCCCGCCGGAGGCCGACGGACGCACCCAAGCGCTGGTCGGACGCCGCTCCGGGGGCTATCTTACGCTGCGCATGTTCGTGCCCAAACGACATCAGACCGTGGCCGTCCGCGTGGGCGGGGTCATGGTCGGGGGCGGCAACCCGGTGCGGGTGCAGTCCATGACCAACACCGACACCGCCAACGCGGAGAGCACGGCGGCGCAGGTCGCTGAGCTCCACCGCGCCGGCAGTGAGGTCGTCCGGGTCACGGTCAACACGCGCGAGGCTGCGGCGGCGGTCCCGGAGGTGCAGACCCGCCTGCACGACATGGGTGTGGACGTCCCGATCATCGGTGACTTCCACTACAACGGGCACCTGCTGCTGCGGAAGTATCCGGAGTGCGCACAGATCCTTGCGAAGTATCGGATCAACCCCGGCAACGTCGGCAAGGGCGCCAACCACGACAAGAACTTCGAGACGATGGTGCAGTGCGCCATCGACCACCAAAAGCCGGTGCGCATCGGCGTCAACGCCGGCTCGCTCGACCAGGAATTGCTCAACGACCTGATGGAGACCAACGCAAAGGCGTCGGTGCCGCAGGACGGGCAGGCCGTGTTCCTCGAGGCCATGGTCCAGAGCGCGCTGCGCTCCTCTGGGGCTGCCGAAGAGATCGGGCTGCCGCGCGAGCAGATCATCCTCAGCTGCAAGATCAGCAAGGTCCAAGAGCTGGTCCGCGTCTACCAGGCGCTGGCCGACCGCTGCGACTACGCGCTGCACCTGGGCCTGACCGAGGCGGGCATGGGCAGCAAGGGCATCGTCAGCTCCGCCGCCGGGCTCGCGATCCTGCTGCAACAAGGCATCGGCGACACGATCCGGGTCTCGCTGACGCCGGAGCCTGGCAGCTCACGCGCTCAGGAGGTGCGGGTCGCGCAGCAGATCTTGCAGTCGCTCGACATCCGCCCGTTCCTGCCGCAGGTCACGGCCTGCCCAGGTTGCGGCCGCACGACCTCGAGCTACTTCCAGGTGCTCAGCCAAGAAGTTGAGAAGTTCCTGACCTCGCGCATGCCGGAGTGGAAGAAGGAGAAGCCGCAGGCCGCGAAGCTGCAGGTCGCGGTGATGGGCTGCATCGTCAACGGTCCCGGCGAGTCCAAGGCTGCGCACATCGGCATCTCTCTACCGGGCACCGGCGAGTCGCCGCGCGCGCCGGTCTACGAGGACGGCGAGAAGGTCTGCACCCTCGAAGGCCCCACGCTGGCCAAGGACTTCCTCGAGCGCATCGAGGCCTACGTGGCCCGGATGCCGCAGGACGCGATCGGCTGTGACGCCGCACGGTCCGACACCCCATAGTCCAACGGGCCCTCGTCCAGCGGGGCACGATCGAATGAAGCACGGGCCCCGCCGCGTCGTCGGGCCGGGGTTCCACCAACGGGTCTTCACGCTGGTGCGGCAGGTGCCAGCAGGTTCGGTCACGACCTACGGCGACGTCGCCGCTGCGCTCGGCAGCAAAAACATCGCGCGCCACGTCGGCTACGCCCTGGCGGCTACGCCGAGCGAGAGCGATGTGCCTTGGTGGCGGGTCGTTGCGGCCGGCGGTCGACTCTCGCAGCGGCCCCAGGGCGCCGCTCGACAGGCCCGCTGCCTCGCTCAGGAAGATGTCGACGTACGCGGCGCGCGCGTCCAGCAGTTCGCGCAGCGTCGGCACGTGTTCTGCGCCGCGCAGGGCAGCTGACCGCGCCAGCAGCTATGCTCGGGCCCACCAGCTGCCCTTGCTCTAACCCCGATGGCGACCCCGCGCACACCTTGGCTCCCAGGATGCGTCGCCGCGATCTTGATCGCGTGCAGCGCCACCGCCCAGTCACCTGACTGGGGCGCGCTCAGAGAGCAGGGCGCGGCGCGTTCGACCTACCTCAGCGACCAAACGCCGAGCGTCGACGCCGAGGTCACGGGGCCTGACCTGCAGACGTTCCGTGCGCAGATCCTCCCGATCCTCGACAAAGGCTGCTTCCGCTGCCACGGCGAGCAAGAACAAGAGGGCGACCTCCGCCTCGACACCCTCGACCCAGACCTGTTCGCCGGCGACGATGTCGACTGGTGGCTCGACGTGATGGCCGCCGTCAACAACGGAGAGATGCCGCCGGAGGACGAAGATCCGCTCTCCGAAGACGACCAGGCACAGGTCGTCGAGTGGCTCTCGAGCGAGAGCCAGCGGGCGTCGAAGGCGCGCCGCGCGACCGCGCCGCACACGTCCTTCCGCCGCATGTCGGGCTATGAGTTCAGCTACGCGCTGCAAGACCTGCTGGGCGTGCCCTACGACTTCACCGAGGACCTGCCGCCAGATCCAGCCTCAGAGGACGGCTTCACCAACTCCTCCGAGACGCTGCAGATCTCGTCGATCGGCTTCCGGGCCTATCTCGACGCAACGCGCGCAGCGCTGGACCTCGCGACCATGACGGGCCCCCGCCCAGATCCGCTGCAGTGGTCGCTGTCGATGCGCGACGCCGCCGGGCGCGAGTGGCGTCATCAAGACAGCCAACGCAGCAAGCTGCGCAAACAGCACGGCGACGACCCGGACAAGCTCAAGCTCGAGCTGGACAAGCTCAACGGCCGCCTGCGCGCGAACCGCAACCAGGTGCATTACGTAGAGCGCAGCAGCGGCCGCACCGCGCGCAGCCGATGGAATTACAACGGCGGCCGGTTCGCGTGGCTGCCGCGAGACACGGCGAGCAAGCCACCCGCTCCAGGTGACACGTTCGCCCACGTCCCGCCCGGCCGCGGGGTCCGGGTCGAACTCGGCGACCGCGTGCCCGAGCGCGGCACGCTGCGCGTGCGGATCCGCGCCGCGCGCACCGAGCGCGGCGGCAAACGACCGCCGAGGGTGCGGCTGGTGTTCGGCTGGCAGGCCAGCAACGACTCAAGCGCCCACGTCGAAATCAGCGACGAAGACGTGATCGTCGACGCACCTTGGGACGCGCCGCGCTTCTACCAGTGGGACGTGCCCATCCCCCGCATCTATCCGCGCAACTCGGTGCGCGGCGTGAACAAGATGGGCGACCTGCCCAACCCCTCGGAGTACTTGCGCATCGACAACGCCGCGCGCAGCGGCGCGGCGCTGTTGATCGAGCACGTCGAGGTCACCGCGCCGGTCTACGAAGAGTGGCCGCCACCGACGCACCGCACCCTGTTCGGAGCGCGCGGCGACCGCGCCGAAGCCGCCTACGCTCGAGACGTGCTCGGCGCGTTCCTGCGGCGGGCTTGGCGGCGGTCGGCGACGGAGCGCGAGCTCGAGCGCAAGCTGAAGCTCTTCCAGCGGCTACGCGGCAGCTGCGAGACCGCGGCGCAGGCCCTGTCCGAGGTCATGGCCTCGTCGCTGGCTTCGCCGAACTTCCTCTACGTCGCCACGGCAGGCGACGCGGGCCAGCTCGCCGACCACGAACTCGCGACGCGGCTGTCGCTGATGCTGTGGTGCAGCGTCCCGGACACCGAGCTGCTCACGCTGGCCGAGCGCGGACGTCTGCGCGAGCCCGAGGTGCTCGACGCACAGGTGACCCGGCTGCTGGCCTCGCCGAAGTCCGCCCGGTTCGCGCGTCGCTTCGTGCGGCAATGGCTCAACATGGCGCTGCTCGACTACCTTGAGGTCGACCGCAAAGCGCACCCGAAGTTTGACCTCGCCTTGCACCGCGCGATGCAGCGAGAGCCGATCGCGTTCTTCGCGGAGGTGCTGCGCGAGGACCTCAGCGTGCTGGAGTTCGTACACTCTGACTTCACCATGGCCAACGAGCGCCTCGCTGACCACTACGGCGCCGACGAGGTCACCGGCAACGATATGCGCCGCGTCGAGCTGCGCGCCGAGCACCGTCGCGGCGGCCTGCTGACGCAGGGCGGCCTGCTCGCGATGAACTCGGACGGGACCGACTCGCACCCGCTCAAACGCGGCATCTGGATGCTGGAGCGCCTGCTTGACGACCCGCCGCCGCCGCCGCCCGCCGCGGTCCCCGAGATCGACCTCGCCGATCCGCGGATCGCGCAGATGACGCTCAAAGAGCGCATCGAAGACCACCGCAACCAAGCCGCGTGCCGCTCCTGCCACCAAAAGATCGACCCCTGGGGGATCGCGTTCGAGAACTATGACGCGGTCGGCAGCTGGCGCGACGACATCGACGGGGACCCGGTCGACGCCGTCGGCGTCTTGTTCAACGACCAGCGGCTAGACGGCATGAACGGCCTCAAGCGCTTCTTGCTGCTGCACCGACAGGACCAGCTGGTGCGGGCCATGGTGCGCAAGCTGACCACGTTCGCGCTCGGCCGCCCGGTGACGTTTGGAGATCTCGCCGCGATCGACGAGATCACCGCAGAGGTCCGCCGCCGCGGCGACGGACTTGCTACCATGGTGCGCGTCATCGTGGCCCACGAACTGTTCGCCGCGCGCTGAGCGACCCTATGTGGATCGACCTCGACAAGCTGGACCGACGCCGCTTCCTGCGCGGCACCGCGGCCGCCCTCGCGCTGCCGTGCTTTGAGTCGTTCGGCAGCCTCCGGCGAGAGCACCCCAAGCGCCTGGTCTGCGCCTACCAGCCAGACGGCGTGCCGATGCCGCTGCCCGACGACCCGGCCTATGAGGACTGGTCCTGGTTCCCGCACGGGTCAGGCCGAGACTTTCGGCTCACCAAGTGCCTCGAGCCGCTAGCGCCGCTGCGCGACCGCATGACCGTTCTCTCCGGCCTGTCGCACCCGAGGGTGCGCGCGGTCCACGGCCACTCCAACGCCGACCAGTTCTTAACCGGCGCGGACACGGGCGCGCGCGACGACTACAAGAACTCGATCTCGCTCGACCAGGAGTACGCCGCTCGCGTCGGCCACGAGACGCGGTTCGCCTCGCTGGTGATGTCGACCGACGGCGGCACCGGCACCGCGCGCGGGGCGCACACGCTGTCCTTCGACCGGCAGGGGCGCGCCATCCCCGCAGCGCACAAGCCCAAGCAGATCTTCGACGCGCTGTTCGTGACCAGCGACGAGGACGCCGCGCGCCGCCTCGCGCTCGATGAGTCGGCGCTTGACGACCTGCTGGAGGACGCCCGCGCGCTGCGCAAGAGCCTGAGCAGCCACGACCGCGCGTCGCTCGACGACTACCTCGACGCCGTGCGCGCCACCGAGCATCAGGTGCAGAAAGCGAAGCGCTGGGTCAACGTGCCTCTGCCGAAGGTGGCGGATCACGACCTGCAGCTCGAGGTCGGCCCTGAGGACTCACGCAACTACCTGCAGGCGATGTTCGGGCTGATGTTCCTGGCGCTGCAGACCGACTCAACGCGGGTCGTCACGTATCAGATCGGCCGCGAAAACAGCGTCGGGATCAGCGACTATCTGTCGCGGGCGATCGGCTTCCCGCTCGCGCACCAGCTGTCGCACGAGACCAAGAACCCAGGCGGCTGGAAGAACTTCGGCGTCTACTGCCGGTTCCTCTCCGAGGAGCTGCACCGCTTCCTCGACAAGTTGGCCGCGACCCCGGAGGCGGGCGGCGACGGACACATGCTCGATAACACCTTGGTGTTATTCGGCTCGGCGTCGAGCGCGTTCCACCTGTCCCGCAACTACCCGCTGCTCCTGTTCGGCGGCGACAACATGGGCTTCGAGCACGGGCGCTACCTGAACTACGCTGGGGCCAACGTCTTCGGGGGTTCTTGGAGCGGCGGCACCGAGCCCTGGCAGCGTGAATTCGACTACGAGGACCAGCCGCTGTCGAACCTCTACGTGCGGATGCTGCAGCGCCTGGGCGTAGACGCCGAGGCGTTCGCAGACAGCACGGGCGCGCTGGCCGACATCTAAGGACGGGGCCAGAGCCGCCGCAGCCCGCCGCCGAAGCTGTCCCAAGCGACCAAGTGTGGCAACAGCTATCGCCTGGGCCTATCTTGGTCGGGCTGCGAACCCCTCTGATGACTGCCTAATGACGACGTCCGCCACCCAGACTGACTTCGCCCTGATCGACAAGGTCGCGCGCCGCGCGTTTGCGCACATGGTCGCGATGATCCACGTCGCCAATCACCGCGCCGACGCCGACAAGACAGACCCAAAGGTCGGCGGGCACCCGGCGGCCTGCTCCTCGAGCCTCGACTTCATGTCGGCGTTGCACCTCGTGGTCCGGTCACCTGGCGACTTCATCTGCTGCAAGCCGCACAGCTCACCTGTTGACCACGCGCTCCACCACGCCATGGGGTTGTTCCGGCACCCCGACGGCGAGTGGTTCGACGAGGCCGACAGCGAGGCGGTGATGCACCGCCTACGCAGCTTCTCTCACGACGGCAAGCCGGTCTTCCAGAGCTACCACGCCGAGGCCGACCCCGACAGCTGGCGCTTTCTGCCCTCGGGCTCCGTCGGCATCCCGCCGGTCGTCGCCGTCTACCAGGCGCTCGCGTATCGCTACGCTAACCAGCACGGCTGGGACGTCGACGAGCCGCACTTCTGGTGCATGATGGGCGACAGCGAGTTCCGCGAAGGCTCGCTGCTGGAGGTGCTGCCTGAGGTCGCAGAGCGCGAGCTCGGCAACGTCACCTGGATCATCGACTACAACCGCCAAAACCTGGACGGCACGCGCATCCCGAACAACCGCGGCTTGCAGGGGACCGACGCCGACCGCATCGAGCGCACCGCGATCGCAAACGGCTGGGACGTCATCCAGCTCCGCCACGGCATCTTCCGCGAGTCCGTGTTCGCCAAGAAGGGCGGCAAGGCGCTGCGCGAGGTGTTCGAGAGCGGGATGACCGACTACCACTACCAGGCGCTGATCTGGAAGCGTGACCCGCAGCTGATGCGCGATGCCGTGATCGCCGCGAAGCCGAAGGCCAAGGAGCTGATCGAATCGCTCTCAGACGAAGACGTCGTCAAGCTGTTCTTCGACACCGGCGGCCACGACCACGAGGCGATCGTCGCGGCGATGGAGAAGTCCAAGGAGGACCGACTGCGCCCGACGCTGATCCTCATGCACACCATCAAGGGGCGCGGGCTTGAGTGCGTCGCAGCCAACGGCAACCACTCGGCCATGCCCGAGGAGAAGGAGGTCGTCGCGGTCCTGGAGGCAGAGGGCCTGACGATGGAGCGACCGTTCCAGCGCCTCGACGCCGACAGCGAAGAGGGCCGCTTCGTCACCCAGCGCGGCCAAGAGCTCAAGCTCGGCATCGAGGCGCTGGAGGCCCAGGCCGCCGCAAATCGCCAGCGCGTGCACTCGCAGATCGAAGAGAAGGGCGGCCTGCCGTCCTCGCTCGACATCAACCTCAAGCTGGCGCCGACCACCCACACCCAGTGGATGTGGGGTCAGCTCGCCGCCAAGCTGGTGCGCATCGGCGTCTACGACGAGCTTCGTCAGGCGGGCAAAGAGAAGAAGGCTGGCAAGGAGCTCACCGACGCCGAGTCGAAGTGGAACCCGCTCGCGGACCTGATGATGACGATGGCGCCGGACGTCGGCACGTCGACCAACATCAACCCGGCGATGGACGAGAAGATCTTCGGCCCCAAGCACGACGAGAACTGGGAGTCGAAGCTTGAGCTGCACGAGCGCCTGCGACCTGAGCTCGCGCCGACCGACGAGGCCTGGACGCGCCATATCCGCTTCGAGATCGCTGAGGCTAACTGCATGAGCGCCGTCGGCAGCTTCGGCAAAATGGGCGACGTCGCCGGGATCCCGTTCCTGCCGATGATGACGGTCTACGACTTCTTCATCAAACGCGCGCTCGACCAGCTCTACTACAACCTCTACTGGGCGAGCTCGTTCATCCTGGTCGGCACGCCGTCGGGGATCACGCTGTCGCCAGAGGGCGCGCAGCACAGCTGGAAGAGCGACATCCAGATCCCCAACCTGATCACGTGGGAGCCCGCCTACGCGATCGAGATGGAGTGGATCCTCTGCGACGCGATCCGCAGGCACTTCTCCGGTGAAAACCAGGGCCGCTCTGGCGTGCTGATCCGCGCCGTCACGCGCGCGCTCAACCAAAAGGACCTGACGACGTGGCTCAAGCGGCAGGCGCAGTTTAAGACCGACCTCCCGGACGGCGCGCGCCTCGGCCTGACCGCCGAAGACGGCGGCCTGCACGAAGCCGAGGTGCCGACGAAGCCCGAGGCCGAGATCATGGCGACGATCCAGTCGCACTCGCTCGCAGGCGGCTTCCGCGTCGTCGACTGGCGCGGCTACAACGGCTACAACCCCGGCGAAAACGTCGTCGAGCTGTTCGTCATGGGCGCGCTGGTCCCAGAGGCCATCGCCGCATCTGAGCTGCTGCTGGATCGCGGCATCTACGCGAACGTCACCGCGGTGTCCTCGCCGGACCTCCTCTGCGGCGAGCTCGGACGCAAGGACGGCTTCGCGCACCTCAAGCAAACGCTCGGGGTCGACGGCAAGCTCCACCTGCGCCCGCAGAGCGGGCCGGTCGACGCGATCGGCGCGGTTGGCATGGCTGGCAGCCGCGTCCCGGTCGTCTCGGTGCACGACGGAGAGATCGGGCTGCTGGACAACATCGGCTCGATCCTCGGCGTCCCGCAGCTGGCGCGCGCTGTCGTGAAGTTCAGTAAGTCGGGCACGCCCAAGCACATCTACGAGTATCACAACATGCACCCCGAGGGCATCGTCGAGGCGTGCGGCCAAGCGCTCAGCGAAACGGCGATGGAGCAGGTCGAGCTGCACCCCGAGGCCGTGACCATGCTGCGCGCCCTCAAGGACAACCCCAGCGGCGACTGGCGCGACCTCTGGCCGAAGCCCGAGTAGCCGCGCTGCCGCGAGGAGATCGGACACAATCCGGGAGTAGCCGGCCGCGCGCTTCGTCGCACGCGAACCCTCTAACACGTCGAGCCGCGGACGTAGACCGTCGATGAGCAACTCCTACGCGCCCTTCCCCCAGCAGCGACCGAACCCGCTGCCGCTGGTCCTCGCGGGCGCCGCGTTGGCACTGGCGCTGTTCTTTGTGCTAGACCGCAGCGGGCTCTTCGCCCCCGCGCCTGACGTGACGCCGCGGACCGTCACGGCCCGCGGCGCGCTCGCGCCGCTGGAGGAGACCTTCGTCGAGATCTTCGAACAGACCTCGCCTTCGGTGGCCCACATCAACACACAGTCCCTGGTCGCCAACAGCTGGGGCAGCCTGCGTCGACAGCGCGGCTCCGGCAGCGGCTTCGTCTGGGACGCCGCCGGGATCATCGTGACCAACGACCACGTCGTGCGCGGCGCGCGCGAGGTCGAGGTCACCATCGCCGGGCGCAACTACAGCGCGCGCGTGTTGAACTCGTCGCCGGCCCACGACCTCGCGGTGCTGCAGCTGAGGGGCGCCACTGAGCCCCTCACGCCGATCACGATCGGCTCGTCGAGCGACCTGCGCGTCGGCCAGACCGCGGTCGCGATCGGCAACCCGTTCGGCTTCGACCAGACCATGACGACCGGCGTTGTCAGCGCGCTGAACCGCACGCTGAAGGGCGAGGACGCCAAGCTGATGTACGGCCTGATCCAGGTCGACGCGGCGATCAACCCCGGCAACTCGGGCGGACCGCTGCTCGACTCGGCGGGCCGCCTCATCGGCGTGACGACGGCGATCTACTCACCCAGCGGCGCCAACGCGGGGCTCGGCTTCGCCGTGCCGGTGGACACCGTCAATGAGATCGTGCCACGCCTGCTCGGCAAGCAGTCGACCCGAGCGGTGCTGGGGCTGACCAGGGGCGAGTACGGCAGCTACCGCCTCGGCGCGCAGCTCGGCCTGCCCTACGCCTCGGGCGCCATCGCCGCGAGCGTGGTCGAAGGCTACGGCGCCCAACGAGCCGGGATGCGGCCCTTCCGTATCCGCGAGACCAGCCAGGGCCCCGACATCGACCGCTACGGGGACGTCATCGTCGCGGTCGACGGGACGCTCGTCCGCGCCTTCCACGAATTCGAGGCGGTCTTGTCGGGCCGCAAACCGGGCGACGTCGTCGAGGTGACCGCGGTGCGCGGACTCCCGGACGCGCCCGAGGTGATCGAGCTGAAGGTCGAATTGCGCGCCCAGGGCGAGCAGGTGACCGGCAAGTAGGCGAGCGCAGGTCGACGAGCAGCCCGCCTGTGCCGACGGCTCAGCCGTCCTGCGCGAGCTTGGCCTCGACCACGGACTGCGCCGGGTCAAAGTTCGGCAGCTGGATATGTTCCGCCAGCGCGGCGTCGATCGCGGCGGCCGGCGCGAGGCCGATCAATTCGCTCTCGGCGACCGCGACGCCGTGCGCCGCGGCGAGCTCTTTGACCTTGTCGAAGACGGTACGGATCGAGGTCGTCTCGAAGTCGAGCAGGTTCATGGAGACCTGCGCCAGCTTCTTGTCGTCCAGGAAGAAGCCCATGCCCTGGACCTTCTTGAAGCCGCCGTCCTTCTCGCGCACCGCCTTGGCGATGTCTTTAGCGACCTGCACGTCCTCGGTCTGCAGGTTGACGTTGTAGGCGATCAAGAACTTGCGCGCGCCGACGCCGACGGCGCCCGCTGACTCGTGCATACGCGCAGGCCCGAAGTCCGGCGCGTAGTCTTCGTCGCTGCCGACCAGCTCCTGCAGGCCCTCGAACTGCTTGTTGCGGATGTTGCCCAGCTTTCTGCGGTCCTCGCGCGTGCAGGCTTCGGCGTAGAGGAACACCGGCAGCCCGAGTTCGGCGCCGATGCGCTCGCCGACCGCCCTGGCGGTCGAGACCGCCGCCGCCATGGTGGCGCCCCCGAGCGGCACGAACGGGCAAACGTCCATCGCCCCCATCCGCTTGTGCTCGCCGACGTGGCCGCGCAGGTCGATACGCTCCATGGCGGCCTTGGCGCCCACGAACGCCGCCTCGGCCACCGCGGCCTTTTCACCGGCCAGGGTCACGACGGCGCGGTTGTGGCTGCCGTCCAGCTCGGCGCTCAGGCAGGTGACGCCCGCGACCGCGGTCATCTGTGACACGACGGCGTCGACCACGGCCTGGTCCTTGCCTTCGGAGAAGTTGGGAACGAATTCGAGCAGCTCAGACATGTGGTGGCAGCATCGCCGCCCCGGCGGCGTCTGGCTACTCCTTCTTCTGCCGCGCGGCCACCGCGGGCGGCAGCTTCCCCTCGACCGCGAGCTTGAGGTCTGCGGCCGCGAGCGTCGCGCCCCAGAGGCGACCGCGCGGGTCGAACAGCAGCGTCTGGCGCCGCCAGCGCGTCTGCCAGACCTCCCGCGTCTTCTCGCCCGGGTCCAACAGGATCGGGAACGGCAACGCCTGCCCGCCCCAGTAGCTCGCGCGCAGCTGCAGGCGCTCGATCTGATCGTCCAGCTGCGCGAACGTGCTCGCGCCGCCGCTGTGCAGCAGGAGGATGCGATACGGAGGATCTTGGCCTGGGTGGGCCCGACGCCAAGCGCGGTCGAACCGGATCAGTCGCGGGATATCTTCGCCAGGCTCGACGCTCTCGCAGTTCCACATACAGACGAGCAGCCACTTGCCCGCGAACGCCGCGAAGTCCGCGCGGTCGGGGTCGACCCCGCGCGCGGCGGTCGCGCGCCAACGCGGCACCGACCGGCCGCGGTGCTTGGCGACCCAGCTAGCGGGGATGTCAATGTCGCGAGCGCGCGCGTCCTCGCCGGATGAGACCGCGAACGGAAACCGCCGCGACGCGACCAGGTGGTCCCCGTCACCGCGCAGGTGAAGGCTGTAGTGCCCTGACGGGAGGCGCAGGTCGACGACGCCGGCGTCTGGCTGGAAGCATCCGAGCTCGCTGCCGTCGAACGCGCACAATGCGCCGTTGGCGGCGACGCTGCGCTGTCCCAGATCGTCGCAGGTCAACGTCGCGCGGAACCGCGCGACTGGCTGCAGCGCGAGGCGCAGCCCCTCGGTCGACTCGCCCGGCCGCCACAAGAAGACGCCGCCGAGCCGGTAGTCCGACGAGAAGACGACCAGCTGCAGCTGCTTGGTGCGGCGATCCGGCAGGAGCTGCGCAGCGAAGCGGCCCCCTGGCTGCGTCGCAAGGAACTGCCAGCCCGCCGCGGCGCGGGGTTTGTCGGCCGCCCAGACGCGCTGCCGGCCAAACGTGCTGGTCGAGCGCCAGTTAAACGACCAGCTGGTGCCGAGCTTGGCGCCCTCTACCGCTCGGCCCCGCTGATCCACTACGACGCCCGTGATCCGGACCGGGTCGCCTCCTTGAGCGCCCAGCGACGACGCCGAGAGCGTCACCGTCATGAGCAGGGAGACGAGCCGCGAAGCCATGTGTGCAGCATACGGGTGTCGTCCAGATTCGACGACGGCGCCAGGGCGTGGTTAGGGCATGATGTGTGAGGATGATCAACTCCGTGATGCGTACGCTCCCGCAAGAGGCGCCCGGCTCGAAGGATCTGCTCAAGAAGGCCCTTGAGCAGGCCGCAGACAACCAGTCCGGCAACCTCCGGTGGCTGGACGGCGACGTGCCACTCTGGGTCGAACAGATCCTCGGGATCGCGAGCCTGCTCGGCATAGGGATCTTGATCCTGCTGGCGACGCGCATGCTCCGCCTGTTGGTGATCCGACCGCTGATCAAGCGAACGAGCAACAAGTGGGACGACGTCTTCGTCGACCAGGCGTTCTTCCAGTGGATCAGCTACATGCCGCCGACCTTGATCTGCTCGGCCATTGTGGAGTTGATGCCTGGCCTCCACCCGTCCTTAGACAGCGCCAAGCCGATCGATCTCTGGGTGCATCAAGTGCTCACGGCCATAACGACGCTGACCGGCATGCTCGCGATCGGCGCGTTGGTCGACGCCTGCCACGAGCTTTGGCGGCTAAACAGCAAGAACCGCGGCCGTTCGATCAAAGGCTACATCAGCCTCATCAAGATCTTCGTCTACGTCATCGGGACAGTGGCGGCCGTCGCCTTGCTCTTCGGCCGCGACCCGAGCGGCGTGCTGATCGGGCTCGGCACCTTCACCGCAGTCCTGCTGCTGGTCTTCAAGGACACGATCCTCTCCGTCGTCGCGTCGATCACGCTCTCGCAGAACGACATGATCCGACTCGGCGACTGGGTCGAGATGCCCGGAGCCGCCGACGGCGACGTCGTCGACATCGCGCTGCACACCGTCAAGATCCAAAACTTCGACCGCACGATCTCGACGATCCCGACCATGCAATTCGTCGACAAGCCGTTCAAGAACTGGCGCAACATGAGCGATGGGCCTGGCCGGCGGATCAAGCGCTCGCTGTTTCTGGACAGCGCCTCCGTGCGGTTTCTGACCGACGAGGAGGTCGAGCGGATAGGCCGCATCGGCCTCCTTCAGAGCTACATCGAGGGCAAGCAGCGCGAGCTCACGGAAAGCAACCAGGGCGCCGACGCAGCGACCGCGCCGCTCGATGTCCGGCGCCTGACCAACATCGGCACGTTCCGCGCCTACGTGCTCGCGTGGCTCAAGCAACACCCCCACATCCACCAAGGCCTCACCTTGCTGGTGCGCCAGCTGCCGCCCGGCCCCCAAGGCCTGCCGTTGGAGATCTACGCGTTCACCAAGACGACGGCGTGGGGCGCATACGAAGACGTGCAGGGCGACTTGTTCGACTTCCTGCTCGCGGCGATCCATGACTTCGACCTGCGGCTGTTCCAAGGCCCCACCGGCGACGACCTGCGCTCGATCGCCGGCAGGGGCGGTGACGGTGCCTGACCAGGACCCCGAGGAGGTGTTTGGTCGAGACTATCTCGACTTTTATGCCGCGGAGCTGCACGACGGCCTCAACGACGAGGAGGCCGAGCTCATCTCGCTGCTGACCAACCTCGCGCCGGGGCACCGCGTCCTGGACCTGCCGTGCGGCCACGGCCGCATCGCCGAGCGGCTGGCCGCGCGCGGCGCCGAGGTCGTCGGCGTGGACAGGAGCGCGACGTTCCTCGAGCACGCGCGCGCGTCCGCGGCGCGTCGCGGCGTGCGCGTGGACTACCGCCGCGGCGATTGGCACACGCTCTGCATGGACGGTGAGTTCGACGTCGTCGTCTCCTGGTTCACCTCGTTCGGCTATGGCGACGGCGACGGCGTTTCGGACGCAGCGTTGCGGGCGCAGATGGAGCGCCTCTACGCGGCGCTGCGCCCGGGCGGGCTGCTCTTATTGGAGACGCTCAACATCCACGAGCCCGGCCTCACCGACCACGAATCCTCGACGAGCAAGGAACTCGAGGACGAACGCGGCCGCCACCTGCTGGTCGACCGCAGCCGCTTCGACCCCAACCGCGGCGTGCTGCACGTACGGCGGGACGTCGCGCGGAGCGGCCAGCCCACGCGGTCCTGCCGCTACGCGCTCCGCCTGTTCTCGGCCACCGAGCTGCGCAGCTGGCTGCGCGACGCGGGGTTCGTCGACACACAGGCTTACGGCGCTGAGGGCGAGGTCTTCCGCGTCGACAGCGGCCGCATGGTCACCGTCGCGCGGCGACCCTGACGCGCTAGACGGCGTCTTCGTCTTCGCCGTCCAACACGACGCCGTCGGCGAACCAGTCCGGCTGTCGATCCGCGACGTTGGCGACGACAGGCACGCCGTCCTTGATCGTCATCGCGACGGGGTTGCCCCCGAAGGCGTAGCCGAGCGCTTGATAGCTGGGGATGTCCAGCACGCACAGGTCCGCGCGCTTGCCGGGGTGCAGGGTGCCCACCTCGTGGTCGAGCTGCAGCGAGAACGCCGGGTTGATGGTCGATGCGACGATGCACTCCTCGACGGACATCTTCATCTGTGTACAGGCGATGGTGTGGATCAACGTCATCGACTGCGTGTGCGAGGAGCCCGGGTTGAAGTCGGTCGCGAGCGCGACGGCGCAGCCAGCTTCGATCATCTTGCGGGCGGGCGCGTAGCCGGTCTTGGCGAGGAAGAAGATGGTGCCCGGCAGCATGACGCCCGTCGTGTCGCTCGCTGCGACCGCGGCGATGCCGTCGTCCGAGATCTGACCGAGGTGGTCGACCGTGTCCGCGCCGAGCGCGACGGCCATCTCCGTGCCGCCCATCGGCTGGATCTCGTCCACGTGCGCGCGCAGCCGCAGCCCCGCCGCCAGCCCCGCCCGCAGCACCCGCTCGCTCTGCTCCAAGGTGAACACGCCCGGCTCGGCGAACACGTCGCAGTATTCTGCCATCGGCGCGAGCGCAGGGATCATCTCTTCACAGACGATGCGGACGTATTCATCGCGATCCTCGCGATACTCCGGCGGGAACTCGTGGGCGCCCAGGAACGTGCGCTTCAAGGTGAGCGGGACCATCGCCGCGGCAGCGTCCAGCGCCTGCATGCTCTTCCGTTCGGCCTCCAGGGACAGCCCGTAGCCGCCCTTCGCCTCGATGGTCGTGCTGCCGTGCTCGAGAAAACGCCAGAGGTTGCGCTCGGTCCGCTCCGTCAACGCCTCGAGCGACGCCGCGCGCACATCACGCATCGAGCTTAGGATGCCGCCGCCGGCCTGCGCGATCGCCATGTAATCCGCGCCGGCGCAGCGCATGTGGAACTCTCGCTCGCGCGTCGCGGCGAACACAGGGTGCGTATGACAGTCGACGAACCCGGGCATAACCACGAAGCCGTCTAGGTCGAGCTCTTCTTCGGCGCGGTAGGCAGCTGTGACCTCGTCGGTCGTTCCGACAGCGACGATCCGGCCGTCCTTGACGGCGACCGCCCCGTCCTCGACCACCCCCATCGGCTGCATGGCCTCGCGTCGACGCGGCCCTGTCGGCGCGCCGTCCGTGAGGGTGACCAGCTGCCGGCAGTGAACGAAGAGGCGGTCTACGGTCTCGGTCATGGCGAGAGCTTGTCGGACCGGCAAACGGTTGCAAGCCAAGAGATGCCAACCCCGCGAGGCGCCCGCAACGGCCGGTGCCAAGGGCGCGCCGGGCGACGCCGCGCACGCCAGGGCGGCGACAGCACGCTAGCCGAATACGTTTTTCGGGCGCCCACTTGCGAGAGGTCTGGAAAACGCGACCGGCGAACTTGTGGCTCGCCGGCAGGGATACTTGAGCGGCGACGCGTGCAGTGCCGAACAACACCCATAGGCCCCACTGTGTCAGACACGTCTCCGTTCCAAAACGCACGCAACCCGCTGCGACGCCTGCCGTCTGTGCTCGCTGCGCCGACGCTCCGCAGCAGACTTGTGCGCGCAGGCCGGGCGCGGCCGACGCGCGAAGACGAGCTCGTGAAGATGCTGGAGCTCGACCCCTTGTCTGCAGCGCGGGCGCTGCGCGCAGCTAGCCCGTCGGTTTTCGGGGCGCAGCGATCGCTGCTATCGGCGCGCGACATCATACAAAGGCTGGGCGAAGAATTGGGTGCGCGCCTCTTCGACGACGAGCCTTGTGACATTGACGGCGAAGGAGAACTCCTTGCGCTGTGGCTGCACGCGATCGCGACCGGGCACGCAGCCCGCGCGTTTGCTGCCCAAACCGGCCACGCGGACCCCGACGCCGTCTACATGGCGGGCCTGCTACAAGACCTCCCTAGCTGGATCGAACGCATCGAGGGTTCGCCGCGCGCAGAGCGACCCACCGATTGGGTCGTGCACTGGCAACTCCCGGCGCCGTTCATGGCGTTGATCTTGGACGGCACAACCGCCGAACAGGCGGAACGCGCCGACGAGATCGTCGACGCTAAGACGCTCATACAAGCCGCAAAGATCACGGCAGAGTTCGCTGGTTTCGCTCATCCCGACAGCGACGTCGACGCCCTGCATCAGACCATCGGAGCTTGGTCATCTGAGCAGATGCAGGTCGCCGACAATCTCCGCCAGATGGTGGAGTCCGCGCTCGAGGGCGCTGGCGTCCATCCAGCGCACGACGGCTTGTTTACACCATCACGTGACAACGACGCCTCAACCGAAAACGAGCAGCTGCGCGGACCCGAGAGCCTCGTGCTCAGCATCCTGAGCAGCGCCTCACCACAGACCTACCGCGAGGCCGTAACTACGCTGACCGTAGCTGCGCGCGACGGCGGCAGATTCGACCGCGTCTTCTTCGCTAAGTGGAACGCTGAGACGGCGACCATCATGCTTCGCAAGAAGCATGACTCCTCGCACCGCCGCATGGCGGAGACCCGCATCCAGGTCTCGCCACCCGAACGCGACCGTCTCGAACTGGCGCTACAGACCCAGACACCCGCGGTCTTTGGCGCCGAACCCAACGGCGACTACACGCTGCTCCGCGGACTGTCGACAGATGAGTTGCTCGCGATCCCCCTAAACCACGAGTTCGACAAGCCGTCGTTCCTGCTGCTTGACCGCTCCCTGACGCTGACGCCAATCGGAGACGAACAGGAGCTCTACGCCGCTAAGGCGCTCGGCATGACGGGGTCGCTGCTCGTCCAGAATCTGCTGCTCCGGAGGCGACGTCAGCGCGCCCAGAAGTTCGCCCTGACGGACCCCCTCACGCACCTGTTCAACCGACGCATGGGGATCCTCTCGCTAGAGCAAGCGGTCGCTCGAACCGAGCGGGACCGGTCCCCGCTGACTGTGCTTATGTGCGACCTGGACCACTTCAAAGACCTCAACGACAAGCACGGACACCTACAGGGTGACGCGGCCCTGCGCACGGCGGCGGATGTGCTTCGGAGCACCGTACGGGCCAACGACACCGTATGCCGCTACGGCGGAGAAGAGTTCCTCGTCGTGCTGCCCGACACGACCCCGGACGAAGCGACGGTGCTCGCGACGCGGATGTTCACTGCGGTCCAAGCCCGCGGCGAGGCCTTGGGGCTGCCGCTGACCATCTCGATCGGCCTGACGTGCTATCGATTCGGCGATACGGTCGAGTCGATGCTCCACCGCTCCGACCGAGCCCTATATGCCAGCAAGGATTATGGCCGAAACCGATTCTCGGCCGACGTCGAAGTCGATGACACCGATCCGAAGCGCGACGAGCCTCCGTCGCCGAGCGGCGCGGCCTGATCCGCCCCGCCGATCCGAGGAAAGGGGCACACAAGCATCCGGACAGACGTATGCTCCCAACCCCTGTGCCTAGCGCTGCAAGACCCGAACTGGGTGTCGTAAACCCAGCCTCTGGTGACCAACCGCCAGAGGAACCAGACCCTCCGCCGCCTGCTGTCACGTCGAGGACTGCCGCGAGCCTCACCGCGCTGACCTGCGCGCCCGCGGCTTGGCACGGCGGAGAAGGGCCCCTCTCCGTCGAGATCGACGCGACCATCTCGCCAATTCATCTAGGGATCGCGATGTCCGCCGCGCTCCTCGGCGGCTACGGCGCCGTGGCCGCAGCCAGCCTGATCGGCTACTCGCCGACGCGACTGCGTCAGATGCTCGACGAGCAGCGACACCCGCACAAAGACGCACTCACCGACGAGCTAGACCAACGCGACCGGCACTACTTCGTGGTCGCGGCGGTCTACGCTGCTGCCGGCTGGGTGCTCGGGTTGGTCGCGCTGGAAGGAGCGGTAGACCGGGAGAGCTACCCGTGGACGCTTGGAGCGTGGTGCCTGCTGATGCTCTTCGTCGCCGGGAGCTTGCCCGGGGCGATCGCTTACCACCGCGCTGAGCGCACGGTGCTGAACGTCCTGCCGGCGCTCCGCACCGGGTGGTTCGTGCTGCGCTGGCCGCTGATCAAGCCGCTCTACGCGTTTACCGACCTGTCGATGCGGGCGCTGCGGATGCAGCGCAAAGCGAAGGCCAACCCCGCCGAGGTTCAGAAGCAGGTGATGGCCGCCGTTGCCGACAACGTCGACGAGACGGAGTTGGACGACGCCGAACGAACGTGGATCGGCAACATCGTCACGCTCAAGGACCAAGACGTCGCGAACGTGATGACGCCACGTCCGGACATCACCGCGCTGGATGAGTCCATCAGCATCCGCGAAGCCGTCGACCAGGCCCTAGAGCACGAGTTCTCTAGGTATCCGGTCTATCGGGAGCGACTGGACGAGATCGTGGGAGTCTTCTACGTCAAAGACGCGCTGCGCATGATGCAAGAGCAACCGGAGAGCTCCGCCGCGACCCCCCTCCGATCGATCTTGCGAGACCCGCTGTTCGTGCCCGAGACCACAGGCGCCGCGCAGCTGCTGCGCCAGATCCAGTCGGGCAACCAACACATGGCGATCGTGATCGACGAATACGGCACGACGGTCGGTCTCGCGACCGTGGAAGACCTCGTGGAAGAGATCGTCGGGGAGATCGAGGACGAGTATGACCCGCCGTCGTCCGAACAGGACGGCGAGCAGATCCAGGTCATCGAGGCAGGACGCGTGCTGGAGATCCCCGCTCGCACCTCGGTGCATGAGATCAACCGGCTGCTGGGCTCTCAGCTCTCCGATGACGGCGACTGGGACACCGTCGCGGGCCTCGTCATCGCCGCGGCCAACCGGATCCCGCGAGCCGGGGACATATTCAGCGTCTCCGACGTCGATTTCTGCGTGCTGGAGGCAGACGAGCGCCGCGTCCAGCGGCTGCGCGTGACCCTGAGAGAGACCACGACCGCGGAGGATCACCGGTGACCGGCGCTGGTCGCGCGCAGCGGCGCGCGAACCGCCAAACGACGGCGGCGGCCATCGTGCTCCGCCGTCGTGACTTCCGCGAATCCAGCCGGATCGTGACGTGCCTGACGCGAGAGTACGGCAAGGTCTCCGGCCTCGCGAAGGGCGCATATCGCCCGGACTCGCCCATGCTCGGCAGGATCGACTTCCTCAACGAGCTCGAAGCAACGTTCTCACCAGACCGTGGCGGGCTACGAATCCTGACCCGCGCGAAGCTGACCCGCGAGCGCCGCGCGCTCCGCCGATCCCGACGCTACCTCGCCGCAGGTCACGTCGCGTGGCTCGTCGACGTCGCGAGCCAAGAAGGACGTCCTGAGCCCGAGTTGTTCGACCTGCTGACCGGCGGGCTCAACCTGCTCGAGCGCTGCCCGATACAGACGATCCCGCAGGTGGTGCTCGGCCTAGAGCTCCGCCACCTCGCCGCGCTGGGCGCGCTGCCCGACCTGGAGCACTGCGCCGAGTGCGGCGCGGAGTTCCGCGCCGGATGCTTCCGTCAAGGTGACACGATGGGCTTGGCGTGCCGCCAGCACGCGGGGCTGCCCCGAAACCCCGTCCCAGCCCGCGCCTTGAACCTCCTCCAACAGCTCAACCGCAGCGCCGGCCGCGACTGGCCCAAGCTGGACCCAAAGGGAGCCATCGCCCAGACAGCGCCGCTGCCCGCCCGCTGGCTCGCTGCGGCGCTCGAGCAGCGCGCCCCCTATCGTTCCCTGATCTTCCCTAGCCGAGGCCGCAGCACCTCGGCCTCGGCAGCGCGGACCAACCCCTGAGACCCGGCCTTCACGGCTAGGCTTCCCGTGCAAACAGTTGCCGCGAGAGCGCCGGTCCCCGAACATCTAGGGGCATGAACCGCTGCTCCTCAGCGACCGCCTGCTTAGGCCTGCTGCTGTCTCTCGTAGGCTGCGGAGCCGCACCGCAAGGGCCGATACCCAGCGCTGCACAGCTCGTCTCGACGGCCGAAGCGCTGCTGCAGGAAGACCGCTTCGAAGAGGCCCTCGCGACCCTTGCGCTGACCCTCGGAGAGGCGACCCCGAAGCGCCTCCGCGACCGCCGCGACCTCGCATATGCGCGCGCCGAATACGGCCGCGGCCAACCGTGGGCAGGCTTCGTGCTGCTGGAGAAGTTCTCCGACAACCACCCGCTGAGCGAGTTGCGACCCCAGGTGATGAAGATGCTGTGGTCTATCAGCCAGACCATGCTCGAGCGGGACCGCAGCTTCTGGATTTTTTGGTCGGATCGCAACGGCGCACGCAACGTCTTAGAGCACCTGATCACGCGACACCCCGACTCGCAGCGACTCGCCGACGCGCTGCGGATCCTCGGAGACATGGCGTTCGAAGACGAAGACTACGAACTCGCTCAGGAGCGCTATCGCGAGATCATCCTTGAGCGTCCGGACAGCGACTGGCGCTTCTACGCCAACTATCGCTTCGCGATGAGCATCGTCGCGAGTTTGCGCGGCCCGGATTACGACCTCGACGGCATGTCGCTGGCGGTGACAGAGCTACGCACGTTCCTGCGCACGGCCCCAGAGAATCCACAGATGCTCGCTGAAGCCGAAGAAGCCCTGCAGAGAGTGCTCACGTGGCAGATGCAGCGACACATGAACGTGGTGGCGTATTACGGGGCGCTCGATAACGCAGAGGGCCAGCTGCACCACGCCCGCCTCGCGACGAGAGAGGAGTTCCGAGGCCTGCCAGGCTTCGACGAAGCCGTCGCGCTACGTGAGCGGCTCGAGACGGAGCAAACCCAGCCAGCCACGGCGAGCGGAGGGAACCCGTGAGCCGCGCGCTGCTGTTGGCCGCGCTGCTTTCCTGGGCTGCCTGTGGCTACACGGTGGGCACCGGGCTCGCTGCGCGGGGGATCCGCACCGTCGCCTTCCAGGTCGTCGGCAACGAGAGCTACCGGCAACGTCTGGAAGTAGAGATCAACCGCTTCCTGTCGCGCGAGCTCCCGGTCACGACAGACCTGCAGCTGGCCCGGAGATCAGAGGCCGACGCGGTGCTGCAGGTGGTGCTGACCAGCGCGGCCGAGCGGACCGCCGTCATCGGCACCCGCGACCCGTCGGACCCTGGCAACAGGAACTTCCCGCGCGTCCGCGAGGGCGAACTGCGAGGCGCCGTGCACCTTCGCCTCGTCGGCAGCGACGGCACCGTCCACATCGATCGGCAACTACTAGATCGCACCGAGTTCCGGTCGCCGCTCGGCGAGAACCTGACATCGGCTAGGGCCGAGCTAGCCGAAGACTTAGCGCGCAAGATCGCGCTCGCGCTGGAGAGTGACTTCTGAAATGACAGAAACTGCTAAACCGCTGGTCGGTGTCATCATGGGGTCGCGCAGCGACTGGGCGACGATGCAACACTGCGCTGCGACGCTCGAAGAACTCGGCGTCGCGCATGAGGTCCGCATTGTCTCTGCGCACCGGACGCCCGACTGGCTGATGGAGTACGCAGGCAGCGCCGAACAGCGGGGCCTCCAAGTCATCATCGCTGCCGCGGGCGGCGCGGCGCACCTGCCAGGCATGGCCGCGAGCAAGACCGTGCTCCCGGTCCTCGGCGTCCCCATGGACGCTACCGTCATGAAGGGCACGGACGCGCTGCTGTCGATCGTGCAGATGCCTGGCGGCGTCCCCGTCGGCACGCTCGCGATCGGCAAGCCGGGCGCGGTCAACGCCGCACTGCTCGCCGCCTCGATGCTCGGCCACGCTCATCCAGAGCTGCGCGAAGCAGTGCGGGCGCGGCGAGACGCGATGACCGCTAAGGTGCTAGCTGATCAAGATCCGCGCCTCGACCCACCGACATGATCACCGCCGTCCTCGGAGGCGGGCAGCTGGCCCGCATGCTGGCGTTGGCGGGCGCGCCGCTCGGCCTGCGCACCCGCGTCTTGGACCCATCTGCCGACGCCGTCGCTGGCCACGTCTCGGAGTTGATCACAGCTCCGTATGAAGACGAGCCTGCGCTGCGAAGGTTGGCGGCAGGAGCCGACGTATGCACCTTTGAGTTCGAGAACGTGCCGGTAGCTGCGACCGAGTGGCTGACCGCGCACGCCAACGTTCGACCGCACCCGAGGGCGCTCGCCGTCGGCCAGGACCGCTTGGAGGAGAAGACGCTGTTCCAGCGTCTCGGCATCGGCGTCGCCGATTTCCGCGCGGCGTCTTCGCTCGAAGAGTTGCGCGAGGCCGTCGCCGCAGTTGGGGCTCCGTGCATCGTAAAGACAAGGCGCCTCGGCTATGACGGCCGCGGCCAGGTTCGCTTGAGGCCGGGCGATGACCTCGCATCCGAAGTAGACACGGCTTGGGCCACGCTGACCGTCGGCTACGACCAGGGCCTGATCGTCGAGAGGATGATCTCGTTCGACCGAGAGCTATCGGTGTTGGCCGTGCGAAGCGAACGCGGCGACGTCGCGTGCTACCCGCTGGTGGAGAACGAACACGCTGACGGCATCCTGCGTCGCAGCAGAGCGCCGGCCCCGAACCTGTCCGCGGACTTACAAGCCAACGCTGCTGACTTCGCAGCGACGCTGCTTGGCGAGCTCGACTACGTCGGCCTGCTCGCAGTAGAGCTGTTTGACGTCGGCGGCGCGCTGATCGCCAACGAGATGGCGCCGCGGGTTCACAACTCGGGTCACTGGACGATCGAGGGCTCTGAGTGCTCGCAATTCGAGAACCATCTCCGCGCCGTCCACGGGTTGCCGTTGGGCAGCACCCGCATGGCCCAAGGCGGCTGCGCGACGATGATCAATTTGATCGATCAGATGCCTTCACGGGAGCACGTGCTCTCTCTGCCAGGAGTGCACGTTCACGATTACGGCAAGGCGCCGAGGCCGAGACGTAAGCTCGGGCACGCCACAGTCGTAGGCGCAGAGCGAGCGACCGTCGACCAGCTGGCCGACCAGATCCTCGCCTAGGCTTTCCGTGCCTTTGGCCCGGGACTTGCTCATCTCGGGTACACCCCGTCTCCCCGACCATGAAAGGACTCCTCGTACCCCTGGGAATCGCGCTGTCGATCGCGCTGACGACCCTGGGATCGTGCCTGCAAACACGCGGGCGGGGCGTCGAAGTGCTACGAGAGGGTAACAATATCGCGCCTGTGGCAGAGTCTGGTCTGGGCAGCCAAGAGCACTACGACCGGGTCATGACCAGCGCTTACTGCGCCGAGTGCCACCCCGCGATCTACGCCGAACATGAGCTGAACACGCACGGCAGGGCGTACAGCGACAATGAGGTGCGACTCGCCACCGGCAACTTCCGCACGGCGAACTGTATCCGCTGCCACACGCCGCGCCCGATCTTCGAGACAGGGGTCGGTAACAACCCGCGGCGGCGCCACTTCGGCTTGGAGGACGGCAACTCATGCATGACCTGCCACTGGCAGCAGGACACGGACTACTCCCAGTTCGTAGGAGGTGCTGATTGCAGGACCGCATTCCACCCTGACGTCGGCACGGTCGATGCGTGCGCGTCGTGCCACAAGAACCACGGCACCCCCTACCAGTGGGAAAAGTCACCGCAGGGGAAGCTCGCCGGAAACACCTGCATCAGCTGCCACATGGAGCGCGTCACGCGCCCGATCGCGGTCGGCGGACCAGTGCGAAGCGTCTACAGCCACGCCTTCCCCGGCGCGCGCGACGTCGATCACGTCCGGACGGCCTACGATTACGAAGCCGAGATCGAAGGCAACGAGGCCGTCGTATGGATCGCGAACAGCGGCGCGGGCCACAACTTCCCGACCGAGCTGCGCCAGCGATCGGTGGAGTCGCTGGTGATCGTAAAGGACGCCGAAGGCAACGAGATCGCGCGGTCGCGCAAGGTCTTCCGCGACCCTTACAAGCGACCGTATGGGATGACGCTGCAGACGAACACGCAGATCCCCAGCGGCGAGGAGCGCGAACACCGCGTGCCGATCGGCGTCGCCAACGGCACGGTCATCTGCGAGCTGCACTACAAGTTTTACTTCCCGATCGAGGACAACCACCCCGAACTGGCCAACCGCCTTGAGCGCCGCACGCTCGTCTTCACCGACATCGAGCCCAACGACGACGAGGTCGAGACCGATCCATACGCCGACGTGAAGACGCCCGAGGGCATCTCACCAGAGCAGGCAAGCCCAAGCGATCTGCCTGAGCTCTCGGACTACGTCCGAGGGACCGTGACGTTCGAGATCCCACAAGGCGACACGCAAGCAGACATCGATGAGCTGGTCGCGCTCTACAACTTCCAGATGCCCGAGGCCAACCGCAAGGCGATGGAGCGCCTCGTCGAGATCGGCAGGCCCGCTGTGCCGGCCCTCATCAAGGCGCTCGGCTCGTGGGACAACAAGACCTACGACAAGTCCAAGACCACGTTGCTACGTATCGGGAGGCCAGCCGTAGATCTCGTGCGCGCGCAGATCACCAACGAAAACCTCTACATCCGCGTCCACTGCCGCGAGCTGCTCGGTGAGTTGCCGCTGCCTGCAGACAAGCAGGCGTTGATCGACGAGGTCCGTCTGGGCCTCGACAGCAAGAACGCGATGGACCGCGTGACCACGATCCAGCTGCTCGGACGCCTGCTGGCGCGCGACCAGGTCGAGCGCATCCGCATGCACCTGACCGAGTTCGACCCGGACATCGTCCGCGCCGCGGCGATCGCGCTCGCCGAGATGGGAGACACCGAGAGCATCGACGCGATCGACGCGGCGCGGCGGCGCCACTCGTTCGTCGAGATGAAGGTCGACCTCGCCGTGGTGCTCGGACGCCTTGGATCAGCCGCTGGCGTCGCCGACCTGCTGCCGCTGCTCGACTACGACGACGACCTGATCCGTGAGAAGGCCTTCGAGGGCTTCTTCAAGGTCACTCAGGAATACATGGGCTACGAGCCCATGGGCCCGCGACCCGACCGACTCGCAGCGATCGGTCGCCTGCAGGGTTGGTGGATGAAGGCAAGCGCGGACTTCACCCCGAAGGCCTGGCCGCTCCCCGAACCGGACGTCGACCGGGACGCGTTCCACCTGGTCAAGCGGCTCGGCGGTGGGACCGGGCTGATCCCTGCTGCCGAGAACGATCAGGACGCGATCGACCGCATCCTGGCCGACGGCACCGACGCGCT
>NYVR01000095.1 GCA_002684655.1 Planctomycetota bacterium | reverse complement strand
CGCGAAGCGCGGCGCACATAGGATCTCGCGGGGGCCCCAACCGACATCCAGACCGCCCGCCACCCATCTCCGCGACGTCTTGGCGTCACGTTCCACGCCCTGACGCCCAACCCGAACGCCGACGCCTGACATGCCACGCTTCTTCGCAGCATGCACTCTCGGTTTAGAGGAGGTGCTGGTCGACGAGCTCCACGGCGTCGAGGCGTCCAAGATCCGCGCGCGGCGAGGCGGCGCCGAGTTTGAGGGAGACCTCGCGACTGGCTACCGGGCCTGCCTGTGGCTGCGCTCTGCGACCCGCGTTCAAGAGGAGTTGGTGCGCGGCGCGGTCCGCGACCGCGACGACCTCTATGCGCTAACCGAATCCGTCGACTGGTCGATCTTCATAACCCCTCGCAACACGCTCGCTGTCGACGGCGCGGTCCGCGACAGCTTCGCGAACGACACCCGCTATCCGTCTCTCGTGGTCAAAGACGCGATCTGCGATCAGTTCGTGCGCTTCGACGGTGAACGACCGAGCGTCGACCGAGACCAGCCCGACCTGCCGATCAAGCTGGTCCTGCAGCGAGACCGCGCGATCCTCTACCGAGACCTGAGCGGAGCGCCGCTCCACAAGCGCGGCTACCGCGAGGTGCAGCACAAGTCTCCGCTGAACGAGGCGCTGGCTGCTGGACTCGTGCTGTTGAGCGATTGGGACGGCGAGTCGACGCTAGCCGACCCGATGTGCGGCAGCGGTACGTTCCTGATCGAGGCGGCGTTCCTCGCCATGGACCGCGCGCCAGGGCTGGGGCGGGCCTTCGCGTTCGAGCGTTGGCAGGACACAGATCAAGAGGCCTGGCAGCAGGTCTATGACGATGCCGAGGAGCGCGCCGCGCGGCGACAGGATCTCTGCCCGGCGATCGCGGGCAACGACCACCACCCCGGCGCTATCACAATCGCGACCAGGGCGATCCAGCAGGCGCAGCTCAGCGACCGGATCCAGCTCACGCAGACTGACGCGCGCGCTTGGGAGCCGCCGTTCGAACCTGATTGGATCCTCACGAATCCGCCGTACGGCGCCCGGCTGCAGACTGACGACGACTCGCTCTACGAGAGCTGGAGGTCGCTGGGAAACTTCCTGCACGGGCGCAAAGACGCCACCGCGCACGTGCTGTGCGGAGATCCAGCCCTGACGCGCCACCTCGGCCTGCGCGCAGCCAGGAAGCACCCGGTACACAACGGACCGATCGAGTGCCGGTGGCTTCGTTACGAGATCGGCGGCGGAGAAGACTGACTTCGCGCGAGCTTGAGCGCGACCGCGATCGACAGCAGCGCGAACCCTAGCGTGACGACCACGACGCCGCCGGTGCCGATGTCGAACCGGCGCAGCGCGACCTGCAACAGCGCGCCGAGCAGGTCTCCCAGCCTGTAGGCGAACGTATCCAGCAGGAACTTGACCTTGTGCTTCGTGGCGAGGTCGAAGGGCGTGTAGAGCACCTCGCGCGCGGGCTTCTCCAACGCGAAGCGGGCGCCGCGCCGCACCACGTCGACGCAGAAGATGCCCACCGCGGTCGGCGCCAGCCACCAGACGCTTAGCCCCACCATCGACACCACCGGCAGCGAGATCAGCAACACCACCGCTGGCCACGCCGACAGCAGCCTGCCGGTGCAGAACACCTGCAGCAGCAAGACGAACGTCTGAGTGAGGATCTCCTTGTTGGCCAGCCACTCATACTGGCCGCGCGCCGACTTGATCTCCTCGCCGACGAGCTCCGCCTGCGCCGCGTAAAACGCCGTCGCGACGACCCCTAACAGCACCATGTAAACGGCGATCGAGCGCGCGCGCCCGTCGCGACCGAGCACGCGGATTCCTTCAAGTAGCCCGCCGCCGGCGTTGACCGGGATGCCGGCGCTGCGCTCCAGCTGGCGACAATGTCGCACCGAGCGCAGGAAGGCGAACCCGGCGACCTGCAGGAGGACTGCCGCGCCGACGACGGCGCACCACACGGGCTGGCTGGCCAAGAGGCGCGCTCCCCAGCTGCCGAATACCGCACCAAGCGTCCCGCCGACCGCGATGAGCCCGAACTGACGGCGCGCCTGGTCGCGCCCGAAGTGTTCGACGGCGTGGATCCAAACCAACGCCGGGACAGCGACGTTCAAGGCATTAAACCCACCCCAAAACGCCTCTCCGAGCAGCGGCTGCGCCGACCACTCATAGTCGCCCGCAGCCGACAGCCCAAACGCGAGGATCAACAAGCCGACCGTGAAGACGTGCAGCATCAACGGCACGAAGCGCCGGCTCGACATCCGGTTGGCGAGCCACCAGAACGGCAACACCACGAAGACCGTGGCGAGCAGCGTCAGCGAGTATAGATACGGGAGCTGGTCGACGCCGCGATCCACGCCAAACTGATCGCGCAGCGGCCGCAGCACAAACGTCGCCGCTAGGCACGCGAAGAACATCGCGCAAATCCATCCGCTCGCAGCTCGCTCCGCGCGAGGTGCCGACCGCGAACCAAGGAGGCGCCCGATGTCCATAGCGGCTGCTTACGCGCTGCAGGCCACCGACGCGAGGATTCGTCCGGACTTTCGTTGCGTTCTACCGATCGCTGCTCATGTCGATATGTTGCCTACGGAGATGAGCGCGCCGCGTACGCACTATCAGAACCACCTGCTGCTCACGGCGATGATCGCCACGTGGGGCGGCAGCTTCGTGGTCGCGAAGCTCGCGATGCAGGAGGTGGCGCCGTTCGCGCTCGTTGCGACGCGCTTCTTGCTAGGCAGCCTCTGCGTGCTGCCGTTCTTCCTGCGAACGCCGCGCGCCCATCGCGCCGAGACGCTCGGGCCAGGGATCCTGGCGGGGATGCTGCTCGCCGTGCCCTACTTCCTGCAGATGTACGGCGTGCGGGAGACGACCGCGTCGATGGGCGGGTTCGTGACCGGACTGACCGTGTTGTTGGTGGCGCTTGGCGGCGCGGTCTTCTTCGGCACTCGCCTAGGCGTGCGCAGCGTCACGGGCATTCTCCTCGGCCTCGCAGGCATCCTGACGATCTGCACGACCGGCGACCTCGACCCCGATGGCGTCCAGGTCAATACGCGCCGCGGCATCTTGCTGCAGGTCGGCGCAGCGGTCGGCTTCGCGGCCCACATCCTGCTGCTCTCTCACTACGGTAAGCGCCTCGCGAGCGCGCCGTTCACCTTCTGGCAGCTGGCCCTGACCGGCGCGGCCGCGACCCTGGCGACGGCATTCATCAGCGGCGTCAGCGCCGACGGTCAACCGGTCGACTGGAGCCTCACGCTGCTGCTTCAGCTCGGCTACATGGGCGTTTTGGCGACAGGCCTCGCGATCGGGGTTCAGGCGCATGTCCAGCCCAAGATCCGGCCTACGCACGTCGCGCTGCTGTTCGCTCTCCAGCCGCTGTTCGCCGCACTGGCAGGTTGGATCTTCTTGGACGACCAGCTTGGGACGATCCAGTGGATCGGCGGCGGCCTGATCATCGCTGCGGTCGTGATCGCGGCCGGCGACCAAGCCTAAGTAGCCCGCAGACGAGCGCAGCCTGGGGAGCGCGACGCGCACCGAGGCTATCCGCGCCGCAACAGGCAGCTACTATCGAGGCGCTGTTTCGCCCCGCTCCCATCGAGATCCAGATGCCCGCCTGCGCCACGTTCGTCCTGCTCCCATTGGCCTTGCTGCTGTGCAGTTGTGCTAGCGCGCCAAGCTGGGACGCCGGCTTCGCCTTCGACGACGTCCGCGTCTATGCCTGGAGAGAACCGGCGCAGTGGAGCGGCGCCGACGACGAAGACCAGGAGCGGGTGCTGAACGACTTCGAGCGCCGCGTCGACCGCGCCTTGCAGCGCATGGAGGTGAGCGACGGCCCGGCAGAGCAAGCGCAGATCCTGTTGAGCGGAGCGCTGCGGATCGAAACGCGCACCCACCAGATGGACCCTGTCTATTCGATCTACTCCGAGGAGCAGTATGAAGTCGCGATCATGACGCTACAGATCCGCGATCGGCGAGGAATCGACATCATCTGGTCAGACCGGGAGGAGGTTCGAATTTGCACCACCGGTCATCGCTTCCGGCGGAGCCGCGACGAGGAGTGGCGGAAGACCGACTATCCGCGCAACTGGCAAATCTTCGCGATGGTCGACGCGCTGATCGATCGCATCCCGCGCTGACGCGTCACCTGGGCCGTCGAATCAGCGCAGTGATGCCGTGTTCGTCAGCCAACTGCTGTAGATCCGTCGGCAACGTCGCCAGCTGAAATTGGCGCGCCAACGCCGCCCGCAACGAGACGTCGGCCACCTGCTCGCGGGAGAGCACTACCACGCCGACCCCAGGGCTAGTCGCCGCGTCCATCACAGGCTCCGGCCCCGCGACGGGTTCGAGGCCGACCGACCAGCGCACCCGCGGCATGGTCGAGAAGACGTCGCGGTCGGGGCCGCTCAGACGTCGCTGCAGCAACCGCGGCACGATGCGCTCCGACACCGATGACGGCGGCTCGACGAGCGTCCAGCCAGCGTGACATTCGACGAGCGCGACGCCGCAGAGCGCGAGGTCACGCAGGCGCACGCTCCACCGCGCCAGCGCGACGCCGGCCAAGACGGCCAACAGAGGCTGGTGCGCGGTGAGCAGCGTCGCCCAGGCGTCCGCGCTGGCGGCGAGGGCGAGCAGCAGCGTCAACACGCCCGTCGCGACGCCCGCCGAACGCCACGCAGCAGACGACATCGACGCGAGCAAGAGCGCCGCCGCGCCGACACCGAGGCGGACAGCATCGAAAGACGACCACGCATGGGTCACGATCTGTTCGTTGCCCGCGGCAGCCGCGAGGCAGCACGCCGCCGCTGCGAACACGTAGCGCTTCGCGGCGAACGCCCACCATCCGCATGCCACCACGGCCGACAGGGTCGCCGAAGACGCGCCAGCGCCAGCGGCGACGACGCTCCCTGCAGCGACGGTCGCGACCGCGGCCGCGGGTACGCCGGCGCCTGCTCGTAGACGCTCGGCCCCCAGCGCGGTCGGCACAACGGCGAGCCCGCCGACCACACAGGCGAGCGCTTGGGCTGCCGAGAACCCTGGCGCTCCGAGCGCGACCGCAGGCGCCAACAGCAGCCCGTGTAGCGGCTCCCACCAGCGCGCGCCGAGGGCGCCGAGGTCGCCAGCCGCGAGGCGCTCAGCGAGCCAGAGATCGTAGGTCGCGTCGACACCAGGGAGCGGTGTCTGCACGGCCACGAGCCATCGCCAGCAGACCGCGGCGCACGTCAACCAGAGCACGGAGCGTCGGTCCCTTTCGCTCACGGCAGCGCCCGCCCAAATGATGAATCCTCACCGCTCTCGTCGAACCCGCCGATCCGGAACACAAGGTCTCGGTAGTTGCGCACGTCGAGCACCGCCAAAGACTGCACCGCGCGCAGCGCGAGCAAGTCGCGACGCACCGCGGGGCCGTTCCGGTAAACAGTGCGCAACGTGGACAGGCCCGCCAAACGCGGAGACGCGCCTTCAGGCAAGCGGTTCCAGGCGTCGATCACGCGGCGCGTGCGGCGGTAGTCCAGCGAGTATCCGAGGCGTAACGACCGCCGCATCTGTGACGAGAGGTCTGCGCCGTTACGTCGTATCCACTCATCGACAGGGTGACGCACGAAGACGCCGCTGAGGACGCCCCACGTCCGCGCCGCCAGCGGTCGGTGCACTTCTAGGTCGAACAAGGTCGGCAGCACCTCATCGCGCCATCGCTCAGCGAACAACAAACTCCGTGCGCCGTCTTTGTCCGTTATCCAAGCGCAGGTGACGGCGAGTTCGCCGGCGACCTGCCTCGCGAGATCGGCCGGCGGCCCATCACCAGGAGCTGTGACGGCCGACAGCACATCAGATCGGGTGTGCAGTTCGGCGACGTCTCGCCGAACCTGCGCGGCGTCATCGCGGAGCTGCAAGGCCTCGCGTTCACGAAGATGAAGGAAGCGCACGTCCCGTTCGATCTCTGGGTCTGCGATCTCGCCATCGTCCTTGCGCGTCCACCCGGCAGGCGAACCAGCGTAGACAGGATCGAGCTTGAGGCGGAGCCGGATCGCCTCGAGCAAACCAGGCGCCTTCATCCTATGGATCTTGCGCAGCGCGACGGCGAACGGCGCTTCGCCGATTCGACGGTGCCGCATGGCGAGGTCCGGATCCAATACCTCTCGAACAATCTGGCGCACGCGCGACACAACCCATCCGACGGTGCGGAAGCAGCGCCAGACAACCATCAGCGGCACCAGCAATACGCGACCGTGTGATAGCCGGGTCTCGTAGAACCGAAGCGGATTCAAGCTGCGCTCACTCTTCGGGAGATGGTTTACAGGTCGCGTCCCGAAGATCTCACGGATCATGGTTCGGCGGTCAAAGCGGACGGTCTCAAGCACCTCATCACCGAACACAGCGGCGAGGTGCCGATCGCGCTCCTCGTCACCGCCAAGGAAGTCCAGCGCCGTGAACTCGGTCGTCGGGTATGCCGCGACGCGATCGTCTTCGCGCCGGTCCTTGCGAGATCGCCCACCACGCGGGTCGCGACGGCGCACCAGCCACTGCTGCATCTTCTCCAGTGCGGCAGGCTCCGCAAACGGACGCTGCGACAACGGGATGCAAAAGCTGTTGTAGCCGGCGATCCGCTTAGCAGCCTCGACAGCGATCGACTCGGTAATGAAGCGGAACCAAAGGTAAGGCCCGCTAAACAGCGACCCGTCGTCGAGCTTGAGCTTCTTCAGCCGTTTCCTGGCGGCGCGGTCTATGACGAGGAACTCGCAGCGGAGGTTCTCCAACGATTGGTTCGCCAGCAACTGTTCGGTGGTCTTGACGTCGCTGATGTGCAGCGGAGCGCCGTCGAGAAAGTGAAGGTAGAGCAGCGCGACCCGGT
>NYVR01000094.1 GCA_002684655.1 Planctomycetota bacterium | reverse complement strand
CGCTGCACGCGCTGCGCGGCGGCGCCGTCTCGGCGCTCGCCGTGGATCAGTCGTCTGAAGCCCTCGAGCGCGCCCAGCGCGACGCCGACCGCAACGGTCTCGCCGGCCTGCAGACGCGCTGCGGCGACGCCTTCGACTTGCTGCGCGCCCTGCGCGAGGAGGGGCAGAGCTATGACTTGATCGTCCTCGACCCGCCTGCGTTCGCCAAGTCCAAGCGCGAGCTGCCGGGCGCCGAGCGGGGATACCGCGACCTCAACCGGCAGGCCTTGCGCCTGCTGGCGCCGCACGGGCAGCTGCTGACCTGCACGTGTAGCCACCATGTTGGCATGCTGCGGTTTGAGGAGTTGGTGCGTCAGGCGGCCGCGGGGTTGCCGTTCCGCGTCGGCCTGCGGCAGCGGCTGGGCGCCGGCGATGACCACCCGGCGCTGTTGACGCATCCGGAGAGCGAATACTTGAAGGTGCTGAGGCTGCAGCGGATAGAGGGCGCATGAACGACGCGAGCGCAGGCAAAATTGAGGTGACGTTGAACGGGGAGCCCCGCGAGGTCGCGCCTGGCACGTCCGTCGCGGAATTGGTGGCGGCGCTGGGCCTCACGCCGGCACAGGTCGCCGTAGAGCGCAACAAAGAGATCGTGCGACGCGCTGACCACGCGAGCACGACGTTGCAGCCGGGGGACCGGCTAGAGATCGTGACCTTCTTCGGCGGCGGCTGAGGTTCCTGGGTTGTGTCCCGGGCCTCCTCGGCGCACCATCTGGCTGTGCCGATCGTAGATGAGCCTCTGGTCCTGGGACCCCACTCCTTCACGTCGCGCCTGTTCCTAGGGACAGGCAAGTATCCGGATATGGAGTCGATGGTGGAGGCGCTCGACGTGTCCGGTACAGAGTGCGTGACCGTGGCGGTGCGTCGCATGCAGATGGGCGTCCCAGAGGGCAAGACCCTCCTCGATTACCTCCCGAGCGATCGCTACACGCTGCTGCCGAACACCGCGGGCTGTTTTGACGCGGATCACGCGGTTCGCACGGCGCGGCTCGGCCGCGAGCTCGGTATCGGCGACCTCGTCAAGCTCGAGGTGCTCGCGGATCCGCAGACGCTGTTGCCAGACCCTGTCGGCACCCTGGAGGGCGCGAAGATCCTGGTGAAGGAGGGCTTCACCGTGCTCTGCTACACCAACGACGACCCGGTGCTAGCGAAGCGCCTGGAGGACGTCGGGGTGACATCCGTGATGCCGGCTGGCGCGCCCATCGGTTCGGGCCAGGGCATCCAGAACCCGAACAACATCAGGATCATCCTCGAGCGGGCCGAAGTCCCCGTGATCGTTGACGCCGGCGTCGGCACCGCCAGCGACGTCACGTTCGCCTTCGAGCTCGGCGCGGCGGGCGTGCTCTTGAACACAGGGGTCGCGCTGGCGAACGAGCCTGTGCGTATGGCGCGGGCGATGAAGGCGGCGGCTGAAGCCGGCCGCGACGCCTTCTTGGCCGGGCGAATCCCGAAGAAGCTTTACGCCAGCGCGTCGTCGCCGACCGCCGGCGTGATCGCCGGGGAATGAGCGCGGCGAAGACCTCGTTCCTGCAGGCGACGGCGGCGTTCCTGCTGATGTGCCTGATGAGCGCGGACCCGCTGCTAGGTCTCGGCGCGACCTTCGCGTGCGTCATGGCCTTCCCGCCGGTGCGCTGGGGCGGCGCACAGCTGCGGAGCGTCCTCGTCAGCTACGCATTTTGGTTGCTGGTTTGGACCGCGTTCGCGGTCGGCTACCTGCGCCTAATGAGCGCGCTGGGCAATCCGGTGGCGCCGCAGGCGCAGCTGCTAAAGCTCGTCGAGCAGGGCGTCGACATGCAGGGCTTCTGGCTGCAGGTCCTCCTGATCGTCGCGGTCGCGCCGATCGCCGAGGAGATCGTGTTCCGCGGTTACCTCTTCACGGCGTTGCAGCATGCCGCGCCGAGGGCAGTCGCGCACGCGGTCGTGGCCATCGCCTTCGGCCTTGCGCACGGGGTCGACCACGCCGTTCCCGTCGGATTTCTCTCCCTGTTGTTTGGCTATTTGCGGCAGCGGCACGACGGGTTGTTGCCTGCGGTGCTCGCGCACGCCGTGCATAACGCCGCGATGATCACGGTCTTCGTGCTTTGTCCGGATCTGCTCGATTTGTTCTATGCTCGTTGAGCAATAACGATGAGCAACGGTAAGCCTAGCCGCTACCCACCCGAGGACCCGACGCGCCGCGAGTTTCGCGTCTACCCTGACATGGTGGGGCGCTTCATCCGCCGCGGCGCGGCCATGGTCGCAGACAACGCGACCGTGGTTGGTGACGTGACGTTGTCGGAGGACGTCGGGGTATGGTTCGGCGTGACGATCCGCGGCGACGACGCGTCGATCACGATCGGGCCGCAGACAAACGTGCAGGACAACACGTGCATCCACGTGGACGTCGACGCCCCGCTCGTTGTCGGCCGCGGCGTGACGATCGGGCACAGCGTCACCCTCCATGGCGTCGAGGTCGGCGATTATGCGCTCATCGGTATGGGCGCCACGGTGCTGGGTGGCGCCAAGGTCGGCGCCTATTCGATGATCGGAGCGGGCGCGCTTGTAAAAGAGAACGCCGTCATCCCGCCGCGGTCCGTCGTCCTTGGGGTGCCCGGCAAAGTGGTCCGCAGCGTCTCAGAAAGAGAAATGGAAGGTATGCGCTGGCGCGCGGCTCACTACGTCGAGCGCGCTCGGTCGTATCTCAACCCCGAAGAGCGCGCATCGTGATTCAAAAAAGCTCGCTTCGCTTTGCCGTACACAGGCAGGATTTTCGCGGCGATCGGGCGCGTGTATTCGCAGCGTGTCAGCGTTGATAGCGGCGTCTTGACGCTTCACAGCATGTATTTACCGCATTGCGTATGTGGGCCCGGCTCGCTTGAACTGATTGTGCTACCCTATACACAGTAGGGGTCTGCTACGCGTAGTCTGTTGCCTATGTCCAATATCATCCGTCATTCGTCTGTCGTCGTTTTGGTGGCCCTCGCGGCTGCTTGCGCGCGGCACTCTGGTGACGTTGCCAGCTTGACTGTCGGCGGTCCCCCCGCGTTCGAGACTCGGGTAGAGATCGACACCAATTCTCCAAATCACGCTGACTACTACGTCGCTGATTTGAACGGCGACACGCTCTTGGACATGGCGGTGATCAGCCTGAGCGGAGAGGTGCGCATCTTGTTCGGCAACGGCGCGGGCTTCACGGTCGCGCAAGAACTCCAACTCGACGGCCAGCCGATCTGGCTCGCGGGTGGCGACTTCGACCAAGACGGTGACGAAGACCTCGTCGTGGTCCGGAGCGAAGCGAACCAGACCAACTTGCTCGCCAACGACGGCAACGGCGGCTTCAGCGTCGCCGGCGTGCTAGCCATCGGCCGCGACGCGCTCGCCGTGTCGGTCGGTGACATCAACGAAGACGGCTTGCTCGACGTCGTGGTCTCCAAGCCTTCGGAGCCCGAGGTCCTCTGCGGCTTTGGTGACGGCTCCCTTGGGTTTAGTTCCCAGACGCCACTGTCGCTGCCTGGCGGCGGGACGGCGTTTAACCTCTCGATCCTCGACGCCAACCGTGACGGCGCCGACGACCTCGTCGTGGCCGATACGGGCCTCTCGCGCCTCGTGATGTTCTCGGGCGCTAACGGCGGCGTCGGGGCGGGCAGCGAGGTCTGCGCGCTCGACGTGCCGGGCACCCCAGGCGCGGTGACCTCAGGCGACCTCAACGGTGACGGTCTGGACGACCTCGTCGTCTCGGCGTTCAACGCCAACAAGTATGTCGTGATCACCGACATTGAGCCGCCAATCCCAGGCGGCGCGGGCGGCGTCGCCACGTGCGCCTACACCTCGATCGACGTGGAACTCCCTGCGAAGCCCTCGTTGGCCAAGGTCGGGGACGTGACCGGTGACGGCAACAACGACATCGTCTGCTGCCTCGCGTTCAACGCGACGCTCGGGGTGGTCCCTGGAACCGGCGGCAATCAATTCGACGAGCTCATCGCGCTGGACTCGACCGGTATGCCGCTGCGCCCGTTCATTGGGGACTTCGACCAAAACGGCCGTGACGACGTCGCCGCGCTGTCAGGGCTCGGCAACCGGGTCAACCTCTGGCTGGCCGCTGACGACGGCACGTTGCTGGGTGCGCGCAGCTACGCGTCATCGCTGCCCACGGCCGCTTGGCTCGAGGGCGCTGACTTCGACGGCGACGGCGACAAGGAGGTCGTGACTGGCAGCATGGCTGGGACCGAGATCTCCATCCTCGGCGGCGAAGGGTCGCTAGAGGTCGAGTTCACCTTCGACACCGGTCTAAACGTATACCAGCTGAAGGCGGGTGACCTGGATGGCGACGGGCTCGCCGACTTGATCGTAGGCGTCGCCGGCGGCGTGAAGATCCTGCACAACACGTCGACCCCGGGGAACTACAGCTTCACGCTCATCCCGATCTGGCCGTTCGTGATCAGTTCGGGTGACTACCCGTTCGGGATCGAAGTCGTCGACTACGACGGCGACCAGGACCTGGACCTCGTCGTCTGCGACTACATCGGTGGCGGGCTGCACCTGATCCCCGGCACGGCGATGGCGTTCAAGTTCGACGCCGAAGTCGTCGTCGAGGTCGGCGGTGGTCCGGTCGATGTCGTCGCTGCGGACTTCACCGGCGACAACCTGCCGGACTTCGCGATCTCGCGGACGAACGCAGCGGACGTAATGATCCTGCGTAACACCGGCGGCGGTGTCTTCGTCGAAGACGTGGTGGTGCCGGTGGGGATCTCGCCGAACTACCTCGTCACCTCGGACTTCAACTCCGATGGGCGCGAAGACTTGGTCGTCAGCAACGCGGTCTCCGGCACGGTGTCGGTGCTGTTCGGCGGCGACGTCGGCTTCACCGGCGCGGATTACCCGGCGGGCGACGCACCGACCGCCCTGCTCGCCGAAGACCTCACGGGCGACGGGCTCGACGACATCCTGGTCGCGTCGCTGCAGAGCGGCGACTTCCGCGTGCTGGTCGGCGACGGCCTCGGCAACTTCCCACAGCTCCCGCGCTTCCCCGGCACGCTCGGCGCGAGCGACGCGGTCCTGCAGGATATGACTGGGGACGGACAGCCCGAGCTGCTCATCTCCAGCCTGGTCACCGACCGGGTCTCCCTGGTCCGCAACATTCGTCAGTGATTCGGCGAGGGGCTTGCGGCACCCTGTGGCACATCCGCCAACCGCAACCCCCGCACTCGACGTGACCGATGATCTGATGGGGGTGATCCTTGCCGCCGGCAAGGGCACCCGAATGCGCCCGTTTTCTGAGCACTGGCCCAAGCCTGTGTTGCCGGTCCTCGGTGAGCCGCTGATGGCTTACCAGCTGGAGATGATGGCGCGGATGGGGATCCGCAAGGTCGTCGTCGTCGTCGGCCACCTCGGACACGAAGTCGTCCGCGTGCTCGGTGACGGCAGCCGCTGGGGGGTGTCGATCCAGTATGTCGAACAGGAAGAGATGCTCGGCATCGCGCACGCAGTCGGTCGTCTGGAGGCATACGTCGACCGACCGTTCTTCTTGTTCTTGGGCGACATCTTCTTCGTCACCGAGAACCTGGAGGAGATGCTCGCGAGGTTCCGACGCGAGCAGCTCGGCGGTGTCCTCGCGTGCAAGCGTGAGCCCGACCTCGAGGCGATGAAGCGGAACTTCGCCGTGATGGCGGGCGACGACGGCATCGTCAAGCGGGTGGTCGAGAAGCCGCGCTTTCCGCGGACCGACCTGAAGGGCTGCGGGATCTACTTATTCGACCAAGCGTTCTTCGACGCCGTCCGCAGGACGCCGCGAACGGCGCTTCGTGACGAGTACGAGATCACCGACTCCATCCAAATCTTCCTCGAAGACGGCTACCCAGTCGCGTCCGCGGAGGTCGTCAAGGCTGACATGAACGTCAGCTATCCCAAGGATCTGCTCGACCTCAACCTGCGCCTGCTGCAGGACCACGAGGGCGACTCGTGGGTGGCCGAAGACGTCGCGATGGCGCAGGACGCCTCGTTGTCTCGCTCCGTCGTGATGAACGGCTCCAGCGTCGGCGCGGGCGCGGTCCTCGAAGAGTGCCTGTGCTTCCCCGGCGCCGTCGTGCCGGCCGGTCGTCGCCGGCGCCGGACGATCTTCACGGCCGAGAGTGAGATCCGCTGCGAACCCGAGGCATAGTCGGTCCGCCGCGCCAAGCCGGGCTTCGCGCCCGGGCGTCTCGGGCTGACACATGCGACCGGTCCGGCGCCGCTCGACTTGACGAACGGGGTGTGTGTGGCATCCTCATATAGCCCCCATCCTGCTGAGGACTCCACGTCCTGCCACCAATTCCATGCGCACTCACTCCAAAGCGGTCGCTGCCGCTCTCAGCCTGTGCTTCCCTGCCCTGGCTCAGGATCTCCTTCCCGTCGACGGCGCCATCACCTTCGCCGAAGCCAACCGCCGCGCTGCCATGCCGCGGTGGCTGTCGCTGAAACACGGCGAGTTTGACACCGCGGGAGCGGCGCCGGCGATCCCGGCAGACCTCCGCAGTCAGCCCGTGACCGGGGACGCCTACCACCTCGTTCAATTGACGGGCCCAGTCACCGAAGACCAGAAGCAGGCGCTGCGCGCGCGCGGCCTCGACGTCCTGGACTACGTCCCGAACAACGCGTTCATGGTCCGCGGGACGGCCGCCCAAGTCAGCGCCGCTCGCGACGCCGGCGAGATCATCTGGTCGTCGCCGCTGCACCCGGCGTGGCGCATCGACCCGATGCTGCTCCGTGGTCCGCTCAAGGGGCGGGTTGCCGTGATGGGCTTCGACGGCGTGTCTGCTGCCCAGGTGGTGGAGCAAGTCGAGGCCGCTGGCGCGAAAGTGGCCGAACAGAACCCAGTCGACACCCGGTGGCTGATCATCGCCGACGCAGCCCAGGCCGACCTGAAGGCGATCGCGCGCTGCGCGGACGTCCAGTGGGTCGAGGCTGAGAGCGTGGTGACCCCGCGCAACAACCAGATGGTGTGGACGATCCAGTCCGGAGTCTCTGGCCAGACGCCCATCTGGAGCCGCGGCCTGCACGGTGAAGGGCAGATCATCGGGCACATGGACGGCGGCCTGAATACGTCGTCATGCTTCTTCAGCGACCCGTCCAACCCGGTAGGTCCGAACCACCGCAAGGTCGTCTACCAGTCCGGCAGCACCAACGGCAACACCCACGGGATGCACACCGCGGCGACCGCATGCGGCGACGCGCAGCCGGTCTCGGGAAGCACCAGCAACCGCGGCATCGCCTACATGGCGCGCCTCGCGCACAGCGCCAACTATTCGGCCAGCGTCTTCTACACGCGCGCGGTGACGCACCGCAACAGCGGCGCGCGGCTGCACACCAACTCGTGGGGCAACGACGGCACCACGGCCTACAACTCGCACTGCAACGCGATCGATCTGTTCCAGTGGAACTTCGAGGACAACCTGATCTTCTTCGCGGAGACGAACACGTCGTCTCTCCGGAACCCCGAGAACGCCAAGAACCTCGTCGCGGTCGGCAACGGTCAGAACGGCAACTCCGCCAACTCGAAGTGCGGCGGCGGCGTTGGCCCGACGGCAGACGGCCGGCAGAAGCCTGACCTGTTCACCCCTGGCTGCAGCATCATCTCTTCGAGCACGAGCTCGTGCGGCACGACGTCCTTGACGGGCACCAGCATGGCCTGCCCCGGCGCGACGGGCGCGGCGGCGCTGGTTCGCCAGTATTTCACCGAGGGCTTCTACCCGACCGGCGTCGCGACGCCGAGCAACGCGCTAACCCCGACAAACGCCTTGATGAAGGCGGTCCTGCTGAACACCTGCCGGGACATGACCGGCGTCAGCGGTTACCCCAACAACACGGAAGGCTGGGGGCGCGTCGTGCTCGATGACTCGCTCTACTTCAACGGCGACAGCGACAAGCTCTGGGTCTTCGACCAGCGTCGCAACGGCGGGGTCTCGACCGGCGACGTGCGCAGCTACCCGCTGCAGGTGCTGAGCTCGTCGCGCCCGCTCGAGGTTACGCTGTGCTTCACGGACTACGCTGGCACCGTCAACGCCTCGAACCCGGTCGTGAACAACCTCGACCTCGTGGTCACCTCGCCCAACGGCACGGTCTACCGCGGCAACATCTTCTCGGGTGGCTGGTCGACGACCGGCGGCGTCGCCGATCTGAAGAACAACGTCGAGCGCGTCGCGATCGCCAACCCTCAGGTGGGCTCGTGGACGTTTGAGGTCACCGCGGCGTCGGTGCCGACCGGTCCGTCTGGCTTCGCGCTGTGCGCGACGGGCGACGTCGACGCTGGCGCCGGCTACGCGTCGTTCTTGTCGCAGGGCCAAGGTTGCGCCGGCTCGGTCAACCAGCCCGTTAGCTGTCCCGAGATGAACCCGAACGGCGGCACGCTCGAGGGCGACCTCCGCGACAACGAATACTGCTACCGCGTGACGGCGAGCGCGCCTGTGGACGTGATCTCGTTCGACATCTTCACCAGCACGACGACGGGGGGCTCCCTGATCCGTCCTGCGCACATCTACCCCGACGCGGGCGGCGTGCCGGGCGCGACGCCCGTGGCCAGCACGACGATCGTGGTCGGCCCGACGGCGCAGTTCTACACCGCGACGTTCTCGTCGCCGGTCCCCGTCTCCGGCACCTTCTACGTCGGCCTCGACAGCTCGTCGAACAACGTCGTCGTCAGCTCGCTGACGGCGGGGACGACCGGCGTCGGCTTCTACCGCGACCAGGTCAACGGTCCGCAGGCCTGGACGCAGTCCGGCCTCGTCGATCGGCCTTCCTACCGCGTCAACTGCACCGGCGCGGGGACGTTGCTGACGCCTGCGATCGGCAATTCAGGCCTGCCGCAGCTGGGCGCGACCTACTCGCCGACGGTTCGAGACGCCTTGCCGACCACGCCCGTCGTGCTGATGTCGGGCATGTCGGACGCGGTCTATCAGGGCCAGCCGCTGCCGATCGGGCTCCCTGGCGCGCCCGGGTGCGACCTGTTGGTCGCCGCGGACGTGCTCGCGACAGCGGTCACTTCGGCGACCGGCAACGCCCAGTCGCCGCTGACGATCCCCAGCCAGCAGGCGCTGCTCGGGGTCTCCGTGTTCCACCAGTGGGTCGTCTGGGACCCCTCGGTCAACGCCCTGTCGTTGGTGGTGTCCAACGCCGGCAAGGCGACCGTCGGAAACTGATCGCGCAAAAGCCAGGACGCGTCTCGCAGGCGCGTTCGGGCTACGATGCGCCGATGATCTCCGCGCTCGTCCTCGCCGTCGTCGCGGGGGCCGCCGCTCCACAGGAGCCCGTCCCCTCGCCGCAACCGCGCCACTCCTCGGCCCAGCTGGTGCTGCGGGGCGGCGCCATATGGACCGGCGCGGCGCCTTGGCCAGACGACGTAGACCTCAGCTGCAGCCGTGAGCTAATCGAGCCGCCCTCGGCGCGTCGACCCGGCGACGCCGTGGTCGAACTGCCCGCGGGCGCCTTCGTCATGCCGGGCCTGCAGGACGCCCACGGGCACCTGCTCGGGCTTGGCAGCGCGCTCGTTGAGGTGAACCTCGTCGGGACCGCGAGCTTCGCCGAGGTCGTCGCCAAGGCGCGCGCGGCAGCCGAGAAGTTGCCGGACGGGGCGTGGGTCGTCGGCCGCGGTTGGGATCAAAACGACTGGGGCGACAAGCGCATGCCGGATCACCAGTCGCTCTCGGAGGCGGTGCCGGATCATCCGGTGTGGCTCACCAGGGTCGATGGCCACGCGGGCCTCGCCAACGACCGCGCGCTGTCTGCGGCGGGCATCACGCGGGACAGCGTGGCCCCGAGCGGCGGCGAGATCTTGTTTGGCGCCGACGGGGAGCCGACCGGCGTGCTCGTCGACGCGGCGATGGCTGCGGTGCCTGAGCCTGCGCTGGACGTCGCCGAGATCCGACGCCGGCTGCTCTTCGCGCAGCGTGAGTGTTTACGTCACGGCCTGACCTGCGTGCACGACATGGGCGTCAGCGCGCGCGTCCTCGACCAGCTCGTCCAGCTGCACCGTGAGAAGAAGTGGTTCTTGCGCACCTACGTGATGTTGACGCCCTCCGAGCGCGCGTTGATCGCGCGTGGGCCCTGGCAGACGCGGGACGGCGTCATCACCGTGTGCGGCGTGAAGGCGTACGCGGACGGCGCGCTCGGTTCGCGCGGCGCGGCGCTGCTTGAGCCATACACGGACCGCCCGAGCACGCGCGGGCTCGTGTCTCTGCCTAAGGGCGCGGTGCTCGCGTTGGCGCAGTTCTGCGCCGATCACGACATGCAGTTGGTCACCCACGCGATCGGGGATAAAGCGAACAGGACCGTGCTGGACGCTTACGAGGCGGTGCAGGTCGACGGCGGCTTAGCAGCGCGGCGCTTCCGCATCGAGCACGCCCAGATCATCGCGGCCGACGACTTCGTCAGGTTCCAAGAGCTCGGCGTCCTGCCGTCGATGCAGCCGACGCACTTGACGTCGGATATGCCGTGGGCCCCAGACCGGCTGGGTCCCGAGCGGACGCTGCGCGCGTACGCTTGGCGGACCTTCCACGAACTCGGCGTCGTCGTGCCGTTCGGGAGCGACTTCCCGGTTGAGTCGGTTGATCCACGCAAGGGATTGTACGCCGCGGTCACGACGCGGGGTGCCGGCAGCGAATTCGCGCTGCGACCGGACCAGCAGCTGTCTCGGGTCCGGGCGCTCCGGGGCTTTACCTACGACGCTGCGTACGGCGTGCACGGCGAGCAGCGTCTGGGCACGATCGAGCAGCGTAAATACGCCGACCTGACGGTCTTCGACCGTGATCTGCGAACGTGCGGGGAGTCCGAACTCTTGCAGGCGAAGGTGCTGTTGACCGTTGTCGGCGGCAGCATCGTCTACGACGGCCGCGCGAGGTGACCGCCCTAGGCTTCGCTGTTGGCATGCCAGCTGGGGCTGCCCTACAACTAGGCTTATGTTGCCTGCCAGCGCGAGCCTACCCTACGACCAGAAGCTCGCGCTGCTGCGAGAGCAGCTGGCATCGATGGATGGCGCTGTCGTTGCCTTCTCGGCGGGCGTCGACTCGACCGCGCTGCTGCATGCCTGCCGCGCTACGCTGGACGACCGGGTCGTCGCGGTGACCGCGGACTCGCCGTCGCTGCCGCGCAGTGAGCTCGAGGAGGCGCGCACGTTAGCCGAGACGATCGGCGCGCGGCACTACGTCTTGACGACGGATGAGCTCTCCCGCGATGGTTATCGCGAGAACGCCGGCGACCGTTGCTACCACTGCAAAAAGGAGCTCTTCGTGCGCGTCGCCGAGCGGCGCGCTGAGATCGCGCCGCGTGGCTGGGACGTCGTCTATGGCGCGATCGTTGACGACCTGGGCGATCACCGTCCGGGGCAGACGGCGGCGCGAGAGCACGACGTGCGGGCGCCGTTGATCGACGCGGGCTTCGGCAAAGACGACGTGCGGCGTTACGCGCGCGACGCTTCGCTGTCCGTCGCCGATAAACCCAGCTTCGCGTGCTTGTCCTCGCGAGTTCCCTACGGAGACCGTATCGACCGCAAGATGTTGAGTCAGATCGAACAGGCCGAGGCCGTGATGCGCGCGCGCGGCTTCCAGCAGTTCCGCGTGCGCCACCACGGGCGCCTCGCCCGCGTCGAGGTCGCGCCAGCGGAGCTGGAGCGAGCGTTCGCGATGCGAGAGGCGCTCGGGCGTGACTTGCAGGCGTGCGGCTATACCTTTGTCGCGTTGGACGTCTTCGGCTACCGGTCCGGTGGCATGAACGCGATGCTGTCCTCAGACCATTGATGACTCCTCTCCCGTTGTTGCTGACGGCGCCGTTGTTGCTGGCCGTCGTTTCTGTTCGTGCTCAGCAGGAGCGCGTCACCGAAGAGCGCGTCCGTGAAGTGGTCACGTGGCTCGCCAGCGACGAGCGCAACGGTCGGGACACCGGCAGCCGTGAGCTCGAAGCGGCCAGCCAGTGGCTCGCGGCGCGCTTCGAGGAGGCGGGGCTTCAGCAGGTGCGCAAGGGATCTTGGTTTCACGAGTTCAGCCTGCCGGGGGTGCAGATCGACTCCGCGGCGGTCAAGCTGACGCTGACGCGCAAGGTCGGCGACGCCAGCAAGGACTTCGTCTTCGAGGCGGACAAGGACGTGCGGCAAATGCTCCCCTCTGACGGCCTCGAGGGAGAAGAGCTTTGCACCGTCGCGGCGGCAGGCGACCCGGTGTTGCAGCGCTTGATGCGCGCGCGCTCGGCGCGACGCCCGGTGATCATAGAGACGTCGGTCGAGCATGCCTTCTGGGAGCAGGCTGCGGGCGTGCACACCGTGTTGAGCGGTCGCCGGCAAGCTGCGCGTCCGATGTTGCTCGTGCGGGAGGGGTTGCTGCCACCCGCGCCAGGTGGCGAGCGGATCGTCGAGTGGACCGCCGCGTGGTCGGTCGGCGCGCCGGTCGCCTTAGACGTCACGCAGCGCAACGTGATGGCCAAGTTGACGGCGGATCCGAGTAGCCCGCACAAGGATGAATACATCGTGGTGAGCGCTCACTACGACCACGTCGGCGTCGGCGTGGGCAAGGACGGCGACAACATCTATAACGGCGCGGACGACAACGCGACTGGCACGACCGCCGTGGTGTTGTTGGCGGAGGCGCTCGCAGGCCAACGCCTGCAGCGCAACGTCCTGTTCGTCTGCTTCGCTGCCGAGGAGCGCGGGCTCCGCGGATCGCAGGCGTTCTGCGCCCGTCCGCCTGTGCCTTTGGAGAAGGTGGTCGCGAACCTCAACATCGAGATGCTGGGGCGTCCCGAGTCAGGCAAGCAGAAGCAGTGTTGGTTTACCGGCGCCGGCTACAGCGATTTCGCGTCGGTTTGTGAAGCGGCGCTGGCCGGCGCTGGCGTCGGCGTAGTTGACTTCCGCATGGGAAACCAGCTGTTCTGGGCTAGCGACAACGCCTCGTTCGTGCGCAAGGGCATCGTGGCTCACTCCGTCAGCGCGGGTTCGCTCCATGATGACTATCACCAGCCCGGCGACGAAGTGGGCAAGCTCGACGTCGGCCACATGACCGCCATTATCCGCGGCCTCTGTGACGTCGCCAAGGCGCTGGCCGATCGAGACGCGCCACCCGCTTGGAACGACAAGGGTGAGCAGGCGATCGAGCGCACGCTGCGTCGCCGTCGGTGAAGCTGGCGGTCACCCTCGCGCTAGCGGTCGTTCTGACCGCGATTGCGGATGATGAAGGGCGCGCGCAGGTTGTGAGGTCGCTGCGGCGCTACGGGAGGGTCGAGCGCTTCCTCGGGCTCGACCAACTCGGAGTCGCAGCGGATCCGCCAGCTCCACCCGTCCTGCAGGTGCACGTTGTAGGTCGGCGTCCGCAGCTCGTCGGCGTAATAGCTGCCGCGCGCGATCGGCTGCGGCGTTGGGACAACGAGGTGACAACTCTGTGAGGACACGGTGTCGCCGTCTGCGTCGAGCACGTCCAAGCTCACCCAGCTCTGCACGACGGGTTCGCTCGTCCGGTTCTGGTAGTGAAACCTGCACTTCAGGTAGGCGCCGCCAGGGAATCCTTCCAGCAGGATCTCTCGGACGGTGACGCGCCCGTGTCCTGAAAAGTCGAACTTGTGGCTGCCGATGTTCTGTTCGCGAAACACCCGCTGGGCCTCTTGGAACGAGCGCAGCTCGGCTTCGAGGTGGTGCTCACGGCTGTCCGGTCGGGCGCCCGTGGCGCAGCCGGTGGCCAGCAGCACGAGCGGCACGATCGGGGCGATAAGGTAGTTGTTCATCGGATTCTCCTGCGACGGATCCTATGCAATATGCGGGCCAACGCGTCCCTGCTGCGGCTCGATCCCGGTTGTCGCGGGCGATGGAGTCCGTTTTCCTTTGACCGTTGCGCCCGGCGCCAAGATCCTGTCCTCGCCCATGTTTGACACGCTCGCAACAGCCTTCGGCAGCGCCTTCAACAGCATCGTCGGCCAGAAGAAGCTGACCGAAAAAAACGTCGAAGACGGCATCCGCGCGGTCCGTCAGGCGTTGCTGGAGGCCGACGTGAACTTCCAGGTGGCCAAAGACTTCGTGGCAGATGTCCGCGGCAGGGTCGTCGGTCAGAAGGTCATCGAGTCGGTCGATCCAGGCCAACAGTTCATCAAGTGCTTCCACGACGCCTTAACGGACCTGCTCGGCGGGCAAGCTGTGGGCCTCCCGGTCGCGGAGAAGACACCGCTTGTATTGATGATGTGCGGTTTGCAGGGGAGCGGCAAGACGACGACTTGTGGCAAGCTCGCCCTGTATCTGCGTGAGCACAAGAAGAAGCGCGCGCTCTTGGTCGCCGCAGACCTCCAACGCCCAGCAGCGGTCGAACAACTGAAGACGTTAGGTAAGCAGCTGGGCGTCGACGTCTTCGCTGCGACGGAGAAGCTCACGCCGCCCGAGGTGTGCCTTAACGGGCTGCAATACGCACAGAAGCACGGTCATGACGTCGTGATCCTCGACACCGCCGGGCGCCTGCACGTCGACGAGGACCTGATGCAGGAGGTGCAGCAAGTGCACGCCGTCACGCAGCCGCACGGGGTGCTGCTGGTGAACGACGCCATGCTCGGTCAGGACGCCGTCAACTCTGCGAAGGAGTTCCACGAGCGCCTGCCGCTGCACGGCTTGATCCTCACCAAGACCGACGGCGACTCGCGCGGCGGCGCGGCTCTCTCGATCGTGAAGGTGACGGGCCGGCCGATTCTTTTTCAGGGTGTCGGCGAGAAGCCCGAGGACTTCGAGGCGTTCGATCCGAGCCGCATGGCTGGTCGGATCCTTGGCATGGGCGACGTCGTTGGGCTCGTAGAGAAGGCCGAGAAGGTCATCGACGAACGGGAGGCTCAGAAGCAGGCGAAGAAGCTTCAGAAGGGCAGCTTCAACTTCGAGGACTTCCTCAGCCAGCTGAACATGATCCGTTCGATGGGCCCGTTGAAAAAGGTGCTCGGGATGTTGCCTGGCGTCGGCGCCGCGCTGAAGAACATCGATTTGGACGACAACCACTTCAAGCGCATCGAGGCGATGATCCAGTCGATGACCCCGAAAGAGCGGCGGACGCCTTCGGTCATCGACGTGCAGCGTCGTCGGCGCATCGCCGCGGGCTCGGGGAACCCGCTCGACGCTGTCAACGGGCTGATCAAACAGTTCAAGGCGATGCAGGACATGATGAAGAAGCTCGGTAAGGGAGGCCTCGGCGGCATGATGGGCGGCGGCGGCCCTGGCGGGGGGCTGGGAGGGATGCTCGGCGGCGGCGCCGGCGGAGGCCTGGGCGGCATGATGGGCGGCGGCCTGGGGGGAATGGGCGGGATGCCCGGCCTGGGCGGCGTGCCGGGCATGGGGGGCAAGGGCCGCGGCAAAGGCCGGGGCTTCCCAGGCGGCGGGCGCGGATTCCCAGGCGGGCGCCGGCGCTGAGAGGCCCCGAGGAGGGCAAAAAGCGCTGGCATGAGAGCCGTGGATCTGATTAGATGCTCGGCCCTTTAGCCGGCACACCCGACGCACGGAGACCATTTCCCTTGGCAGTCACGCTTCGTCTGAAACGCTTTGGACGCCTGAACCACCCGACTTATCGCGTGGTGGCCACCGACCCGCGGTTCCCTCGCGACGGTCGGATCATCGAGTCCCTCGGTTACTACCTGCCCCTGTTCCCCCGCGAGGCTGAGCAGGTCAAGATCAACACAGAGCGTGTCGAGTATTGGCTTTCCGTCGGCGCCAAGCCGTCGGAGACCGTGGCTGGCATGATCGAGCGGTGCGGCGTCACCCTTCCCGAGAAGAAGAAGCGCAAGCGCGGGAAGAGCAAGGCGCCGGCCAAGCCGTTTGTGCCGCCTAAGGGACGCAGTTCGAACCAACGGGCTATCGCCAAGGCGAAGTCCATGGAAGAGCGGGCCGCGGCGCTCGCGAAGCACAACGAAGCTAAGGCCAAGGCCGAGGCTGAGTCAGACGCTGGCGACACGCCTGCCGCTGAGTCGTAGTCCGCTGGCTCCCTGCTGCGTTCCCCAGCGCGCGGCGAACACGGCCTCGCGTAGCTTGCGCGGCCTTGTTGATCGACCATTACCCACGCCCCAGGCTCGTCGTGCCGACGAAAAAGAAGACGAAAGCTGCAGCCAAGGCGACCAAAGCGCCCGCCGCTCCGCCCGACCCTCGTGAGCCGCTTGAGCCCAAGCCCGCCAACCTCACGGAGACGCTCAAAGCGCTGAAGGCTGTGTTGGCGGACATCCCGGTCCCCGAGCCGATCATCGAGGAGCCGGAGCCCGAGGCGACCCCAGCCGACGGCGCGGGCGACGCCAAGGGCGGTGCCCAGCCTGCGGCCGCAGAGACTAAGGACGGCGACGCTGGCGACGCCGCCGCCGAACCCGCTCAAGAAAAGGCCAAGGAGAAGGAGCCGATCGTCAGGCTCCCGAAGCTCGACTTCATCGACGCGCTGCTGCACCTCACCTTCGCCCAAGGTCTCCCGTGCGGATACGGACAGGAGGTGCGCCGACGAATCGAAGACAGCTTCGTCGACCGCAACGAGTTCCGGGTCACCGAGGCTTTTGAAGTCGAAGAGCTGCTACGTGACCTCGACATCCCGGATCTGTTCGACCGCTGTCTCGCGGTGCGCGACTCGATCGCGCAGATCTACAATGACCAAAACGGGGTCCACCTGACCTTCCTGCGTGAGGCGTCGATCAGCGACCGCAACATGTTCTTCCAGCGGGTCCCTGCGGTGCTCCCTCACGTGCAGCACTTTCTGACGACTCTGCTGACGATCGAGGAGATCTGCTTCTCAGAGAAGTCGACAGTCCGCGCACAGCAGCGCTTCGGGCTCGACCCAAAGAACGCCGCAGCCAAGAAGTGGGTCGACGAGCTCCGCGCCTTGGTCAAGCCATACGGCCACCTGCCGCTTTCTGTCGGCCCGCACGGCAAGGCCGGCAAACCGGCCGCTAAGCACAAGCTTTCTCCGGCTTGTCTGCTGGCGAGGCTGGCGCCGCCAGCCAAGGGCAAGCGGCGACGCTAGCCCCTGTTCGTGGAGGGGGCTCGTGGGCAGATACGGCGGCTTCGGATTTTGGTCGCTGATGCGACCCGTCTACAGCGGCCGATGACGCGCGGCGCGGG
>NYVR01000093.1 GCA_002684655.1 Planctomycetota bacterium | reverse complement strand
TTATCGGGGCCGGCAGTTCAAAGCGGTCCGCGGCATGGGTTCGCTCGGCGCGATGGAGCGCGGCTCGGCTGACCGCTACGCCCAAGGCGACGTGACGGAGAAGATGAAGTTTGTGCCCGAGGGCGTCGAGGGCATGGTCCCTTACAAGGGCAACGTCACCGACTACGTCTACCAGCTCGTCGGGGGGATCCGCTCGGGTATGGGCTATTGCGGTTCGCGGACACTCACCGAGCTGCGCGAGAAGGCGAAGTTCCGGCGCATCAGCGCAGCGACGCTGCGGGAGTCGCATCCACACGACATCCAGATCACCAAGGAGGCGCCGAACTACAGCGGCGAGGTATGAGCCAACAGGACGATGGCGTGACCGGCGGCGTGCTGATCGTCGACTTCGGCGCGCAGTATTGCCAACTGATCGCGCGGCGCGTGCGTGAGCTCGGCGTCTACTCGCGGATCACGGTGCCGGAGCGGGCGATGTTCACGGCGAAGCACATGCAGCCCAAGGCGGTCATCCTCAGCGGCGGACCGCGGTCTGTCTACGCTGCTGACGCCCCGGCGCTGGACGCCGGGCTGTTGCAGCTGGGCGTGCCGGTGCTCGGCATCTGCTACGGGCTGCAGTGGTTGGCCCAGAACACCCAGGGCGAGGTGACGCCAGCGGAGTCCGGCGCGGAATACGGCCGCACGGAGCTCTACGTCGAGGACGCGCAAGGTTTGCTCGCCGGCGTGCGCAGCGGCGGCATCGTGTGGATGTCGCACGGCGACAAGGTCGCTCAGCTTGGTCCGGGTTTCGAGGTGCTCGCCAAGAGCGATCCGTGCCCCTTCGCCGTCGTCGGTGACCGGTCGCGTGGCTTCTACGGCCTGCAGTTTCACCCAGAGGTTCAGCACAGTGAAGACGGCGGCCGGATCCTTCAAAACTTCGTCGTCGACATCGCCGGTTGCGACACCGACTGGAACCCTGGCAACCTAGCCGAGCGCAAGGTCAAGGCCGTCGAGGAGCTCTGCGGCAGCGACGGCGAGGTCGTCATGGGCTTGTCGGGCGGCGTGGACAGCTCGGTCGCAGCGGTGCTGATTCATCGCGCGATCGGCAAGCGGCTCCACTGCGTCTTCGTCGACAACGGGCTGCTGCGTAAGGGCGAGCGGGAAGGCGTCGAGGAGCTGTTCCGCGACCACTACAAGATGGACCTGAAGGTCGTCGACGCTCGCGCGCGGTTCCTTGGCGAGCTCGCCGGCGTCGTGGACCCCGAACAGAAGCGCAAAATCATCGGACGCGTCTTCGTCGAGGTCTTCGAGGAAGAGTCCAAGGCCTTCGAGAAGGCGCATTTCCTCGGCCAAGGGACGCTCTACCCTGACGTGATTGAGTCGGTCGCCGCGCACGGCGGCGCGACATCAACGATCAAGAGTCACCACAACGTGGGCGGCTTGCCCGAGGACATGAAGATGGAGCTGGTCGAGCCGCTGCGCGATCTCTTCAAAGACGAAGTCCGCGCGCTCGGCCGCGAGCTTGGTCTGCCTTCGTCGCTGGTGGATCGGCAGCCGTTCCCGGGCCCTGGCCTCGCGGTTCGCTGCATGGGCGAGGTTGCGCTTGAGAAGCTTGAGCCGCTGCGCGAAGCGGACGCGATTCTGCGCGAAGAGGTGGAGTCTCGCGACCTGCAGCGTGGGCTGTGGCAATACTTCGCGGTCTACGTGCCCCAGAAGACCGTCGGCGTGAAGGGAGATGCGCGCGTCTACCAGGACGTCTGCGTGGTTCGTATCGTCTCGAGCCAAGACGCGATGACCGCCGACTGGGAGACGCTGCCAGTCGACGTTATGCGTCGGGTGAGCAACCGGATCCTCAACGAAGTCGACGGCTTCGCGCGCGTCTGTTTGGACATCAGCTCCAAGCCGCCGGGCACGATCGAGTGGGAATAGCGGCGCGTCACTGGCGCGTCCCGCCGGTGTCGTCAGCGCCCGAACTCGGGGTCCTCGTCGGTGAGCGTGAGCGTGACCCCGGCCTCGCCGGGCCGCGCGATCGCGCGCGCGGACCACGTCCGCTGCTGACGGAGCGCGGTCGCGAAGAGCACGAAATCGCCGGTGGGCGGGAGCCCCTCGAACACGAACTCGTCGCCCGCTTGCAGCGTGCGCGTGCGGGTCGCCGGCTGCAGCGTCCCGGTGGGATCCCGCAGCGTCAGCACGACGGTGCCCGCGGACGCGCCGTCCGCGAACGTCACCGTGCCGCTGCACTGCTCGCCTCGGGACACCGCTACCGGTAGCTCGCGGGTGGGCACGGTCCCCAGCCGGAGCACCTGGTTGGCGAACCTCTGGTCCTCGATGTAGAGCGCGCCCGGTCCGCGGCACGCCCCGAAATCGGCGGACCCTGTAGCGTCGGTCCTCGCGACGACCGCAGCGGCCGGCATGCCGTCGGGGACATACCTGCAGACCACGTCGACGGCGGGGCGACGATGACGGTTGCGCACTTGGATGCGGAGGTCCACGCCGCGCGCTGCCGCGACCGGCGTGAGGTCGCTGGGACCGCTCCACGGGAGCGCCACCGGCGCGAAGTCGCCGACCGCCAGCAGCCAGCTGTCTCCTCCCGGTGGAGCAGGCAGCGTGACAGCCCCGGTCTCGTCAGCGACCGCGCCCGCGATCAACTGGAAGCTGCCGCTCGCCAGCCGGGTGAGGCCGAACCACGTCGCGTCGGCGATGCCCGCAGCGTAGCTCGTCTTCGGGCCGTCGGTCGTCGGCGGCCAGCGCAGCGCCGCTGGTGATCGTTTCTTCGGCGCGAGCAGCGGCGGCGTCACCGCGCGGTCCGTCCAGGTGACCAGCGCGGCGTCGAGCGCGCGGCCGCGGAGCAGCACGTCGAGGCCCTCGCCGCCCGCGCCAAGGTTCACGGACGTCCATCCGGCGGGGTGCAGATACGCGTCTTCCGTCAGTTGGAGCCGCTGCGCGGCCCCCTCAAAGCGCACCTCGGCGCGCGCGCCGGAGCGGAGCTGGAGGCGTTGCCAGATCCAGCCGTCTTCGCTTTGGGCCCATACCTCATAGTCGCCGGCCGGCAGCCGCACGCGTGCGCCGCGGCGCCGCGGCATGATGACGCGGTGACCGTCGGCCAATCTCGCGCGAGCGTAGAGGGTGAAGGGCTCACTGCCGTTGGGCGTCGAGATCTCGGCCATCGGTTCGAGCGTGACTTGCTGCAGCCTGCGCGCGAACAGCCGCGGTAAGATCGCCCCGAGCCCAGCGGTGGTGGTGACGAGTCCGCTGCCTGCACCGGGCCGCGAGGCGCCGCCTACGAACCGCAGCAGGCCGCGCTGGTCGCTCGTCGCCTCGGTCCACGTCGAGGTCGTCTGCCCGCGCCCGACGGGCAGCGGCGACGGCAGCGCGGCGAGGCGCTGGCTGGGCTCCAAAAGCAGCCACCCCGTCGCGTCAGGGACCGGGTTCCCTGCCGGGTCCTCAAGCATCGCATAGATGGTGCTCGGCGCCTGTGGCGGTGGTTGCGCCGGCGCGCCGCTCGGTGTGAGCGTCGCGGCGAAGCCGGCGAGCGCAGCCCAGGAGGTCGCAGGGGAAGGCATCACACCCGACAACGTAGCGCTTCGGTGTTGGTTCACCTCACGCGGATCGGCGGGTTCAGCTGAGGTCGCTTCGGGTTACGACCACCTTGTTGATGAGGCCGTATTCGAGGGCTTGCTGAGCGTCGAGCCAGAAGTCACGGCGTGCGGCGTCAAAGACGTCGTCCGGGTCTTTGTCGCATGCGTCGCCGATGATCTTGTTGTAGCGGTCGCGCAGCTTGATGACCTCTTTCGCCGTGATCTCCAGGTCAGAGGCTTGGCCGCGGCCGCCGGTCGACGGCTGGTGGATCATGAAGCGGCTCTCGGACATGCAGAACCGGTGGCCTTCATCCCCAGCGAGGTGGATCAGGATGCCGGCGGATGCACAGAGGCCGTTCACTACCGTGCGGATCGGACAGGAGACGAACCGGAGCAGGTCGTAGATGGCGAAGCCAGCGTCGGCGCTGCCGCCAGGTGAGTTGATCATCACGGTGATCGGAGCGTCGGCGTCTTCGGCCTCCATGGCCATGACGCGCATGGTGGCCTCCTTGAGCATCTTGTCGTCGACGCCGCCGCTGATCAGCAGCGTGCGCGACTCGAACAACGCCTTCTCGTAGGGGTTGGGCAGGCCGTCCCCCTTCTTGTTTTCCTGGTCGTTGTCGCCCTCCTCTTGGAGGCGGAAGCTGCGGGGATCGGAGTCGCTTTGGTTGTGCATCGTCACGGCGTTCGCTGTTCTGTGGGTGTGTGTGTCCCCACGATCGCTATCTGTAGCTCTATCTTCGGTGCTCGGCATGGCGGAAGTTAAATGCGAACCGCCACGTGTTGCTCCGTGGATTAGCGCACGGCACGGTGCAGAGCAACGGCGCGGCTGCGATGGGGCGAAAGGATCTCGCGCAGAGATCCCCAGGAAATGCGCAAGGTGTATTGAACGACGCTGTAACGACCGTTACGTTCTTTATGTCCCGCGGCTACGCCGTGCATACGGCTTCGTCGGGATCTCGCCCTCGGCTAGCATCGATTCGCTAGCCAAACCCCAGCAAACCGCTGCGGTGTGTGGGTGAGCGCGGTTACAACGCTTCGGCTGCCGCGCTGTGTTCGAGCCCCATAGGCGCAAGCCAATACGGTCTTATCGGACATATCGCCGCATCCTAGGCGCAAGGCCGGGTGGAGGTTTTTCCTCTTTGTCCGGTCGGCGCGAAACCCAGCTTTCGGGGAGATCGCGGGGATCCAAGGATCTCGGCGGATTTTCTCAGCAGCTGGCAGTCGCCCAAAAGCATGATCCGACGCTGCGTTCCTGTGGGGCAGGCGTCGACCGGGAGCGGATTCTTGTTCCGATCGGTGATCCCGTCGCGCGGCCTCGTCGGCACGCGGCTCGGAGAGATCAATGCTTCCCTTGGCAGTCAAACCGTCTGAATGACATCCCTGGAGAGGGGCCGCGTCCAGCGGCTCTGCGCTACGTGATGAGTATCTCGGAAAACGATTTCGGTGGTGGAACCGAAGGCTCGCCCGATCAGGGCGGCACGGATCGGAAGTGGCGCCGCGGTGGCCGTAGGCGTCGACGTCGTCGCGGCGGCGGCGGCGGCGGCGGCGGCAACGTTGGCGACGGCGGCATCAGTGGCGGCTTGGGCGAGGACGGCTTGCCGCGCGATCTCCTCGACGATGAGCGCGCGGTGCTGCTGCTGCTGCCCGAGATGATCATCCAGACGACGAAGCAGCGGGCCGACGGCTGGGCCTTTGGCAAGGTCATCTATGACGCGGTGCCTGAGCGCGGCCACGCCGGCGAGGACTTCACGTCGGGGCTCCGCTGGCGGAAGGCCGGTGACCAGCGGCCCGAAGGCGGGCGCGAGCTGAGCAACACACCGCTCGCGCAGGCACTCCAGGCGCGCACCGCGTTCTCGCGCGCAGACTTTGACGCGTTTGGCATCGGCGTCGTCGCGCCCGACCACTTCATCGCCGTGGGCAAGGCCTACTACGAGCCCGTCGTCACGACGTATTCGTTCCAGGCGGGCTGGTTCCCCGTCCAATTCACCGACG
>NYVR01000092.1 GCA_002684655.1 Planctomycetota bacterium | reverse complement strand
TGATCCTCTCGCGCGCTCTGCCAGACGCTCGCGACGGCCTCAAGCCTAGCCAGCGACGAGTATTGGTCGCGATGAACGACCTGAACCTCGGGCCGCGTGGCAAGCACCGCAAGTGCGCCAAGATCTGCGGGGACACCTCGGGTAACTACCACCCGCACGGCGAGTCTGTGGTCTATCCGACCTTGGTGGGTATGGCGCAGCCCTTCACGACGCGCTACCCGATGGTCGACAGTCAGGGCAACTTCGGGGCGATCGACGGCAGCCCACCGGCGGCGATGCGATACACCGAGGCGCGGCTCGCCTACCCGGCGACGCACATGCTGGAGGACCTCGACAAGGAGACGGTCGATCTCGTCGAGAACTACGACGGCACGCGCATGCAACCGGTGGTCCTCCCCGGTCGTTTCCCAAACCTCGTCTGCAACGGCTCGACCGGCATCGCGGTAGGCATGGCCGCGAGCCTCGCGCCGCACAACCTCCGCGAGGTGGCGAGCGCGCTCGACAAGCTCTACAGCAACCCCGAGATCACGCTCGACGAGCTGCTGCAGACGGTGCAGGGCCCGGACTTCCCGACCGGCGGCATGATCATGGGGCGCAGCGGGATCCGTAACGCCTACGCCAGCGGCCGCGGCTCCGTCACGTGCCGCGCGAAGTATCACCTCGAGGAGAAGAAGGGCCGCAAGCAGCTCGTCTTCACCGAGGTGCCGTATCAGATCAAGACCACGACGATCCTTGAGCGGATCCAGCACCTCGTGAAGACGCAGCAGATCGACACGATCAGCGACGTCAACGACGAGTCCAACGACCGCGTCGGCCTCCGCCTCGTGGTCGAGCTTAAGAAGGCCGTCGACGACGAGATGGTGACCTTGAACAAGCTGTTCAAGATGTCGCAGCTGCAGAGCACCTTCTCGATCATCAACTTGGCCATCGTCGACGGCCGCCCACGGACGCTCGGGTTCAAGCGGATGCTCGAGTGCTACCGCGACCACCGGATCGACGTGATCCGCCGTCGGACGCGCTTCTTGCTCCGTAAGGCCGAGGAGCGCCTGCACATCCTCGACGGCCTGCGCCTCGCGGTCGCGAACATCGACGAGGTCATCGAGATCATCAAGTCGTCGGCCAACACCGACGAGGCGCGGCAGCGCCTGATCGCGCGTTTCGAGCTCAGCGACATCCAGTCACGCGCCATTTTGAGCATGCGACTCTCGCAGCTCACCGGCCTCGAGATCGAGAAGCTGGAGGCGGAGCACCAGGAGGTGCTGGAGAAGATCGCCTACTACAAGACGATCTTGGCCGACCGCGAGGTGCTGTTCGGGCTGATGCGGACGGACCTGAAAGAGATGGTCGAGCAATACGGTGACGATCGCCGCACGGTTATCAGCGACGAGGAGGTCGGCAACTTCGTCGACGAAGACCTGATCCCCGAAGAGATGATGGTCGTGACCTGCACACACCAGGGCTACATCAAGCGCACGGCGCTGGATCAGTACCGGACGCAGGGGCGAGGCGGCAAGGGCGTCAGCGGCGCCGACTTCAAGGAGGGAGACTTCCTGTGGAAGCTGTTCGTCGCGTCGACGCACGACTATCTGCTGTTCTTCACGAACCGTGGCCGGGTCTACGTAAGGAAGGTCTATGAGCTGCCCAGCTACGGACGCACCGCGAAGGGGCGCGCGCTGATCAACGTCGTCGAGACCCAAGACGACGAAGAGATCACGATGATCCTCCGCGTCGACGAGTTCGACGACGAGCGTTTCCTTATCAGCGCCACGCGCAAGGGCGTCATCAAGAAGACCGTCCTCAGCGCCTACAAGAAGGTCCGCTCCAACGGGCTGATCGCGCTGGGGCTGGACGACGGCGATGAGCTCGTCGGGGTCAACATGTGCAGCAAGGGCGACAGCATCGTGCTGGGCACCAAGAACGGCATGTCGATCCGCTTCGGTGAAGAGGGCGCGCGCGCGATGGGTCGCACCGCGGTCGGCGTCCGCGGCATCAAGCTCGACGCTGGAGACGCAGTCTGCGACATGGTGGTGACCGACGGTGGCGGCACGCTGATGACGATCTGCGAGAATGGCTACGGCAAGCGCACCAGCGTCTCGGAGTACCGTTCTCAGACGCGGGGCGGCAAGGGCATCATCGATATCCGCGCGACCGAGCGGAACGGCAAGGTGGTCAACCTGCTGAGCGTCGCCGATGACGACGAGGTCATGATGATCACGAAGGACGGCCAGATCGTCCGCACTGAGGTCGGCGGCATCAGCGTCATCGGTCGAAACACCCAGGGCGTACGCTGCATCTCGCTGCGCAAGGGCGACAAGCTCGTCAGCGTCGCTAGGATCCCGCAGGAAGAGCCAGAGGCCAGCGGCCAGGAGGCCGGCAGCGAAGAGGAGAAGAACGACTGATGGCCGCATACCTGGACACGTTGACCGCCGACATGAAGGCGGCCATGAAGGCCCGCGAGCAGGACAAGCTCACGGTGTTGCGGATGATCATCAGCGACATCAAGAAGAAGGCTGAGGCGGAGGGCGAGCTCTCCGATGAAGACGAGCTCGCGATCCTGCAAAAGGCCGTCAAGACACGCGCTGACACGGTCGACCAAGCGACGGCGGCGGGGCGGAATGAGATCGCGGCACGTGAGCAGCGCGAGATCGAGATGATCGAGGGCTACTTGCCTGAGCAAATGAGCGCCGCGGACGTTGAGGCCAAGGTCGGCGAGCTCGCCGCTGAAATCGGCTTTGAGGGCGGCAAGGACCGCGGCCGCTTCATGAAGGAGTGGATGGGGCGCTACAAGGGCCTCGCCGACGGCAAGGCAGTCCAGGCGGCCCTGGGTAAGCTCTGCTGAGCATCGTCGCGTTGGTGATCCTGACGCGGCGCCGGCCGCGGGGCCGCCCGATGACTCACTGCGGTCGCCGCTGCATCACGTAGGGGCTGTGCACGTCATAGCCCAGCAGCGGGCGGATCGCGCTTGGATCCGCGACGGCGTGTCTTGGAGCGCGTACGTAGGGTTCGTCGCCTGTCCCTGCGCGCCCGTCTGCGCCGACGAGCCCTGCGCCGAAGAGCACCGGAAACTCACCCGCGCCGACTTCGTCGATGATCACCGCTGAGAAGCGGCGCTCCGCGAGCGCTCGCGTGCATTGCCCCATCATCTTCTGGACGGCTATGCGGGCCCGCTCTGGGAGGTGTGCGAGCTTCGCTGGGTCGGAGAGCGCGGTGAGGTCGAGCATCCCGTCGGGCAACTTCGGCAGGAGCTGGAGGACGTCGAAGATCGCCTGACCGTGCGCGCCGGTCCCTTTGCCTTCCCTGTAGGTGATGTGTCCGTGTCCTGGGATCCACACCGCGCCGTCCTGATTACGGACGACTTCGCGCAGCTGCTCATGCGCGCGCGCGTGTGCTGCTGACGGGAACAGCGTCGCGTCGCCGCGCGCGTAGGCCGAAGAGCCAAGCCAGGCGAGCTGCACCAGCAGCAGCGCGGGCGCGGCGGCGCGCAGCGACCTCAAGGGCGCTGCTGCGGCGACGCCGGCGAGCACGCATCCGCCGGCGAAGCCATACATCATCACGTTGTCAAAGCCGCCGACGTGCATGCGAGACAGGTATGACGTCAGCAGTCCGCCGCTGCCGACTGCCGCTAGGTAGAGCGCGGCGCCAGCGTCGCTTCGGATTCGCGTGACGAAGCCGATCAACCCGAGCAGCAACAGCGGCGACATCGGCACGACGTCCTCGATCCAGAAGCCCAGCTTGCGGTCGCCGACGACGCCGTGGAGGCTCGGCATTTCGAACAGGTAGAACGTCGACCACCCGTTCGTCGTCAAGTGCAGCAGGCCCAAAGACGCACCCATCATGACTGCGCACGTGAGCCCGTACTTCAGCGCTACGCGCCAGTCCCAGCACAGGCAACCCACGCCGACGGCCGGCAGCCACATCAGCGCCGACTGCTTGGCTAACAGCGCGGCTGTCGCCAGCATCGCGGCCCACAGCCATCGCCGTCCGCCTCCGTGCCGGAGCTGATACGCAGAGGCGAGCGCTAGGAAGACGAACAGCGAGTCGTTGCGCGCGAGGTCAAACCACCACGCCAGCCAGCCGTAGCCGGCCAGGAACATGCCGGTCGCCACCAGTCCCGGCACCAGCTTGCCTGACTCGACGCGCACCCAGTGTCCGATCAGCATGGCGCAGCCGACGGAGAAGCCGCAGGCGATGGATCGCAGCGCGATCACGCCGTCGACGCCCAACGACATGCCGAGTCCGCCGAGCCAGAACAGCAGCGGCGAGTAAAGGAACGGCACGTGCTCGGCGCTGGGCTCGCAGTAGAGCGGCAGGCCGTCGGCGACGCGCGCAGCGTGGTCGGCGAGCGCGCCCTCCATCCACTCGAGCTCGTGCGGATACGGCAAGCGTCGGCTGACGGCGTAGGCGAACCAACCTGCGGCCGCGACCGACAGCGTCAGCAAGGGCCACCAGAGCCAGTGCATCTTTCCGTTCGAGGAGGACATGCAGGAGGCAGCATACGGGGGGAGGTATGCTCTTGCGCCTGTCATGCGAGCTGCGCTGTTGCTCTTAGCCCTGGTCGCGCTCGGCGGCGCCGTGATGTGGTTCGCCCGATCCGGCGCGCTCGACGCGCCGCCTGGCGTCGTCGCGCCGGTCGTTCTAGACACAGGGGACGCCCTGGGGCGGCCTGCGCTGGGTCCGAACTCGCTCCCGGACGGTGTCGAAGCGGCGCGCACAGCGGTTGTCGAGATTGACCCGGGACGGCTCGCCGACCGGCCGACCGTGTGCTTGCGCGTCGTGGAGCATGTCGGCGAAGAGCCGGTGGTGGGCGCTGTCGTGCGCCGGCTGGCGACGGGCGCAGACCTCGCGTTCACGGACGAGCGCGGGCTGGCTTTCGTGCCGCTCGAAGAGCCTGCCCAGCTCGCAGTCGTGGCCGAGGGTTTTCTTCTGCGACTGGCGCCTGCGCGACCGGGCAGCGACGAGCAGGACCCTCAGACCGTGCGCCTCGTCTCCGACGCGTGGTCTTGTGTGCGCCGCTTTGAGTTCGTTGATTCGCGAGGCCGACCTGTCGACGACGTCTTCGTGCGGTTCGCCGGGACGTCTGGGTTGTCATCAAGCGACGGTCGAAGCTTGTCTGCGATGGACCCGATCGAGCAGCGCGCCTGGTCTGAGCACCTGATGATGGTCGCGCGTGAAGTGAGTCGAGATCAGAACCTTCACGCCGGGGCGGCAGACGATCACGTCTATCGTTCGCGCGCATCCGCGCTCGCGGTGCGTTTCGCCGCGTCAGGTCGCTACCAGCTACAGGCCGCGACGACCTCTGGCTTGGTCGCGGCTACCGCGGTCCAAGTTCGCAGCGGACCTGAGCCCCCGGCGCAGGTCGTGCAAATGACGGCGGGCGTCGCCGTCGCCGGTCGCGTCACGGACACGGCCGGGGTCGCGCTGTCTGGAGCGCGCGTCACGCTGCGCGGCGGTGATCCGCTGGGCCTCACCGCGACGACGGGCGTGGACGGCGCGTTTGAGATCGGGCCCTTGCCGTCCGGCGTGCAGACGCTGCTGGTGCGGCACGCGCTGCACCGGCCGGCCGCCGTCGACGCGGTGCCCGCCCCGTCGCGCGGTCGGCGAATACGTCTAGAGCCGCTGCAGAGGACGCCGCTGCGGGGGTGCGTGCGCACTCGGCCGGGGCTGCAGCCTGTGCCGGGCGCGACCGTCATCTGGCAGGTCGCGGGCGGCGGCGCGGTGACGACCAGGACTGGCGTCGACGGGACCTTCGCGCTGCTGTCTGCAGGCGACATTGCGGCGCGGTTGATTGTCCAGGCGCCGCGTCACCTGACCTACTCGGAGTTGGTGGACCCCGGCGCAGGCTTCGCGAACTACGACTTGTTGCCGGCCACGACCGACGAGCGCGTGGCGTCCGGGTTGACGGCGACGTTCGAGGGCGTGCTCTTCGGACCTGGCGGGTTTCCGCTCGGTGACGCATCTGTGCGGTGGCGGCCTTCGAACGCGGTGCAGCCACCCGTCGCGCTCGGTCGACGCGTGCTCGACGGCGCCATCGTCGATCTCCCAAACGTGATCAAGACGGACGCCGCTGGAGCTTTCGTGCTGGAGACGGCGCGCTTCGGCGATGGCTACCTCGTGGTCAACGGACCTCGACAGCTCGAATACGCTGCCACGGCGACGGCCGGGCAACGCCTGCAAGGACTCGAACTAGGAAGATGACCAAACCCTGGGAGAAGCTCGGCGACGAGATCCTCACGCAACACCTCGTATTCGACGTCCGATGTTCGCGTCAGCGCTCGCCGCGGACCGGCGTCGAGGTCCCCTTCTTCCTGATCGACACGGCCAACTGGGTCAACATCGTCCCCGTCACGGCCGACGGTGAGGTCGTGTTTGTGCGGCAGTGGCGCCAAGGTAACGAGCGCGTATCACTGGAGCTCCCAGGCGGTCTGATCGACCCCGGCGAAGTGGACCCGCTGCACGCCGCGGCGCGAGAGCTGAGGGAGGAGACCGGTCACGTTGCTGCCGAGTGGATTACGCTGGGCGACAACAACCCGAATCCTTCGATGATGACGAACCGTTGCTTTGTCTTCCTTGCCAAGGGATGCACGAGCGCAGGCGAGCTGCAGCAGGACCTCAGCGAGGACATAGAGGTCGTGACCGTAGCTGCGGCCGACATCGACGGGCTCGTTCGCAGCGGCGAGATTGACCACGCGATCGTGCTCGCGACGATCGCTATGTGGCGAGCCCACGAGCTGGCTGACGCGTAATAATTAGCGCGCCCCGCGCAAACGCCGGCAGAATGGGCCGCTGTTCGGCCACTGCATCTTGTCTTCCTCGTTGTTATGCAGAGATCCCTAACCATCACGCTCCTTTTCTTGATCGTCGTCGCCGCGGTCGGCTCATGGTGGTTGCTAGGAGACGCGGCGGCGCCGCCGTCGCTCGCGCCGAATGTCGCAGCGGGTTCGGGTCGCGCCGCTGAAACGCAGGTGGTCGCCGCTGAGGCTGCGCTGCCGCCCAGAGGAGACGTCGTCGCGCGCGAGGCGGTCGCGACGCGCGGGAATCCGCTGCTCGACGACCCTGATATCCGTGCAGGTCTGTGCGGGTTCCGCGGGCGCGTGGTGGATTTCCGCAAGGCGCCGGTCCCGCAGACCGGCGTCCGCATCTATCGAGGCGCGATGGACTCGGTCCTGAACATCCAGGCCGACTTGTTCGCAGACCCTGCAGATTTCACGCCGCAGCTCGTCGCGGGCGAGGCGCTCACCGGCGACGACGGTCGGTTCGAGATCACCGGCGTCTGGCCGCGGGGCTTCTATCTGATGTTCGCTGGGATGAACACCGACGCGCCGACCCACCAGGTCCTCGCCAAGGCGCCGTCCCCCGGCGAGATCGTTGATCTCGGCGACGTCGTGCTGAACAACGCCGGCGTAATCACCGGCGTGGTCTACGACGCCGAGGGGGAGCCGCTGCCAGACGCGCTTATACGGGCCGCTGACATCCCTGGCGCGTTGGCCCGCTTCTTCCCTGCTGAGCGCTTTGACCCCGAGGGGGCGCTGCTGATCCGCGAGCCGCGGGCGCCGGTCAGCGTGCTTCCGATGCCGCCCTGGGTGAAGCGCGTCTTCGACGACTTCCCGATCCCGACGACGCGCTCTGCCGCCGACGGATCGTTCCGGCTCGTCGGAGTGATTCCCGGTAGCAACATGTTCGCCGTGACAGCGCGCGACCACCTCTCGTTTGTTCGGGACAGCGTGATCGTGCGCGCCGGTCAAGAGAAGAACATCGGGCGCGTCGGCATGCGCTTGGGTGAAGAGCTCTACGCCAAGGTAGTCGACACCAAGGGTGACCCGATCGCCGGCGCGGAGGTCGCTGCGGGTTCGACGCTGTCGCTCGTGCCTGTGGACTTGGCCCAACTGCTCGGCGAGACCAACGCGGCAGGTGAGATCGACGGGACGGGCTTCGCTCCCGGCAAGGTGACGGTAGCGGCGCGTCGCTCGCCCAAGCACGCCTGGGTGCTCGCCGATCCACAGTCGATCAACGGCGACGTCGTGGTGACGCTGCCAGCCATGTTCTCGGCGACGATCTCCGTGCAGCTCGCGGACGGTTCGCCGGCGGAGAAGGTGAGGTTCCGCTTGCTGCGGGGCCGCAAGGGCGACGGCGCCGCGGAGATGTATTTGATGGGGTTCGCGCCGCCCGTCCCGCTGGAAGAGCGCTTGAAGCGCGTCGATGAAGGTCAGTGGACGGTGTCTGATCTGCACGCAGGGACCTACACGCTGCTCGCGGACGTAGAGGGTCAAGCGACGGGCTCAGCGGTGTTCGAGATCGTCGAAGAAGACGTCGCTGCCTCGGTCAAGCTGAAGGCGCCCAATCTCTTCGCGGTGCGCGTCGTCGATCAAGAACAGCAGCCGATCCGCAACGTCGCGATCTACGCAGAGCCGCGCGGTGACCGGATCGTCGAAGTCCCCGTTAACTGCGGACGCACCAACGAGGACGGACGCGTCACCATCGACAAGATCCGCGCGACCTCGCTGCGCGTCAGCGCCGACCACCCGCTCTGGGGCGTCGTTCACGGCGAGGCGAAGGAGCAGCAAGAGCTTTTGTTGACGATGATCCAGCCGGGCGCGCTGCGCGGTGTGCTGAGCGAGAACGGCAAGCCGCCGCTACCGGGCAAGTTCAGCGTCGCGATCGTGCGAGGAGGCGGCGGAGGGCCGCGCGGACCGTTAGAGGGGGTGCCGCAGCTGGTCACCGCGGGCCTCGACGGGACCTTCGTAGTCCGCAATCTGCAACCTGGCCGCTACTGGGTCGCTGCCGTCAGCTCGCTAGACACGCTGCGATCACCTGGGGCGACGTTCGAGATCGCGCAGTCGATGTTTATCGACGCCAAGATGCCGAGCGAGCGCGTGGAGATCGTGTCGGGTCAAGATGCCGAGGTCAGGCTGGAGGTCGGCGACAAGCCGCTCGATGGTCCGACGGCCCGGTTGACGGGGTCGGTGACGATCAACGGCCGGGCAGCTGAGGGCTACACGATCGTCGCCAGGCTCAATAAGCGGCGCTTTGCGGGCGAGGTCGACGAGCGCGGGCGCTTTGATCTCGGCGTCGTCTCCGCCGGAAAGGGCAGCGTCGCCGTGATGGGGAGCGAAGGCGGCATGTTCATGGGCCCCGGGCAGGCGATGTGGTCGCAGACGCTTGAGCTCGCCGAGGGTGAGCCGCGGGAGCTCACCGTCGACATCAACACGTCTTCGATCAGCGGCGTCGTCTACCTACCCGATGGAAGACCGGCAGCGAAGATGTATGTGCAGGCCCGCGCGCAGCTGGGGGCGCGCGGTGACGACGGGCGCGTCCGAAAGTTCGTCGGGACGAACGACGACGGGACCTTCGTTTTCCGTGATGTGGCCGAGGCCTCCTACACGATCCGCGTGCGCGGCGGTGACGACGATCAGGCCTTCGAAGCCGAGCTCAAAGACCTCGAGGTGAAGGCCACGCTGCCCATTACGGGTCTGGTCGTGCAGCTGAAGGCCAAGCTGATGGCTACTGGGACCGTGGACATGTCGGGGATCCCAGACAAGGGGCGTTGGCGCTACATGACCCTTCAGCGCATCGGTGACCCAGCGCCAGGTGATCCGGACGACGGCAAAGTCGGCTTCGGCGTCGACAAGGACGGGAGCTTCTCCACCGACGACGTGCAGCCGGGCCAGTACGAGGCAGAGCTGATCGTCGGCAGGCGCGGCCGCGAGCGAACGACCTACGCGTGCGGGATCATCAACGTCGGCGTCGACGGCGCTAAGGACGTCAAGCTGACCGCCCGTGTTAAGTGATCTTCGCCGCGTCCTGTTGACTGAGGACGAAGCGCAGCCCCGTGATTAGGCTCGTCGTACCTTCCGACTGGAGCCCGACCAGCGCGCCTCGGTCCAGCGACACGTGGACCCGGAGCTGACCGGTCAGCAGCGCGCCGAGCACGTAGCCGATGTTTGGTTCATGGCCGACGACGGCGACGCTCCCGGTCCGGGACAGCATCTCAGATTCGAGCAACGTCACGACGCGCGCAGGCCCCGCGCCGGGGACGACCGCCTCCTCGACCCGGAGCGGCGCCTCAACGTCGAACGTGTTGCGGAAGATTTCGGCGGTCTCGCGCGCGCGGCGGAGCGGGCTCGTGATGACGAGTTCGGGCGGATGAACGAGCAGAGACCATGCTCTGCTCGCGGCGCGCAGGCGAGCTCGGCCTTCGTCGGTCAGCGCTCGATCGTCGTCGACCAGCCCTGGTCGAGGATCCTCGGCGATGCCGTGGCGCAGCAGGTAGATCCACATCGCGTGAAGCGAACGTTATCTTCTCGGTCGTGGCAAGCTCTCGATCTCGACGACGATCTTCGACCAATTGGTCGTGGAAGCCGATGTTGGTCGTGGTGACGACAGCGGCCCTTAGCTTTGGGGCGTGGAAGTGGCGCCAATACTACGCGGCGAATCACGTCGTGGTCCGCTTTGACGCGCCAGCTGATCAGTCGCCCGAGCTTGACCTGACCTTCTTCCCGGATCGCTTGGCGTTTTCTTCGCCGTCGCCCCCGCCCCCGCTCGGTCGGATGACATCGAAAGAGTCGACCGTCACGTTGGGCGCAGACCTCGTGCCCGAATACAGCGTTGTCCGTTACCAGGGCGAGGGGTTCGGCGCGGGGTTTGCGAACTTGCGGCTGGGAAAGTCGCCGAAGGTGATCACGCTCCGCGGCGCGGCGACCCTCACTGCCCGCGTAGCTGAGCCCGTCTACTTCTGGTGCATGGGCTGGCGTTGTGCAGGGTTTCGCCCCGTCGTCGGCGCAGAGGTCTTCGTGATGGGCGGCGGTGAGCACGGGGTAGACCTCGCGCGCGCAGAGACCGATGAGCAGGGCGTCGTTACGGTCTCCGGCTACGACGGCCAACTAGACGCGCTGGGTCTGCGCGTGCGGGCCTCCGGCTTCGAGATTGCGCACCAGCGGCTGCCGAGCGTCTCCGAGTCGACGCCTGAGGACGTGGTCGTGACGATGACGCGGACGCAGCCGCGACGCGGCAGGGTGGTCGTCGACGCGGACGTTGGCTTGCAGCCTCAGGACCTGCTCGTGCTCGCGCGCGGCCTGCCCGGAGTGCAGGCGCGACCAGACCCGAGCGGGCGCCTCGTGATCGACCACGTCGGCGCGGACATCGAGGCCCGCCTGATCTGCCACGGCCTGCCCGACACCGTCGCTTACGACGAGGCGAGGACGGTGCGAGGCGGAGAATTCGAACTGAGGGTTTCGCGCGGCGCGACGGTCGCTGGCCGTGTCTTGGGTCCTGACCTCCGGGCTATGCCGAACGCGGTGGTTTGGATCGAGCAGCGTCGCGCGGTCCGCACAGACCAAGACGGCTCATTTAAGCTGACGAATTTGCTGCCGGGTCGTCGAACCGTCGAAGCGCAGTGGCGACCGAAGCGTCGCAAGGGTGAGCCCTTGTTCGCGTCCCGACCGGTCACCCTCACGCCTGGTCTGCGCCTCGAGCGCGTTGAGCTGCTTCTCGAAAAATGATGAACTCCTCACGAATCCGGTCCTGCCTGTTGCTGGCGTCGATATGCGGGGTCGCAGCGAGCCGTGGCGAGTGGCTACAGGACCCTACTAAGCAGGCGCCGGCGACTACGAAGCGCGCGCGCGCGGCGATACCGGGGACGCCGGAACGGCACCCATACGAGGGCGTCTACCGTCTCACTGGTCGGGTCAAGGGCGGCATCGCGGACCTTCGTAAGAGCAAGGGCTACCTCGTGATCACGCGGCGGCACTTGTGCTTGCAGCTCGCGGCGCCTGGCCCGGACGAGGAGCATCCGTTGGTTAACGCCGGCGTCCGAGAGTGGCGGCCTACAGACAGGGGGGTGCGCATGACCACGCGGTTGGAGTTCTTCTCGGACACGTCTGGCGAGCTCCACTTCGCCAAGGACGGTGCGCAGGAACAGCGCGTCGTCCGCGCGGTCCGAGGAGGGCTGCGCGTGATGCAGGGTGAGCGTTCGTGGCTTGAGTTTGAGCGGATCGAGTGAAGATCAGCGTCGGCGCAGCGCCTTGAGTTCGGGCGAGCCCATCAGCGCGTGGGCGCCGACATAGACGAGGATCCCCAGGCTCACAGGCAGCGCGAGGTTGCCGCCAGCGCGCAGCCATAGCGGCGCGTCGGCTGGGGCAATCCGGGCGAACGGAACGACGGCCGCCATGGCGCCCGTCGCTGCCGCGGAGCGGAGCCACGCGCTCCCTAGACCTATCCCGGCGGGCGCGTGCCGTCGGAACCGCGCCGATAGCGCTATCGCGTTGCCCATAGAGGCGAGGCTGCTGGCGAGCGTCAGTGCGGCTGTCCCGAGGTTGGTCGTGAGCACAAGCGTCACGCTGGTTAGCACATTGAGCACGACCAGTTGCCCTGCCGTGCGAGCGGGTGTCGCGGTGTCACCGACCGCGTAGAACGCCCGCGCGTATAGCTGCGCGAGCCCGAGGAACGGCAGGCCCGCGACGAGACAGATCGAGGTTCGAACGGTCTGGGCGACCTCCTCGGCGCCGAAGCGGCCGCCGCTGAACAAGACCTCAACCACGTCATCGGCTAACAGGATCAGGCCGAGCGCCGCGGGCAGGGTCACCAAGATCGTCGCCGACGCCGCCAGGTCGAGCGTCTTGCGCATCTTCGCGCGGTCCTCGTCGCTCGCTTCGTTAGCGAGCTTGGGGAAGACCGCGACAGCGACGGCGAGCGCGGTCAACGCGTGCGGGAACAGCAGCAGGCGGTTAGCGAGGTAGACGTACATGTTCGAGCCAGGCTCGATCACGTAGTAGGCGAGCAGCTGGTCGATGATGCTGCTGATCTGGTTCAGCGACATCCCCAGCACTGTTGGCAACATCATCGCGAAGACCGTGAACGCTGGCGTGCCGCGCTTTGGCAGTCCTAAGCGCATGCGACCGAGCTCTCCGCGGCGCACGAGCGGCGTGATCACGATCAGCAATTGGACTCCGCCTCCGAACGCTAAGCTGCCGGCGACCAAGGTCGCGACGTCCGTATCTACGAGGAGGCCCAGCGGCTTCGCTGCGAGCAGGGCAGCAATCCAGATCACGTTCAGCGCGATCGGGATCGACGCCGGCAGCGCGAAGGATCCGAGCGTGTTCAGCGCGCCGGTGGCGACTGCGGCGAGGCAGATCGGCAGCGAGTAGGCGAACAAGATCGAGTTGAGGATCAGCAGCAAGCGGATCGCCGCTGTGCCGCCTTCCTCGGGAGCCGGCAGCCACTCCGCTGGGATCAGCAGGCTGGCGGTCGCGACGACGAGGCAGATCGGAGTCAAGATGCTGACTACGGCGCCCATGACCTCCTCTAGCAGCAGCTTGGCGGCTGCCGGGTCTCGCCGCCGCGTCTTGGCATACTGTGGCAACAGCGAGGCCGACAGGGCGCCCTCGCCCAGCAGCCTGCGCATCAGGTTCGGGATCGTCCAAGCGAGCAGGAACGTCCCCTGCACCCACCCTGCACCTAGCGTCTGGGCCATCAGCCGATCTCGGACCAAGCCGAAGATGCGTGACATCAGGGTGATCGCGGAGATCGAGGTGGCGGCGCGGACGAGTCGAGTCATGAACGCAGCGTTGCTGGGCAGGTCATTGCCTAGCGGTCGTCAAGCGGAACAATGCACCCTGGACCTGCAACATGCGAAGGATCTTCGTCGGTGACATCCAAGGCTGCTCAGCCCAGCTCGCTACTCTGCTGAAGGCAGTGGGGTTCGCGGCGGGGCAGGATCAGCTTGTGCCTGTCGGCGACTTGGTCAACAAGGGCCCCGATTCACCGGGTGTTTTGGAGATCTTGATGGAGATCGACGCCCAGCCCGTCCTCGGCAACCACGACCTGTACTGGCTTCGCAAGGGTGAAGGAGACCGCCGGCAGCGCGCTTGGTTGGGCTCTCAGCCGCTGGTTCGCGTCTACGATGACGTAATCGCAGTGCACGCCGGGCTGCACCCGAGCTGGGACGAGGCGCGGCTGTCGGCGCTCGGGGCAGACGAGGCGGACTTCGCCGTCAACGTGCGCTATTGCGACGCGAGCGGCGCGCAGCCGGACCGCGATTGGCCGCCGCCAGGTCCGCCGTTCCGGCCATGGGACGACTTCTATCGCGGTGACAAACGCGTCGTCTTCGGGCATTGGGCGCGCCGCGGCCTCGTCGTCCGCCCGCACTGTGTCGGCCTAGACACTGGGTGCGTATACGGCGGCAAGCTTACCGCTTGGGTCGCCGAAGAAGATCGCTTCGTCGCTGTCGACGGCTGGCATAGATGATGCTCGCGTAGGCCGTCTCAACAGAGCGCCCGCTCGACCTCTTCGCGCACGATCGGGATCATGAAGTCTGCGATCGTGCGGTTGGCGTAGAACGCGAAGGACATGTTAGTGGTGACGTCGAGCGGGGCGTCCAGCGGCGCACCGAAGGGGTCGCAGACGACGCACCCTGCTTGGCGGCCAACGAGCCACGTCGCGAGGTCATAAGGTCGGCAGGCCAGCGCCGAGTCGACGCCGAGCTTTTGATAGACCAGCGGGCGCACGTCGAGCACGAAGCGATCGCGGCCCAGGACGACCTCTGCTAGCTGCCCCCCGGTGCAGATGTATTGGTCTGCGTAGACCTCAGCTTTTGCAGGGTTCCAACCGCCCATGGCGCGGCGGAGGATCGCCTCGTCGAGCGCTGCGATGATCGCCTTGCCCCCGGGGAAGTAGTTGGCGACGGACGCGAAGCCGTGCCGTAGATCGCGGGCGCTGCTCGGCAGGAGCGGTCGCTCGGTCACGGACTGGCGCAGCAGATCGTGCCGCTCGATCTTGGTGGGCGCGTTGTCGACCGCCCAGATCACGTCGCTGACGTGTTGGCGCGTCGTCGGCAGCTCTGTCATCACGGCGATCTCCACGTCCTGGAGGCGCGTTTCCTGTCCGCGGTCGGGGGCGACGCCCATCAGGCACCAAGCGCTGCGCTTGTCGAACATCAGCCCGCGCGTGCCGTCGATCGGGTCGACGAGCAGCCTGAACGGCGGGCCGCCGCGACCTGGCGCGCCGAACTCGAGGCCGCCTTCGGGGAGCCCCTCACCCACGAGCGTGAAGTGCTGCTCTTGCCCCCAGCGTTGGCAGCGTTCAAGCAGCCGGTCTTCGACCTCTGCGTCGATCCCGAAGATCGTGTCGCCGTCGTCGTCACGCACGGTGCGGGCGAGGTGCTCCACAGCCTGCGTCTTCACGTGGTTCCACAGGGAAGAGCGGATCTCCGTCTGCAGGTCGCGGAGGCGCTGCACCAGGGTGTCGTGTTGGAGCTTGGTCATAGCGAGGTGCTGCGGCATGGTATAGCGTTCTGCCCCTTGGGGGCCCTTAGCTCAATTGGTTAGAGCCGGCGGCTCATACCCGCTTGGTTGCAGGTTCGAGTCCTGCAGGGCCTACCACTTGCATCGTCGTGGTCCGAGCGCGCGCCGGTCTGCATCGCTGCGCGCCCGCGTTGGTGCGCGGGTCACGAACACCCGATGCCCATTCAGATCAGCGTGCGGACTGCGTATTCCGCATCTCATTGGAGATCGCGACGGCGCTCCAGAAGAGCCAGACGATGAACGCCACCCAGGCCGACATCAGGATGAGCGTCAAGGCGACGTCCTCGGTCGGGTGGACGACCCCGTCGCTGATGCACATGGGGAAGACGTCGTAGATCCCGTGCGCCAAGATCGGCACCCAGAGCGCCTTGCTCATCAAGCGCGCTCGCCGAGCTTCGCCGAAGTGCTGTCTCGCATAGAAGTAGCCCATCAAAGCGCCCATCGCAGCGTGCGCTGGCACGGCGGTGATGGATCGGACTACGGCGACCCACATGCCACCGTTCATGACGTAGAGGACGTTCTCAAGACATGCGAAGCCCAGCGAGGCGACGACCCCGTAGACGACAGCGTCCATGGGCTCATCAAAGTCGCGCTTCTTGGCGCAGAAGAAGTGCAGGATCAAGAATTTGAAGAGCTCTTCGCTGAACCCTGCGACGATGAACGCGGTGAGGAGCGGCTTCAGCGCTGTGCCAGAGAGCGGGAGCACCGCGGTCAAGATGCAGTTCTCCAAGATGACAATCGGGACCACGCTCACCACTCCGAAGAGGAATGTCTTGACCAGCAAATGCGTGGGCTCCGGAAAGCGATCCTTCTTGATGAAGTAGATCAGCAAGAGCGCTGAGGGCAGCAGCGCTGCCAGAAAGGTCAGGCCCGTCATCGTCGTTTACGCTCTCCGAGATTCATCTCGGCAACGTATCGGATCGTGCGCCTTGCTCGCCTTCTGGAGCAGAGACCAGCGCAAATAGCGGTTCCGCTGTCGACTGGGACGCCTCTTTGCGAACTGCCCGCGCCGCCTCGGGTATGGTCTGTCGTGTGCCGCACTCACACATTTTTTTCTACGCTGCGCTGTGCGTCCCGCTTTGGGCGCAAGCGCCGCCGGCTGGATTTGAGCAGGTCGATCACGAGATCGAGCTGGGCGTTCTGCCTGGGCAGCTGCGCTTCGACCAGGAGCGCCTCGCGGTCGCTCCCGGCAGCAAGGTCAAGCTGACGCTCGTCAACACCGACTCGATGCAACACAACTTCGTGTTGTGCCGACGCGGCGAAGGGGTCGTCGCCAAGGTCGCTGACGCGACGCTGCGGCTCGGCGCCCAAGCTAGCGAGAAGCACTACGTGCCGGACCTCGACGACGTGCTCGTGAGCACGAAGGCGGTCTTCCTCGACCAGCAGGACACCATCTGGTTCGTGGCGCCGACCACCGACGGAGACTACCCCTATGTCTGCACGCTGCCGGGCCACGCCTACACCATGAAGGGGATCTTGCGCGTCGGCGCGGTCTCAGTCGCCCGGCGAGAGGTGCCGATCGACAATCTGCGCTACCGCGTCTTCCGCGGCAAGTGGCAGCGCTTGCCAGACTTTGAGGCGCTCTCGCCGGTCCGTGAAGGTGAGCTCGAGGGCGGCATGCTGGAGCTTGGGCCGCTCGGTGAAAACCAGGACTTCGGCGCGGTCTTCACCGGCAGCATTGAGGTGAAGGAAAGCGGCGCCCACACGTTCTTCCTCAATAGCGACGACGGCTCACGCGTATTCGTCGACGACCGTGAGGTCGTCGCCTACGACGGCGTGCACCCAGCCTCTAAGGAGCAGCGCGGCGACGTCGAGCTGACGGCGGGGGCACACCAGCTGCGGGTCGAGTTCTTCCAGGGCGGTGGCGGCCAGGTCCTTGACCTCGCGTACGCCGCAGCGGGCGGTCCGCGGCGCGCGCTTTCGACGAAGAAGCGCGCCAGGCCGCGCGTGACGCCGATCTCGGTGCACCACCACCCCGTCGTGATGCGCGTGCACGTGGAGCGCGCGAGCGCGCGCACCGTCGCGGTAGGGTTGCCCGGCGGGATGAACTACGCGTTCGACGCAGCGCGCTGCTCGGTTCAGTTTGGTTGGGCGGGCGCCTTCCTCGACGTCAGCCCGGATCGCGACGGCCGCGGGGGCAGACCTTGTAAGACGCTGGGACCTCGCTTCGCGGTGGGGGACAGCGGCTTTCCGCTGCGCGCCGCCGACGGCGCGTCCAAGCCTGCGCGTTTCCGCGGATATCGCGTCATGCCGACGCCGACGTTCGAGATCGACTGGTCGGGCGTCGCCGTCGAGTGGGCGATCGCGCCAGCGCCGGAAGGCGTCGGCCTCGTCTACGCGTTCACCTTCGGCGCGCCGCTCGCTGCCGACGTGATGTTCGTGATCGACGCGGCGGGCCTGACGCTGTCGTCGTCGCTCGGCGACCTCAACCAAGGTCGCCTCGAGGTGCCTGCTGGCACCAAGACGTTCACTGTCACCGTCCGTAACCCCGAGGCCGTCCGATGACCCGCGCTTCATCTCTGATCCTCTGCAGCTTGTCGTTCTCGTGCGCCTTGTCGGCGCAGCAGCCGGACGTGATCCCAGACGGCTACCGCGTCGAGACCGTCCGCACGCCCGAAGGTCACGCTTTCGGGGTCGGCGGCATGTCCTTCGCAGCCGACGGCACGCTGTTCCTGAGCACGCGAGAGGGTCAGGTGTGGACCCTTCGCGGTGATCGCTGGACGCTGTTCGCTGACGGTTTGCACGAGCCGCTCGGCTTGCTCGTCGATCAGAAGACGAACCAGGTCTTCTGCGTCCAGCGGCCGGAGCTAACGGAGCTTATCGACGACGACGGTGACGGGGTCGCCGATCGCTTCCGCACCGTCTGCGACGCGTGGGGGCTGACGGACAACTACCACGAATACGCGTACGGGCTGGTCCGCGACGAGCAGGGCAACTTTTACGGCACGCTCAACACGACGTTGAGCTGGCCTGGCTGGGCAGGGAGCGACAAGTGGGACTTTGCGCGCGTCCACGATTGCAAGATGGGGCGCGCCGTACCGTACCGCGGCTGGTCCTTCAGGATTACGCCGGACGGCGTCTTCGAGCCCTGGTCTAGCGGGCTCCGCTCGCCTGCGGGCGTCGCGCTTGGGCCTGCTGGCGAGCTGTTATGCACGGACAACCAAGGCGACTGGGTCGCGACCTCGTGCCTGCACGTCATGGACCGCGGGGACTTTCACGGTCACCCCTCCTCGCTCACCGACGCGCCGGAGTATGCGGGCAAGGACCTCAACGAGATCTCGATCGAGCGCTACGGGGAGCTTCGTCGCCAACCTGCGGTGTGGTTCCCGCACGGCGATCTCGCGAACTCACCTGGTGAGCCCATCCTCGACGACACGGGCGGCCGCTTCGGACCTTTCGTCGGGCAGCTCTTCTGCGGTGATCAGACGCGGTCCAACGTGTTTCGGATCGTCCTTGAGCAGGTCGACGGTCGATACCAGGGCTGCGCGATCAACTTCGCGGACCACCTGCAGAGCGGCGTCGTGCGCGCGCGCTTCTCCAAGCGCGGTGAACTCTGGGTAGGACAGACCGGCCGCGGCTGGGGGTCGCGTGGGCCGGCGAAGTTCGGCTTGCAGCGCGTCGTCTGGGACGGTCGCACCATCCCGTTCGAGCTGTCGCGCGTCGCGGCGGCGAAGGATGGCTTCGTGGTGCACTTTACGCGGCCTGCGGACGCGGAGCGCGCGCGTGAGGCCGGCCGTTACCGCGTTCAGCGCTGGCGCTATAAGCACTATCCCGGCTACGGGTCACCGAAGCTGGATCGGGGCGAAGTCGCGGTCGAGCGCGTGTCGGTGTCGAGCAACGGCCGGTCTGCGCGGCTCGGCCTCGACCTCACGGAGGGCTTCGTCTACCAGATCCGCGTTGAGGTCCCCGCGGTGGACGGCAGCACGATCGCGAATCCGGTCGCCTACTACACCCTGCATGCGGTGCCGCGCTGACCGCGGCGCTGCCTCGCGCGCAGCCCTAGGTGGCGACGCGACGTCAATCTAGGCGCTCGACCTCGGCGAAGTAGGCGCCGTGCTCTTTGCCGTCTGAGCGCCGAAGCGAGGCCTGTAACATCGCGGGCCCTGCAGGCAGCGACACCTCAAAGATCGCGCTCAGATCGTCCGGATTGGTGGCGACGGTCGCGCGCAGCTCGCCGATCTTGAGCGACGCGGCGACGCACCCCATCGGCCGCGCCGTGACCGCAGGCCAGCGGCGTAGCGTCACGCGGTAGCGACCCGCCGCGGCGACCTGAACGGCCCACGGGCCGTTGCTGACCGCGCCGCTGCGAACGTGGTTCTGGTGCCAAGGCGTGAGCTTGTCGTTCGTGTGCCAGTCGTGCGACATCAGGTGCGTGGGGTTCTGGGCGCCGCCGAGCGAGATGCGCACGTAGTCGCTGAAGGTCGGCTCAAGCGTTCGCCACCAGCTTTCGTAGGCCGCGCGGAGCTGCGTTACGACGTCCTCATGGCCGGCGGCGACGTCGTCACGTTGGCTGGGGTCGGCGTACATGTCGAACAACTGCGCGCCGTTCACTAGCCGCCATCGATCGGTCATGACCGCGCACTTGCGCCACTTGCGGGGGTGTTCGACCCGCTGAGAGTGCACGAACAAGGTGCGGTCTGGGTCGGTCTCCGGCTCAAGGCCGCGGAGCGGGCCCGCGAAGGATACGCCGTCACCGTCGACGGCGGGCGTCGCCTGAAGCCCGCACAGCTCGGTCAACGTCGGCATCACGTCTACGTGCGCGGCTAAGGCGTCGACGTCGCGGCCGCCGCTTACCCCTCCCTTAGGCCAGTAGACGAAGAACGGCACCCGGTGCCCGCCGTCGTATTCGGAGCCCTTCTTACCGCGCATGCCGGCGTTGTAACCGGGCCACTCTCCGGGCTCGTCGCCGCGTCGCCGGTCACCGGCAGCCGTCCCGTTGTCGGTCGTGAAGACGAACACGGTGTCGTCGGCGAGGTCGAGGTCGGAGAGCAACTCGCGGAGCCTGCCGACGTTCTCGTCGATGTTGGTGATCATCCCGTAGAACTTCGACATGGTCTTCGCGACGCCGTCGCGTTCGTACGACGCCGAATACGACGGGTCTACGAGGTAGGGGCCGTGCGGCGCGTTGGTCGACAGGTATACGAAGAAGGGGCGTGCGTCCTCTCGCGAGATGAAATCGGCGGCTTGCTCGAACCATACATCGGTGCAGTAGCCGTCGAACGCGCGCCACTCCCCGTTCACCTCGTAGGTGTCGTCGAAGTAGTCGTTGCCCCAGTAGTCGGGACCTTGACCGACGCCGCCGCCGTGGTGCCACACGACGTGCTCGAAGCCCTGGTCCTGCGGCCGACACGGGGCGTTATCACCGAGGTGCCATTTGCCGAACATGGCCGTGCGGTAACCGTTGGCGGCGAAGCGCTCCGCCAGCGTCGTCTCGTCCGCTGCCATCAGCGAGCGGCCCATGATCGTGTGCCACACCCCGGTCCTCGTGGAGTAGCGGCCGCTCATCAGCGCGCTGCGCGTAGGCGAGCAGGTCGGGTCTACGTGGTAATCCGTCAGCCTCACAGAGTCGGCGTGCAGCGCGTCGAGGCTGGGCGTGCGGATCATTTCGTTGCCGTGGGCGGCTACGTCGCCGTAGCCCTGGTCGTCGGTGATGACGAGCACGACGTTGGGCCGCTGGGCGCCGACGCCCGCCAGCAGGGTAAGCGCGGTCGAGATGGCTAGGAGGGGGTGCTTCATAGGGCCTGCGGTGCGACGATGTCTTGGCATTCTCCCGCAACCCCTGCGCCCATGCACATCCGCTCCCTCCTTTCGCTCGCAGCCTTGGCGATGGCGCCGCTCGCAGCGCAGGCGCGCCCTAACATCCTGCTGATCGTCGTCGACGATCAGTCGCCCTTTGACCTGAAGGTTTACGACCCTACGTCGACCTGTCGAACGCCGGTCATCGACGCGCTCGCGTCGCGTGGAACCGTGGTCGACGCCGCCTATCACATGGGGTCGTGGTCGGGCGCTGTCTGCACCCCCTCGCGCCACATGATCATGAGCGGGCGCACGGTATGGCACCTCCCCAAGCGCGGCATCCGCGGTGAGGGTCACAACCCGAACTGCCCCAAAGATCTCGACGATCATACGCTGGCGGCGGTCTTCAACCGCGCAGGCTATGACACCATGCGGACGTGCAAGCGCGGCAACAGCTATAAGGCGGCGAACGCGAAGTTCGAGGTCGTTCAGGACAAGACCTGCCGCCAGGCAGACGCCGACAACGGCTCACCGTGGCACGCCGAGCGCGTGCTTGAGTATCTCGCCGAGCGTGAGGCTCGCGATGACGAAGACCCGTTCTTGATCTATCTCGGGTTCTCGCACCCGCACGACCCGAGGTGGGCGCCGGAGGACTTGCTCGCTTATCACGGGGCCGACAACCGCGGACCTCAGGGCGCGCCGCCGTCGAACGCGACCAAGCTGCCCGTGAACTACCTCCCGGCCCACCCGTTCCACCACGGCCACCCGGGCCTCCGTGACGAGGTCAACGTCCAGGGTGTCCTGCGTCGCCGTGACGAAGCGACGATCCGCAACGAGCGCGGCCGCCAGTTCGCGTGCAATGAGAGCATCGACGAGCAGATCGGGCGGGTGATCGCCCGGCTCGATGCGATGGGGGAGCTCGACGAGACGATCATCGTCTACACCTCGGACCACGGGATGGCGATCGGCCGTCACGGCCTCCAGGGGAAACAGAACCTCTACGAGCACACGTGGCGCGTGCCGCTGATCTTCGCTGGCCCGGGAGTGCTCGCGGGCAAACGGGTGCAAGGCAACGTTTACTTGCTAGACCTTCTGCCGACGCTGTGCGATTGCGCGGACATCGAGGCGCCAGAGACGGTCGAGGGTGTCAGCATGCGTCCCGTGCTCGACGGCGCGCGCGCGACGTCGCGGGACGTGCTCTACGGCGTCTACGCCGGCGGGACCAAGCCGGGCATACGCTGCGTGCGTCGTGGAGACTGGAAGTTGATCCAGTACGACGTGTTAGGCGGCCGCGTGCGCAAGACGCAGCTGTTCTGTCTGGCGGACAACCCGCACGAGCTGCTGGAGCAGCACGCGGTCGACGTCGTGCAGTCGCTCACCGGGAACGCGCCGGGTGCGCTGCAGCTCAACCTCGCCGAGGACCCGCGGTTCGCCGAGCAGCGCGCCGCGCTAGAGGCGCTGTTGCTCGCGGAGATGGAGCGTCTCGACGACCCATACCGTCTGTGGTGTCAGCCGCAGAAGTCACGCTAGCTAGGCGGACGACGGTTGAGTCGAGGCTACGTCAACCCGCAGAATCTCACCATGACATCCGTTGACGGGGACAACCAGCATCCGCTCCGTGAGACCGCCAGGTTGGCGGTCGACGCGGCAGGCGGCGCTGGGTTGCGCGATGCTCTGCATGAGCCGGGCGCGTGGCTGCGGGCAGGCAAGCTCGTCGCGTTCCCGACGGAGACGGTCTACGGGCTCGGCGCGAACGCGCTCGACGAGGAGGCCGTGCGCGCCGTCTTCGCCGCGAAGAGGCGACCATCGTTCAACCCGCTGATTGTTCACGTCGATAGCCTCGCGCGGGCGGGCGATGTTGTGCGAGCGATCCCCGAGACCGCTTACAGGCTGGCCGCGGCGTTCTGGCCCGGGCCGTTGACGATGGTGCTGCCGCGCTCCGCCGCGGTCCCGGACGTCGTGACGGGCGGACTAGACACGGTCGGCGTACGCGCGCCGTCGCACCCTGTGGCGCGCGCCCTGATATCGGCTGCGGGTGTGCCGATCGCTGCGCCGAGCGCGAACCTCTTCACGCAGGTCTCTCCGACCACCGCGCAGCACGTGCTCGACCACCTCGACGGCCGCATTGATGCTGTCGTCGACGGCGGCGCGACCGACGTCGGCATCGAGTCGACGGTCGTGGCCGTAGAGGGCGACGGTCCGCTGGTCCTGTTGCGTGACGGCGGCATCTCGCGAGAGGAGCTGCAGCAGCATGGCTTCGAGGTCGCGGCGCCTGCAGGCGATGAGGACGCCGGGGCGGCCCGCCGCTCGCCCGGCCGAATCGCGCGGCACTACGCGCCCGGGCTGCCGTTGATCGAGGTCGCGCGAGGTCGCGACGGCGCGCTCAAGCTACCTGCCGCTGCGCAAAGCTTCGCGCTGTTGGCGCGGGGGGACGCTCGTGGAGCAGAGGGCGCGTCGACGACGGAGGTCCTGCCGACCGACGTCGCGGGGTTTACCAGCGGCCTCTACGCTGCGATGCATCGGTTCGCGGCGAGCGACTGCGAGGTCGTCTACGTCGAGGCGTTGCCGGAGCGGCCTGAGTGGCGGGCGGTCGCAGACCGGCTGCGACGCGCTGGGTTGGGTCGATGACCTACTTCTTGGCGGCCTTGGTGATCGCGACGCCGTCGGCCATGAAGCGGAGGATCTTGCGCCCTTCGGTGACCTTCTTAGCGGCCTCGTATTTACCGGCGTCTTCAAGGTAGTGCTTGGTCTCGGCGACGGTCTCTTGCTTGAACGAGAGCTGGCCTTCGAGCACGGCCTCGCAGCCGCTGGCGTCCTTCGGCACGAAGAACCCGTAGTCCTTGAACTTGACGAAGATCGGCGGGTTGCCCTGCTTGTCTGGCTTGCCGAGGTTCATCCAGCAGCCCTTCACCTGGCAGACGCCGGTGACGGGGCCGCGCACGCGGACCTTCCTGCCTACGTAATCGGCCGGTGATGCCATCACCTCTGCGAGAGTGGCGGGCGCCGCGCCTGCCGCGATGCCTGCGCCGAACTGCCGGTAGGCAGTCAGGTCGATCGGCTTCTCGATCGCGACGCCGCTCGCCATGAAGCGGAGGATCTTACGCCCCTGGGTGACCTTCTTGGCCTGCTCGTGCTTGCCGGCGTCCTCGAGATAGTGCTTGGTCTCGGCGACGGTCTCCTGCTTGAGGGTCATCGTGCCCTCAACGATCGCGACGCGGCCGCTTGAGTCCTTGGGCATGAAGAAGCCGTAGTCCTTGAACTTCACGAACAGCGGCGGATTGCCGTTCGCGTCGGTTCGGCCGAGGTTCATCCAGCAGCCCTTCACCTGGCAGACGCCGGTGATCGGCGCCCGTACGCGGATGGTCTTGCCGTCGAGGGCCTTCGCGTTCGCGAGCGCCGCGCGCAGCGTCATCGGTTGGCTGCCGGCGACGATGCCGTCGCCGTAGTGGTCGAAGCGATCGGCGTCGAGCTTCTTGTTCGCGGTCTGCTCTTGAGCGCCAGGGGCGGCGACGAGGGCGAGCGCGGTCAGGGATGTCAGGATTCGGAGTACTAGCATCGGGCTTTGTATGGGCGTGTCTGGACATTAGGGCACCCAGCCTGCCGGAACCAAGTAGGGAATACGGGCGCTGCGGCCGCGGATACGGTCGATCGTCCGCCGGCAATGCGTAGCATCGTCACAGACATGGACGTGCTGCACGTGATCCACCAGTTCGCGCCGGAGAGTCGCGGCGGCTCAGAGTCGTATGCGCTCGACCTCGCGCGTCGGCAGCGGGCGCGTGGATTTTCGGTCGCGGTGCTCACAGGGACCAAGCACTGGGCCGAGGAGGTCAGGTTGGTCGAGGACGAGTTCGAGGGTCTCCCGGTGTATCGCCTCAACCGCAACGACCTCTACTTCGACCACCACGTCAAGATGTGGCATCCCGAGGTCGAGGAGCGGTTCGAGCGGTTCCTGCGAGAGCACCGACCTGCGCTGGTCCACATTCACCACTGGGTGCGGTTGACGTGCAACCTCGTCGAGATCTGTGAGCGCGTCGGCGTCCCCAACGTCGTGACACTCCACGACTACTACACAAGCTGCCCGCGCGCGTTCCGCCGGCGCGTCGGTGATGAGGCGTGTCGCCGGTCTCTCTCCTCGGAGAGCTGCCGGTCGTGCGTGCCGAAGTATGGCCACGAGCCGCAGCACGAGCTGGATGAAGGCATCGACCTATACCGAGACAGTTATCGGTCCGAGGTGTCGTTGGCGCGCGTCGTCCTGGTCGCGGTGGACTCGACCGCAGATCTCCTTTCGCAGACGACCGGCATTGATCGGGGCCGATACCGGACGCTGCCGCTCGGTTACCGACAGCGCTTTGACGGGATGCCAAAGCTGGCCGCGCCGGCGCCTGGTGCGCCGCTTCGTTTCGCTTATTGGGGTGGCGTCGGTCGTCACAAGGGCGTCGACGCGCTCGTCAGCGCGTTCCGACAGGTCGAGGCCGCGCGGCCAGGGCGAGCGGAGCTGCATGTCCTCGGTGACTTCGAGAGCCCGCAGTTCGGAGACGAGATGCACACGATCGCCGCCGGTCTGCCAGTGAACTTCCACGGGGTGTTCGATCCTGAGCAGCTTCACGCGGTGGCGCCGGACGTCGGCGTCTTTCCGAGCACGTGCATCGAGACCTTCGGCATCGTGCTCGACGAGTGCTTTGAGCTGGGGAGGCCCTGCATCACCAGCGATCTAGGCGCGCTACCCGACCGGTCTGGCGGCGCGGGTATGAGCACGCGCGCTGGCGACTCTGCCGACATCGCGCGGGCGATGCTCCGCTTGCTCGACGAACCTGGTCTCTGGGGTGAGCTCGTGTCGAAGATCCCGTCGCCGCCGCCCGCGTTGGATCAACACGCTGCGGACATCGAGAAGATCTATGAAGAGGCGCGAGCGGCGCCGGTCGGTCGGCCGCAGTTTGAGACGATCCCGTTAGCGCGGCGCCAAGCGTTCTGGCGGCTGCAGATGGAGGCCGAGGCGAGCGGCTCGTTGCCGCCGGGCGGTCCGCGCTGATGAGGAGCGCCGCTCAGCGGCGCCGTCGGAACTTGCGCGACCACTGCTGCACCTTGGAGTGCAGTCTCGGGTCCACGCTCTCGGCGGCGGCGCGCAGAACGCCCTGGGCGTCGAGGAAGATCACCCAGCAGTAGGGCCCCTCGAACGGCATGCCGACGTCGTGTTCGACGATATCCATCGGGGCCTTACGAAGGTCGGCGAGGTCTGCCTGCACCGCGTCGAGGAGCTTCTTCGTCATCCCCTTGGGGTGCGCGAGCACCCACCTCTGCGGATATTCGAGCGGGTGTTGGAGGATGCGGCTGAGCGGTCGAATGGCTCGGCCGAGCTTCTTGGCGGGCGAGCCCTCGTCGACCTTGGGCAGCCAGAGGATCAGCGTGCCGTCGGCGCCGACGGGGACTCCCTTCGCCTGCAGGTGGACCAAGTCATCGAGGTCGCCCGTCGGTTGGGTGGCGATGTCGAGGCCGTAAACCGGCGGGCTGAGCTCATCGTCGAGTCGCTGCACGGTCGGCTGCTGCACGCGGATGGCGCCGGTCGACGTCGCGAAGCCGACGTGTCCCTCGATGGGTGTGCCGTCGTGGACCCCGTAGTTCATCACGGACTCGCCGTTCACGCGCACGTCGACGCGAGGACCGCGCACGACGAGCTCATATTCGAACCAGTTTTGTTCCTCAGGGATCTCGATTGTCTTATTGCGTCGGCCGTCGGGGAGGTTTCCGTCGCGTTCCCACAGCCCGGCGAGGGAGAGCCGGACGCGGCCTTTGCGGTCGTTGGTCTCGCTCTTGCCGATGGCGTATTGGAAGTCGCCGGCCGAGAACCCCAGGCGCACGTTGCGGTCACGGCGCGTGTAGCCGAACACGATCGCGCCGGACACGTAAGAGGTTGTCCAGTGAACGCGCCCACGCAGCACATAGTGGCCGGGCTCGACCCAGTTGACAGTGTGCGCGAAGGCGTGACGCTGCCGCGCCCTGCGGTCAAGTACGCCCGTCGCTTCGCGCGGTTTCTCTCTGCCGACGTGCAGGTCGCCCGCCGGTGTCACGTACCAGAGCCCTTTACGCCGCCGGTCCTCGTAGCTGGTCAAGCCGCTCTCGTCGAAGCCCGCGCCGCCTAGGTGGCGCGGCAGCCGCGGCGCTGCTTCGGGCACGGCGATTGAGCTCGCTGGCATGCCGAAGAGCTGGCAGACGGCCGCGTGCTCTCGCGCGGTGGCGGCAGCGGCCTTCGTGTGGCTGGCCGTCTGGAGCGCGGCCGCGCGCTCCTCAAGCGCTGCGAGCAGCGACTTGGTCTTCGGGAGCTTGCTGAGCAGCGCGCTGCCGTCGACGGTCGCGAGGTCCGGGAAGTGGGCGTGGGCCAGGGTCGAGAACGCTTTGCTCGCGTCTTGCGAACGGCTTGCGCTGAGCGCGTCACCGAGCGAGCGCGCGACCTCGGGGCGCCAGCCGTCTGCTGTAAGTGACCAGACGCCTGCCGCGACGGTCGCGTCGATGTCGCCGACTTCCTGGAGCAGCAGCGTCGCCTGGGCGGCGTGTTCCTGGCCGTAGTAGGGCTCAGCGCGGTTGCGTCCCCAGGACCAGGTCGGCTCATCCATGACTAGCGGCGCCTTGTCGCCTTTGCCCGCGCCGTGCCGGTAGTCGCGGAGCCAGCGGTTGTCCTCACGCTTGCGGTCGAGCCAGTCGTAGCAGCCGCGTACAAACGCCCGCCAGTCCTCATAGAGACCGTCGAAGTCTTCGGGTCTCCCGGCTTCGCCGTCACAGAACGTCGCAGTGAAGTAGCCGAGCGGATCTCGCTGACCCGCGCGAGCGTTGCGCTCGAACTTGTCAAGGGCGGCGGCGTAGCGCGGCTTTGCTGGCGGGTAGGTCTTGAGAAACGTGTAGAGCGAGTAACCGGCGAAGTAGTTGTCGCGGTAGTCGTCAACCTCGCCTTTCAGGAGTCGCTCAAAGTTTCGTTTGCCTCCGTACCCCTTGTAGTAGGTGTGGGCAGGCGTCCCGATCCGGAGCATGTCCTCGACGAAGTTCTCGTCGGCCATCTTCGCGTAGTGCGCGCCGGTCCAGTCGGCGTGCCCTTCGACGTACCAGGTCGGCAGAAACGGCCGGATCACACCATCGAAGCGGTGCGTGAGCTCGTGCGTCAGCGTGCGACCGAGCCCTGGGATTGTGCCCCACGAGAACCGGACCGTCGTGCGGTCGCCGGACTGGAACCCTGCGGCCCACCAATACGGAGCGCCCTCTGTCTCTAGGTCGTCGACTTCGGGGACGATGCGGGCGATCCCGCGGCGTCCGTCGAAAGGGTCTTTACCGTAGTGACTGGCGAGGCGGCGGTGGTGCAACTCGATGGTCTTGGCAGTGCCGAGGAGCGTGCCGTGACCGCACGTCGTCTCGACGCGGTAGAGGCCGTTCGTGCTCAGCGCGATCCCCGGGTTGTGCCAGTCGCGGTGCTCCTCGGTGAAGCGCAGCGACTCGTCGAGCGTCATGTCTTCGAGCTCGGCGATGGTCCACACCTTGCCTTGTTCAACGTCTGCGCGTCGCTCGGACTCTAGCAGCTGCCGCGCTTCCTCGCCGAGCTTGCCAGGTCCGCCAGGGCGCACGCCTTGCAGGTCCTTGAAGCGCACTTGGCGCGACAGTCCCAGCAGGATTCTCGCGGCGCGGATTCGGCGGTCGTTGAGCGCTGCTACAGCGTCTTGTCCGCCCGTCGTGGGCGCCTCGTTGGCCTCGTCTTCGGCTGGCATCGGCGTGCGCATGACTGCTGCGAGCGCCTTGTAGACGAGCTCGTAGTCTGGCTCGTATTTGGCTTGATGTGCGGCGACGCCGTCGGCGACCTTGCCGAGCGCGTTCGGCGCCCCTTCGCCGATCGTCAGCAAGAGCTCGCTGGCCCAACGGACCATCAACGCGCGGCTCGCGATGTCTTTTCCCTTGGCCTTTTGCTTGGTGATGAAGCGCGCCAGCTCGGCGACAGCGGCGAAGCGCTTCTTGGTCAGCGCCTGCGCCTGCTTGACGGCCTCCATAGCTCCGTCCACGGCCCCGAGGCGTTTGCGCGTCGGTGACTCCAGCTTCATCCGGCCGCGTTCGTCGGTCGCGGCGCGCACGTAGCGCTCTGTCCACCGCTGCAGCAGGTCGGGGTCGTCGCCGCAGGCGCAGACCACATCCAGCAGCAGGTCGGCCGCGGATGGGTGGAACTCCAGCGCCGCGAACAGGTGTGGACGTGCGTCGGCGGGCGAGCCTCGTTCGAGCGCGTCGACGCCGGTCCGACGCCGGGTCATCGCCGGGCCCGCGGGCGGCATGGTCGTCTCTAGCGCGAGGTCCCGCGGCATGGTCGCGCCGGGTGGGCACTGCGCGGGGAGCGCGGCGCAGGCTGCCAGAGCGGCGGCGGCGATCGGACGGAGGCTGAGACCTAGTTGGGTCGGCATGGAGGAGCGGGACTGCGTGGACGTGTCTCCTATAGCGTCGGGGCCTGGGCCTAGCGGGGCAAGCCCGTGTCGCCCAGGCGCCAAAGCGTGCGCCACACGGCCAAGCTCAAGAACGCGACCAGCGTCGCGAAGATGCGCAGGATGTAGCCGTAGTCGCTGTCGTCGCCCAGCGCGACGGGCAGGAACCAAAGGGCGACGGATACGCTCAGCAGCGCGACTTGGCGCACGCTGCGCCGCAGCATGACGTCGGCAGGCAGCGCCAGCGGCAGACCCAGAGTAAGCCAGACGGCGCCGCTGGCCGAGGGGGACTCGCGCCACTCGAAGCCGCCAAGTGTCCACGCGCTGCCCGTGGTCAGGGTCCGCTTGAGGCCGTAGAGGACCGCGACGACGCCGGCGACTACGAGCACCACCCGGCTGCAGAACAGCGCGCCGCGCGCGATCTTGCCCAGGAGCTCGCTCTCGGGCTCGCGCGGGTTCAGGTCAGGGTCTGCGGGTGGTTCGGTCATCAGAAAGCCTCAGGACAAGCTACGGTGCGCAGCAAGTTCGCGGTCGCTAGCAGGTCAGGCCTCGCCGGGGGCCACCGCCTGGATTCGCAGCGCGTGAACGCGTTGCTGCATAAGGTCGCCGACGGCTTGGAAGACCAGCCGCTGGCGCTGGAGTCGATTGAGTCCAGAGAAGGCGTCGCTGACGATGGTGACCGCAAAGTGGCTCTCTCCGGAGCCGTCGTGTCCGGCGTGCCCCGCGTGCTGGTGGCTTTCGTTCTGCAGGAGCATGTCGCTCGGCGCGAGAGCTGCCTCGAGCCGCTTGGTCAGCTCGGTCGCGACGGGGCCTTGGACGTCGTCGTTCATGCCGAAGGTATAGGACAGCCGCGGTTGGTTGCCCAGCTAGCGACCGAGCATCGCGCGGCTGGCTTGCTCGAAAAGGCGGGCGCTGCGCGGCGTCGCGCCGACAAATAGTCGGCGCGCCACGGCTGGGGCGCTATCGTGCTTGCCCCGATGGCAGTTTCACCACTCTTCCGACGCGTCTTGGTCGCCAACCGCGGCGAGATCGCGCTGCGCGTGATGCGCGGCCTCCGTGAGCTCGGCATCGAGTCGGTCGCGGTGCACAGCGACGCCGACGCAAAGTGCGCGCACGTGCTCGCGGCGGACCACGCGGTCGCGCTCGGCGGCAACACCGCGGCCGAGAGCTATCTCGATATTGAGAAGGTGCTCGCCGCTGCTGCGGAGACCGGCGCCGAGGCGATCCACCCTGGCTACGGATTCCTCAGCGAGAACAGCGCGTTCGCGCGCGCCGTCAAGGAGGCGGGCTTGGTGTTCGTCGGCCCGAACGCCGCGGCGATGGACCGTCTCGGCGGCAAGAAGGCCGCGCGCGAGGAGGCGGTCGCCGCGGGCGTGCCGGTGATCCCCGGCACCGAACAAGACCTCGGCGATGACGGTTTGATCGCGGTCGCCAAGGAGATCGGCATGCCGGTCATGGTCAAGGCGAGCGCGGGCGGCGGTGGCCGCGGCATGCGCCGCGTCGAGCGCGAAGAGGACCTCGCCGAGGCGATCGCTGCGGGACGACGCGAGGCCAAGGAGTCGTTCGGTGACGACCGGATGATCGTGGAGCGCGCGGTGTTCCCGGCGCGCCACATCGAGATTCAGTTCATCGCCGACCAGCACGGCCACGCGGTCTCCCTGCACGAGCGCGAGTGCTCGGTGCAGCGTCGTCACCAGAAGGTGCTCGAAGAGGCGCCGTCTGCCGTGGTCGGCGACGCGCTGCGCAACAAGATGGGCGACGCGGCCGTCGCGCTCGCCAAGCGCGTGGGCTACGACAACGCCGGCACCTGCGAGTTCCTGGTCGACGACGCCGGCAACTTTTATTTCTTGGAGGTCAACACGCGCCTCCAGGTCGAGCACCCGGTCACGGAGTTCGTGACGGGCGTGGACCTCGTACACCTGCAGCTGCACGTCGCCGCCGGCGGCAAGCTCGAAGAGGCCCTCGCTGGGAAGGACCTGACGCCGCGGGGGCATTCGATCGAGGCGCGCATCTGCGCGGAGTCCCCTGAGCAGGGGTACATCCCAGCAGCGGGCGTGCTGGAGCTGGTGCACGAGCCGAGCGGGCCGGGCATCCGCGTCGACAGCGGCGTCTACTCGGGCTGGGAGGTGCCGCCGTTCTACGACTCGATGCTCGCCAAGCTGGTCGTCTGGGGTCCGGACCGCGCGACCGCGTGTGAACGTCTCAGTGAGGCGCTGAAGAACACGGCGTACCTCGGTATCCCGACCAACGTTGACTTCCTCCGCCGTGTCGTCGACGACGAGGCCTTCCGCACGGCGGCGATCCACACCGACATGCTGGCCAAGCGCCCTGAGCTGGCCGAAGGTCCGCAGGACACCCCGGACGACCACGCGTTGGCCGCGGCGGTGTTGTGCCAGGCTCTGCAGAGATCGTCGGGCGGCGGATCGTCCTCGCCGTCGGGCGCGGGCGCTTCGGGCGCCGGATCGACGCAGGCGTGGCAGGACCTCAGCGGCTTCCGACTCTTCGAGGTGACCCGATGAAGCTCTCTCGCGAGTTCATGCGCGACGGCGAGTCCGTCAGCGTCCAGGTTGAGCGCGTCGAAGGCGACCTCTTCCGCGTGCGCGTCGGCGACAACGCCTATGAATACGATGCGCGCGCGCTCCCCGACGGCGGCGTGCAGCTGCGCCAGCGCGGCGACGGCGGTAAGGTCGGCGTCGCGCGCGGCGCCGGTAACCAGCAGTCCTACATGGTCCGCGTCGATGGCCGCACGCACGCGCTCGAGGCGCCGCAGCGCCGCGGCGGCGCAGGAGGGGCTGGAGGCGACGGGACGGTGCGTGCGCCGATGACCGGCACCGTGCTGGAGGTGTCATGCGCGCCTGGCGACGCTGTCGACGCCGAGCAGACGTTGGTCGTGGTCTCGGCGATGAAGATGGAGCACAAGCTCTCTGCCGGCGTCGCCGGCGTCGTGCAGTCCGTGACGACCGAGCCTGGCGCGACGGTGGATCAGGGCGCCGCGCTGATCGTCGTCGAGCCTTCGGAGGACTAGCGCGCAGCTGCCCCTGCTCCGGCCAGTCCTGGAGGCTTCGCCGCGCCTCCCCGGTCTACTGCGGACCGGGGCTTTAGCAGCGCGGACTTCGGGAGAGGCGCCGAGAGATCCGGTCGATGGACACCGTCAGCACGATGGTCGCGAGCAGGAACGTCGACGCGCGCTCCATCGAGCCGTGCTGGAGCGCACGGCGGAACAAGAACCCGATCCCGCCGACGCCGACGATGCCGAGCACTACGCCGGCGCGCACGTTGGACTCGAACTGGAACAGCGCGTAGCTGCGCCACTCGCGCCAGCTGCGCGGGACCGCTGCATAGACGAACGCCGTCCCGCGGCTCGGCGCGCCGCTCCGCTCGAGCGCCTGGTAGGGGACGTTGTCGACGGTCTCGGTGAAGACTCGCGACAGGATCCCAGCGCTGTGCAGCAGCATCGCGCCGACCGCGGCCTCGATGCCGGGCAAGAAGAACAAGGAGAGCACCCACACCCACGCGACCTCGGGCACCCCGCGCAGGACCGTCGCGGCGAGGCGCGTCGCGCCCATCAGCGCCGTCCGCAGCGCCCGCTGACCGGTCGAGGTCCTCGCCGGCGCGAACCGTTGGCTGTGAAGTTGGAACGTCCCGGAGCCACACCAAGACATGCACGCCGCGAGCAGGCACGCCGCAGCGGTCGCCAGCACCGCCATCGCCAGCGGGACAACTGCCCCGCCTGCGGCCTCTAGCAGCGTCGCGCCGCTCAGGTCAGGGACGAGGAGCTGACCGTATCTCTCGCGTAGGAAGCGGGTGTCGAGGCGCGCGAACTCGGCGCCGAGTCCAGCGATCGGCGCTCGGATCGCGTACACGCTCAGGGCGACCGCCGCCGAGACGCCTATGGCTACGAGCTGCCGCCGCGTTCGGGCCTGGCGGAGCGTCGCGGCGCGCTCTCTCTGCAGCAGGCGCCGCACGGCGTTGCTCGCGAGGTCCGCGCCGACCGTCAACGCGAGCGTGGCGAGCAGCAGCGTCACGGCGCGCTGCTTGTTGTCGTAGCCGATCTCTTGGAGGATCGCGCCGCCGAGGCCGGCGCCGCAGACGGCGCCGATGACCGACGCGTTGCGCACGGCACACTCGAAGCGCATCAATCCGAAGGAGAGCATGCTGCGGCCGGCGAGCGGCTGGATGCCGTAGAGGAGGATCTGCAACCGGCCTGCACCAGATCCCCGAAGCGCCTCGTACTGTCGCTGGGGGACACTGTCCCACAGCTCGCTCAAGATTTTGCCGAGGATGCCCGCGACGTGCACCGCGATGGCGAGCACGGCGGTGATCGCGGTCGCGCCGAAGATCGTCAGCAGCACGAGCGCCCACGCGAAGTCCGGTACGCCGCGGAGCGTGTCGAGGAGTAAGCGGCTGCCTTCGCGCACGACTTGGCGGCTGACGCTGCGGCGCCGGCAGCCGTCTTCGAGGACCGCTCGCGTCGACAGCAAGGCCAGCGGATAGGCGCACACGAACCCAATCCCGACGCCGAGAACGGCGATCGCTAAGGTCTGTGTGGCGAGCTGCCAGGCCAACTCGATCGTCGATCCGGAGAGGTCTGGCGGCGTGAACGCGGTCGCGAACGCGCCGACTCGGCGCCACGCCGCCGACCATCCGTCTGCGGTCGCGAGGTGGCTGAGGTCCCACGGTAACGCCCAGCAGCTGAGCACCGCAGCTGCACCCAGCGCGAGCCAGAGCCGCGTTTTGCGAGGTCGCCGGTGGCCGCGCGCCTCGCTCAACGCCCGTCGGCCTCTTCGCCCAGGAGGCGCTCGTAGTCGGCGCCGTATATGTCGCGCAGCGTAGCTGGGTCGAGGTCTCGCGCATTACCTTGCCAGACGAGGCGGCCTTCGCGCAGCGCGATGACGCGGTCGAAGCCGCGGTCTAAGAGGTCGAGGCTGTGCAGGCTGACGACGGCGGCGGCGCCCTGCTCGCGGGCGAGCGCGAGCAGCAGGTCAACGACTTCGCGGCCGAGCCGAACGTCGAGCGCGCTGACGGGCTCGTCGGCGAGCACGACGTCGGGGCGCTGGACGAGCAGCCTCGCGATCGCGACGCGCTGGCGTTCTCCACCGGAGAGCTCCTCGGGCAGCGACCAGAGTCGATCCTCAAGCTCGACCTGTCGCAGCGCGTCGCGCGCCCGATCTAGATCTGTCGGCCAGACCAAGTTCCACGCAGCGCGGAGCGTCGACCATCTTCCGAGCCGCCCCATCAGGACGTTGTGGGCAACCCGCAGGGGCAAGACGAGGTTGTCCTGCTGTCGCAGGAACCCGACTCGTTCCCGGAGGCGTCTGAGCGCGCCGCCTTGCTGCGCGCTCGGGTCCGTGCCGAGTATGTCTACGCGGCCCTCATCGGCCCAGAGGCTCGCGCCCAGCAGGCGCAGCAGCGTGGTCTTGCCGGCCCCTGAAGGACCGATCAACGCGACGCGCTCGTTCGACGCGACCGCGAGGTCGACGTCCGAGAGGATCTCGCGGCCGCTTGCTCGGACCGTGACTCCGCGCAGCGCCAGCGCGGCGTCGTTGGTGTGGGCTGGCGTCGAGGTCGGCACGACCCGGAGGTTACTTGAGCTGGCCCTTGTCCTGGAGGCTCTTCACCACGTCGCGGACCATCTGCCACTGCGACGACTCGGCCGCGACGAACTTCTCAGCCTTAAACGCGTTGAGCATCGCGCGGTGCTCAGGCTTGGCGGCGTCGAGCTGGGTGAACGCGGCCTGGATCTTGGCGATCATCTCGTCACCGAGGCTGCCGCGAGCGACCATGCAGTAATCGACGTAGGTCGGCGTCTCATAGATCTTGACCGCTTGCTTCTTCTTCTCGTCGCTGGCGCCATCGTAGTTGGTGTAGTTGAGCGCGCCGACGTCGACGCGACCGTCGGCGACCATGTCCAGGGTCATGGTGTGGTTGTCCTGGTTCTTGGCTCCGCCTCTGACGCCGCTGTCGAGGTCGATGCCCGCAGCGGTCATGAAATGCCGCGGCATGATATGGCCCGACGTCGAGCGCAGGTTCCCGAACGTGAAGCTTAGGTTGGACAGCTTCGGCTTGAGGGCCTCCAGGCTGTCAACGGGGCCGACCTTGCCGGCGTCCACGACCGCGCGGTTCGCGATGAAGTAGGTCTTGAACTGGAGGTCCTTCTCGCGCGTCGCGATCATGCGCGCCTCGCCGTTGCACGCGTCGACGGCGTCTACGCCGGTGACGCCTCCGAACCAACCCAGGTCGACCTTGTTCGAGCCGATCATCGCGACCGCTGCGTCGTAGTTCGTCGCGTTGATGTATTCGACCTTCATGCCGAGCTCACCGCCGAGATACGACTCTACGGCGCGCGCGAGCGCGTCGATCTCGGTGCCACTGCTATCAGGTATCCCAGAGACCCGGAGTGTCGGGGACTCGGCGTCTGCGCCGCTGCATGACGCGAGCGCAGCGATGAACACGGCGGGTGCGGCGATTTGAAGCGTTGCTCGCATATGAGAAGTTGAGCACATCTCTGGCGAGTTTCGACAGTTGAGCTCGCGCTGAGGGGGGGTGCTCTAAGCGCCTCGGCGGTGACAGACTCGGTGCTCGCTTTGCTATCGTTTGCTGGTGTGGTGTGATCGCTCGCACCGGCCCGCGTTCTTATCTTCGCAATGACCACAGACTCCCTTGACGCCACCGACCAACTCATTGGGTCCGGCCTCTCGGGCATCGGTAAGGTCTTGTCTCCTCACAAGTCGCTGTTGGCG
>NYVR01000091.1 GCA_002684655.1 Planctomycetota bacterium | reverse complement strand
GCGCGCGGCGCCGCCTGGGCGCTTGCCCGGCGAGCCCGCGGCGTGGTCGCGGCGCCTCGCGGCGAAGTGCGCGGCGTCGGTCTCGGGTGAGGTCGTCGTCACGCGCGTCGTCGACGTCGCGCGCGGTCTCGTCACGGGCTTCCACGCGGAGTGCGAGCTGTTGGTCTGCGAGGGAGAGCGTCAGTGGCGTCGGCTTCACGTCGTCGACGAGTGGCGCTTGCTCGCGGTCCGGGCCAATCAGGACTTCGACTTTCGCAAGCGCGTCGCTCACGCGATCGACCGTGGCGCGGCGTGGCTCCGCGACGCTCTCGCGGCCGAGCGGACCTTCTTCGCGGACCGTGGTGACGAGCGCAACTACGGCAGCGGCCGCCTCGCGTTGGCGCTGTTGGCGATGCTTCACGGCGGGGTTATTGCAGACGATCCGGTGTTGGCCGCGGGATTTGCCGAGCTGCAGGCGCGTCATGTCGAAGACGCGTATTCGCTCGCGACGTCGCTGATGGCAACGGCTGCGATCGCAACGCGGCGCGAGCTTGAGGACGGTGAGCGCGCGGCTGCGCGCGGCTGGCTCGCGACCTTGCTGCGCTGCACGGACCCCACCGTCGACTCCGACGACCTGCTCCGCTTCAACTACACGCGCGGCCCGCGCTACGACACGTCGCTGCAGCAGTACGGGCTGCTCGGGATGCGCGCTGCGCAGGAGCTGGGCTTGGCGTTGCCTGCACGAGCGTTCGCCGCTGCCGCCCGCCACTTGCTCGCGGTGCAGGCTAAAGACGGCGAGGCGCTGCGGCTGCAGCTCCACGCAGGCGCGGACCTGCGCGGGCTCACCACCGGCGCCGCGCTCCCTCGGGTCCGCGCCGTGCGCGCGCGCGCGCGCGGGTTTGCCTATCGGGAGCGCGACGAACCCTGCTACGGCGCGATGACCTGCGCGGGCGTCAGCGGGCTGCTGCTGGCGCGCGCCGGCATGTCGGCGCAGCAACGCGTCGGCCGCGAGACGGACGAGGAACGCGCCGTCGTCGGCTCGATGGGCGAACTGGGTCGCGAACGCTGAGAGGCCCTTCCACCGGACACAGATCTCCTCGGTTGTGTCGGGGCACATCCCGAGGAACGGCTGCATCTGGTCGAGCTGCTCGAGCGCGAGGCGTCGGTCGCGCAGCGCGTCGAGCACGTCCGCCGCGCAGAGCACGCGGATCTCCACCCCCTCGGGTTGACGGGCGCTTGCCAGGGGCGGATCGGCGTGGTGGTGGGGTTCGGGTGGGCCGGACCGCAGCTTGTAGCGCCTACACACCCAATGGGTCGCCGGATCGGTGTGTAGAGACGACCGCCACAGCGCTCTACGTCAGGCAACAAGCGGTCGAATGGCGCCGCAGATGCTGATTGAGCAGTTGTTTGTATTCATGCCGCGACCGCGAAAGCAACTGACGCAGTGACGGCGGGGTGCGAATGTGGCTGAGTGGGCTTCGGATGGTTCGAGCCGCTGCTTGGTTCACCTATGCGCGCATCCTCGGCAAGCCACACTCAACTTATTTCCAGTTGAGCCCGAAGCGCTCGTTCCAATACTGCATCTCGTCGGCGTACACCTCGCGCAGGCGCGAGAGCCAGGGCTCAGGGACGCCGTCCGAAGCCTCGCTCTCGTTGCGACCCTTGTTGGCCAGTGGCACGAAGCGCTCCTCAGCGTCGACGCCGATGAGGCGGTGGATGTCGAGGACCAGCTCAAGGGGGCGGGCCTGAATTTCGTCGAAGGGACGGATCAGCAAGTTGCCCGGGCGAAGCGCACCGAGCCAGCACTCCTCCATCTGGCGATAGAAGCCACACAGGCGCACCCACGGATTCTCGAAATACTCGTCGAGCTCCACCGCGGAAACCTCGGCGATCGAGCGATGCATGAGCCGAGCCAGATCGAGCTTGGCGTGCGACCAAGCGCGCATAACCGGGTTGCGCACGATGATCACGACCTTGAGGTCGGGGATTAGGCGCATCAAGTCTTCGAGCCGCTCACCGGAGATCCCGGCCGCGTTGCTGGCTGTTGCTTCGCCAAAGACCTTTGGCTCGTAGGGGCGGTCGAAGTCCTCGCGGCACTGGGCATCGCGCGTGGCGACTTGCTCTTCGCTTTGCTCAAAGTGCTTTAAGTACCACCCAAGATCACTGCTGACGTGCAGCGGGTGCTGCTCGTTGCCCAGGGTGTCGAAGTAGAAGATCTCTTTGGGCTGTGACAGACAGATCTGCGGGTGTCGCTCAAGTTGGTGGTAGAGCCAAGTCGAGCCGGTGCGCTGCGGGCCAGCGATCAGGAAGTTCGGTAGCCGGGAAACATCGGTTTCGGGATCTGAGAGCGTGATGAAGCGCATCGCTTCCAGGCTTGCGGGTTCCAAGCGTCGCATAAGTGCGCGGAGGGTAGGCGCTACGTGAGTTCGAAGTCAATCCCTCCCGCGATGATGGCCGCAAGGATGGAATAAGAACAACAAGCTGCGACGTAGACCACCCGAACCCCACCACCACGCCGATCCGGCCCGCCCCGACAGTCCCAGTCAAATCCGACCATGGGCCGGCCCACGATCTACTTTGCGCAGGTTGACCAGCGACTGCCTCGACGACGGTAGCCTGCTGGCCGAGCTGCCGTCGATTCGGTGGTTGCGGTTCGAGCGAGTAACGACCGACCTAGCCGCGCTCTTGCGCGACAATGTCCTCGACCCCCGAGAGACCGTGCGACTTGAGCAGCGCGAGCGCGTGAACGTCGCGGCAGCGCGCAAGCAGCGCAAATGGCACTCAAACTTCGGCGCCGACGAGGAGGCCCGGTATCGCTAAGAGGAGCGGCTCGTGTTCGACGCGCTGGGATACACCGAGCCCTGACCGTCAAGGCCTCTCCGCAAACAGCAAGCACACCTGCAACGCTGCGCTACTCGCGCGGCAGCGCGTGGCAGACATACGTCGGGTCCTGGAACTGACCGGTGACGTCTTCAAGCGTGAAGGTGCCTTCGTTCTCGATGCGGCCGAAGTCGCAGCATGTAAGCATCTTCGGCAGCGCGGCCGGGCTCATCTCTTCGTCGGTAAGTTTCGCGACATATCCCAAGATCCGGTCGCGCTGCTCCAGAGCGTGTATCGATTTCTCGGCGTATCCGACGACCGTAAGTACGTCGGCGCCTCCGCTCAGCGCCGCATCAACCCTACCCAGGATGCAGGCATCCCAGCCAACCTCGAAGCTCACCTACGGCAGCTCTTCGAGGAGGAGATCGCGCTCCTGCACGACCTTGACATGATCTAACCGCGCTGGCGCGCGACTGAGGGAGACCGATGTCTTTGGACCCGCCATATGGCAAAGTCGCCCTGCGGATTCGCAATCGCGGCGCCCCTCGTCGTCCCGTTCACGTCCAGAAGTCGTGCAATGGGTCGATCATAGACCACTCCTTCGAGTTCGGTCAGCAACACTGCGTTGATCAAGGCGGCCCTGCAGCGTTCGGACCTTGGGGCCAAAGACCTGCACTCTGACGGCATCCCAGTCTGTCCGGCTGCCGTAGCAGTCCGTGTTGTCGACCGGTGCTTCACGTAGTTGCGAGTATGCACCGTGCGTCGGTGTCGCAGACGCGCGCGACCTCGCTAGCCGTGCTGATCTTCGAGCCAGCGCTCGGCCTCGATCGCGGCCATGCAGCCCGTGCCCGCGGCGGTCACAGCTTGACGGTAGTAGCTGTCTTGGCAGTCGCCTGCAGCGAAGACGCCGGGGATGTTCATCGCCGTCTTCCCGGGCTGCGCCGTGAGGTAGCCGACGTCGTCCATGTCGAGCACGCCTTGGAACAGCTCGGTGTTGGGCTTGTGGCCGATCGCGAGGAACAGGCCGTCGGCGTCGACGGTGCGCTTGTCGCCGGTCTTGGTGTGGGTCAGCTCCAGGCCGGTGACGCGTCCCTGGTCGACGCCGAGCACGTCGGTGACCTGCGTCTCCCAGATGACCTCGATCTTGTCGTGGTTGAGCGCGCGGTCCTGCATGATCTTGGACGCGCGCATCTGGTCGCGGCGCACGACCATCGAGACCTTGCTGGCGTACTTGGTCAAGAACGTCGCCTCCTCGCACGCGGTGTCGCCGCCGCCGACGACGTAGACGTGCTTGTTCTTGAAGAAGAAGCCGTCGCAGGTCGCGCAGGCGGACACGCCGCGGCCCTGCAGCTTGGTCTCGTTCTCGAGGCCGAGGTAGAGCGCGCTGGCGCCCGTCGAGATGATGAGCGTCTCGGCCTTGTAGACCTCGCCGTCTTGGTCTTCGACGGTGAACGGCCGCTCGCTCATGTCGACCTTGGTCGCCATCACGTCCTTGATCACGGTGCCGAACCGCGCCGCCTGGTCGCGGAAGTGCTGCATCATCTCCGGGCCCATGATGCCGTTGGGGTAGCCGGGGTAGTTCTCGACGTCGTTGGTGATCGTCAGCTGACCGCCGGGCTGGTTGCCGGCGAGCAGGATGGGCTCGAGGTTCGCGCGGGCGGCGTAGATGGCGGCCGTGTAGCCGGCGGGGCCGGAGCCGAGGATCAGGGTCTTGCGGGTTTCCGTCATGGCTGAGCCCAACAGCCTAGCGCTGCCCGCCGCTCGCCTACATCAGTTCCCGCCAGGTTTCGCGGGCGGCTGGCTCAGCTCGTATTCGCGGATGCGGTCGAAGTCTGCAGGCGTCAACGCCGCTGGCTCGAAGCGCTCTTCGCCGCTGCCCGCCTCCGCCGCGCGGGCCGTGAGCCCGGCGCTCGCGACGAGGTCCACCACCAGCTGACCGTATTCGCGGACCACGACGTAGCGTCCAGGCCTGCGGTCCTCGTTGGGGTCGAGGACGTCGACGTGGTACTCCTCGGCGTTGTCGCGGACGCGGCGCGCGCCGACGATCTCCAGCGGCGCGCGCGCCGCGAGGTCCTCCCACGGAAGCTCGGCGACGACCGGCTGCGACTCGCGCGTCAGCAGCGCGCGGCACGCGGGCCCGTCGCCCCGCTGCAGCGCGCGCTGGAACGACGCGAAGGCGCTCTTCGCGCGGCCCGGACCCTCGTCGTGGGCGCACCCCGCGAGCAGGATCAGCAGCAGCGGCAGCGTTCGCGTCGGCATACAGGCTTCATCGGCTGCCGGGCGCTGCGGCTGAAGCCGCAAACCTCGATGCGACCGGCGCGTCGCGGCGCCGGCGCCGCGACGATTCGGCGGCGATGGCCCCTGTCGCCGCCGGGCGCGGGAGCTACCTTGGTGCAGCTCTTGAGCACGCCCGCAACAAACCTCGCCCACTGTCGCTGGGCCGCGCTCCTCCTGAGCGCCTCGCTTGCGTCGCCCGCGACGTCGCAGCGGCTCCAGCCGACGCCGTGCGCGGTGCTCGACGCGGCCGGTCGACCGGTCGCCGACGCCGCGGTCACGATCCTCGGGTCGAAGCCGCACCTGTCTCCTTCGCTGCGGCAGGATCACCTCGTCGAGCTCCGGACCGACGCGCGCGGTCGCGCGCTGGCGCGGCTGCGGCCTGGGCTCTGCTACGTCGCGTGGGCGCGCGGACCGGCCGTTGAAGGTCGGCGCTGCTGCGCGCCGACCGTCGGCTTCTTCGCGGCGGGGGCGAGCCTCGAGCTGCGCTGCGAGGCGCCCGCAGCGATCGAGCGGGGGAGGCTGCTCGGCGCGGACGCTTGGCGCGACCGCGGCCCGCTGCGCTGCTTTGCGATGAGCCAGTCGCCGGGCGCCGAGATCGAGCTGAGGCTCGGCGACGACGGTCGCTTCGAGCTGCCCGGCCCGCCCTACCTGATCTTCGAGGCGCGGCTCGCGGACGGACAGCCGCTGTGGAGCGCGGCGATGGATCAGGTCCTGCAGCTGCCGCCGCCGCAGCGCGTCGTCGTGCGCGCGCGCGACGGCGCGGGCCGGCCTTTGTCCGGCGCGGCGGTCACCCACGTGGTCTCGCACTCGCTCTTCGGGTGCGTCGACGGGCTGCGCGGCGTCGAACCCGAGCGGGTTCGGCGGCTGGGGGTCACGGACGCGCGCGGCCGGTGTGAGGTCGTGGTCCCGTACGAGGGCGATCCGCTGCGGACGCCGGACGCGTGGCTCGTGCTTGCGGTCGACGCCGGCGACCGCCCGCCGGTCTTCGGCGGGGCGTGGTGGCGGCGCGTCGCGGTCGACAACCGCCCCGTCGAGCGGCTCGCTGGCGACGAGCTGCCCTTCACCTGCGCCCTCGTCGAGCCGCTCCGCGGCGCGGTCGCGGGCGCACCCGCCGGGACCGTCGCGCACCTCTCGGTGGTCGACAAGCGCTTCATCTCCCGCGAAGGTTCGTCCGCGTCGCACGCGCTCACCTTCACCGCTGAGGTGCGCGCCGACGGTTCGTTCGCCTTCGTCGACGTCCCGCACCGCGTCGACTCGTGCCGGCTGTCGTTCGTGCCGCCTGAGGGCGCGCGCTGGCGCCCGGTGCTCTTCGCTCCGGAAGCGGGGCGAGCGCTGCCCGCTGCGGTCCGCGCTTTGGACGAGGAGCGCTCGGCGGTCGGCGGCTGCGACCTCGCGCTGCAGGTGCTCGACCCAAACGGCCTGCCCGCGCGCGGCGCGGTCGCGCTCCTGTTTGGTGTCGGCGCTGCGTCTGGACGTCTCCTCGACGTCCCGATGCGGATCCCGCTCGACCCGCGCGGCAGCGCGTCCGTCCGCGTCGTCGCCGGCGAGTGGCTCGTCTCCGTGCTGACGGCAGAAGGCTTTGGTTACCGGGTCGTCGAGGTCGCCGGGCCCGGCGCGCGAACGAACCTGCAGCTCGACCCGCTGGCGCGGACGACGGTGACGCTCTTGGACGCGCGCGGCGCGCCGGTCGTCGGGGCGCGGGTGCAGCCGCGTCCTGCGTCGATCCAAGGGACCCGCGACCCCGTTCGCTCGATCTTGCAGCGCGCGTATCAGGTCGCCAACACGCTGCCGTGGCGCACGCTGCGCACCGACGCCGACGGCGGCGTCGAGGTCCCGTTCGCGCAGATCCCGGGCGTCCGCCGTCGCGTCGGCTTGTCGTGGGGAGGCGCGCGCAGCGGCGCGGTAGACCTCGTGCCCGACGCTGTGGTCACCGCTCGGGAGGCGCCGCGCTGATCGCGCCGAGGCGACGTCATGATGCAAGCCGTCCGATCGATCGAGCGCGTGTGCGAAGTGCAGTGGGTGCGAGGCGCGGCCGCAGAGCCCAACGCTCCGCCTGACCTGCTGCTCGAGGTGCCGCACGGCGCGACCCAGGCGCAGCACTTCGACGCGCTCCGTGAAGAGCTGCAGGGGGACTACGACGACGGCTTGCGCGACTTCTTCTTGGTCAACACGGACGTCGGCGCGCCGGAGGTCGCGCAGGCGATCGCGCGCGCGGTCGTCGCGGCGCGGCCGGATCGAACGGCCGTGGTGGTTCGCTGCGAGCTGCCGCGCACGTTCTGCGACACCAACCGCGACGTCGCGCGAGACGCCGTCGCGGCGGCGTCCAAAGCCGGCGAGATGACGCCTGGTCTGCCCCCGTGGGTGCAGCACCCGGCAGATCGCGCGCTGCTCTTAGCGCGCTATTTCGCGTATCGCGAGGTCGTGGAGGCGGCCTTCGCGGCCGTCTGCTCTGCGGGCGGGGCCGGGCTCTTTGTGCACACCTACGCGCCGCGCAGCCTCTCGGTGGCGGTCGACGAGGACATCGGCCGCACCCTGCGGGACGCCTACGCGCCGGGCGCGATCGAGTCGTGGCCGCTGCGCCCGGAGGTCGACCTGATCACGCACGACGGCGCCGGCTGCGAGCTCGCGGCCCCCGAACTCGCGGCCTCGGTCGAGCAGGGCTTTCGCGCGGCCGGGGTCGAGGTCGCGCGGAACGACAGCTACCACCTGCACGAGTCGACGCTGGCGTACGTGCTCGCGGCGCGGTTCCCCGGCCAGACCCTCTGCTTCGAGGTGCGTCGCGACCTATTGCTCGACGCGTTCGTGCCGTTCGTCGAGCTGCACCCGCGCGGCGACAAGGTGCGCGCGGTGGCCGCGCCGATCGCCGCCGCGCTCCACTGACGCGCGCGGGTGATCACGCCGCGCCGGCCGCGGCGATCCAGGTGGATTCGAGGTCTCGCACGTGTCCCCGCGCGCAGCTGGACCTAGCCTCAACGATCATGAGCGGCGCCGCCTTTACGATCCGACCAGCCTGCGCTGCAGACGCTGCGGCGATGGTCGAGATCTACCGGCCGCACGTGGAGGAGTCGTGGGCCTCGTTTGAGCTGGTGACGCCGACTGCCGAGGAGCTCGCAGCGCGCGTCGCGCGCGCGCAAGAGCAGCACGAGTGGCTGGTCGCCGACGCCGACGGGGAGCTGCTCGGCTACGCCTACGGGGTCCGGCACCGCGAGCGGGCGGCCTACCGCTTCAGCACCGAGGTCTCCGCGTACGTCGCCGCCGGCGCGCAGGGCCGCGGCGTCGGCGCGCAGCTCTACCAGCGCCTGTTTGATCGGCTCGCGGCGCGCGGCTACTGCAACGCCGTCGCGGGCGTCACCATGCCCAACGACGCGAGCGTCGCGTTTCACGAGCGCCTTGGCTTTACGCTCGTCGGCGTCTACCGCCGCGTCGGCTACAAGTTCGGCGGGTGGCGCGACGTCAGCTGGTACGAGCGGGCGCTACGCGACGGGCCGCCGCCGGGCGTGTAGGCGCTGCCGGACGGCGCGCGGCGGGTCGCCGACCTCGCCTTCGGAGAACGCGACGACCTCCAGGTCGTTGGCCTCGGCGAACGCCAACAGCTCACCGGGGCAGAGCAAGAAGTCGGGGTCGCGCGGGCGACCGTAGCGCTCGTTGCCCACCATGAAGGTCTCATACATCAGCGCGCCGTCGTCGCTGAGCGCCGCGGCGAGGTGGCCGAGCAGCGGTCGCCAGAGGTAGTTGGTCACGACGACCACGTCCCAACGCCGGTCGCCGAACGGCCAAGGCGCGCCCTCGAGGTCGGCTTCGATGACCTCGATCCGAGGGTCGTTCGCCGACCGCAACGCCGCCGCGTCGCGGTCGACCGCGGTGACGGCGCAGCCGCGGTCAGCGAACAGCTCTGCGTGGCGGCCGTGACCGGCCGCGACGTCTAACACGGTCGCGGCGGCAGGCGTGGCGGCGCTCCACCGGACGATGGTCGGCTCCGGCGGAGACGCGCGGTGGTTGTGTGCCATGACGCGGGCGCGTCCTCAGCGGCGAGCCGGGCGCGCTGCGGGGCCGCCGTCGCTACTGCCGCTTGGCAGGCTGCCCCGCTGCTTCCATGCCGGCGAGCAGCTTGTCGACGTCGGTCACGTCGGGGTTGTAGGTGACCCGGATCTCAGCCTTGCCAGCCTTGACGTCGATCTCGCCGATGCCCGGGAGCTTGCGGATGGCGCCACGCACGGTGGCGACGCAGCCGTTTCAATCGGGCGCGCTCTCGAGGACGAGGTGGGCGCTGGACGTGGCGTTCGCGTCGGCAGAGGAGGGCGCCGCGTTGGCGCCTTCGCTCGCGGGTGAGCCACAGGCGACCAGCGCGAACGCGAGCGCGAGGACTCCGAGCATTGCGGGGAGCTTCATAAAGATGGGATCCTTGTAAGGGGCAGCAGCCGGTCGTGGCTGCGTGCTCTGAGGATAGGGGGGCGACTCCCCCTTCGTCTAGGGGGTGGCGATGTCATGGCCGCACCGGCGTTCGGAGGTGGTCTGCGAGCTCATAGTTGGTCGCCGAGAAGCGCGATCCAGCGCCGCTCCATCGAATCTGGCCGTGGTGCACGTGCGCCACCCCGGCGTCCTGGTCGTCAAACAAGAGCCGCAGCGCGAAGTGGACCGCAGGGAACGCCAGCTCGTCCCACGGTATGTCGTCGCGGCGCACCCACGCGCACTCGAGGCTCTCGACGCCGGCCTTGATGTCTGGCGCCGTCAGGCGCGCGCGGAACATGGCGTAGTGCTGGCCGATGTGCGTCAGGTCGAGGTGACTGTGCGGCGCTAGGACCTCCACGTGCGCGCCCGCCTCTTCGCGGGTCTCGCGCGCGGCGCCGTCGGCCAAGGTCTCGCCGAGCTCCAGGAAGCCAGCCGGTACGGTCCACTTTCCGTACGCCGGTTCGATCGCTCGTCGACAAAGCAGCAGCTCGTCACCGCGCTCGACCAAGCAGCCGACGACGACCAGCGGGTTTTTGTAGTGCGCGACCTCACAGGCCGGGCACCACCGCCGCACCCGATCGTCGCCTGGCGGCACCTTGTCTTCCAAGCGGCCGCCGCATGCGCTGCAAAACTTCAAAGAAGGCCTCCTGTAAGCAGGCGGGCGTCGTGCTGGGTCTGTCGAGAGATCAGGCTCATCGTGGGGTTCGCGACGCGGTGGCGATCGAAGCTGCAGGGGGAGCCGCCGACCGCTCCGAGTGTGGCCCAGGATACCTCGCCGAGCGAGATGGCCCACGCCTCGATGCCTTACGTGGCGATTCCGTTACGGTCCGAGCGGGGGATCCCGCGTGCCGCTGCCATGACCTCAACCAACTCGCTGGCCCTCGGCAGACGGCGCGCGGAGCGTGACACGTGATGAGGCGACGCCGGCGCGCTGCTCGCGCTCGGATGCGTCTGCCCCGGGTTCGCTGGTGTGCTGGGCGCGCGCTGCCGTTGCGCGCAGGCCGCGGCGCTCCGCGGTGATTCGCTGATAGAACCCGTCGCGGCGCGCGGCCATCATGGGGCGATGGCGCACAAGTCCAAGTCCTTGACGTCGGCCAAGAACCCAGCCGTGCAGCGCTTCCGCGAAGCGGCCGCCGGCAAGGCCGCGGGCCTGATGCTCGCCGAGGGGGTGCGGCTCGTCTGGGACGCTGTCCGGGCGGGCGGAGAGGTCGTCGAGGCGGCCGTCTCGCCGAAGCTGAACGACGTCGACCTGCGCGACGCCTTGGCGGAGCGCGCGGGCTCGTTCCTCGACGTCTCGGACGCGGTGCTCGCGCGCATGAGCGCGCTCGACACGCCGCAAGGCGTGGCGGCGCTGATTCGTCGCCCTTCGTACGACGAGCGCGCGCTGCTCGGTGAAGAGCTCGCGCCGCTGGTCGTCGCGGCGGCCGGTCTCCGCGACCCCGGCAACGTCGGCGCGGTGGTGCGCACCGCCGAGGCTGCTGGCGCGACGGGTTGCTTGACGCTGCGCGGCGGCGCGGACCCGTTCCGCGAGAAGGCCGTTCGAGGCTCGATGGGCTCCGTGTTCCGGCTGCCGGTCACGCACGGCATGACCGCGGCCGATGCGATCGCGTTCGCGCGCCGTCAGCGGCTGCAGCTCGTGGTCGCCGACGGAAGGGGCCCGTGCTCCCACACGCAGGCAGATCTGCGGCGGCCTTCGATGCTGGTCCTCGGCGCCGAGGCTGGCGGCGTCGACTCCGAGTGGCTCGACGCGGCGGACGCCCACGTGCGGATCCCGCTCCATCCTCCGGTCGAGAGCCTGAACGTCGCCGTGGCGGCAGGCGTCCTGTTGTTTGAGGCGCAGCGACAGCGGACTGACGCGTGACGCTGTTCGGCGACATCAGTGAAGACGGCCGCGACGCGAAGCGCGCGCCGCTCGCGCCGCTGGCCGAGCGGATGCGGCCGGCCGACCTCGACGAATATCTCGGCCAGGATGAGCTGCTAGGCGAGGGGCGGGCGCTGCGTGCGGCGATCGAGCAGGGCGTCGCCGGGTCGCTCCTGCTGTTCGGCCCGCCGGGCGTCGGCAAGACCACGCTGGGCCTGCTGATCGCGAAGCACGCCGACCTGCACTTTCAGCCGTTCTCTGCGGTGTTGTCCGGGGTCGCGCAGGTCCGCGAGGCGGTCGCGGAAGCCAAGCAGCGACGTCAGCGCGACGGACGCGGCACGCTGCTGTTTGTCGACGAGATCCACCGTTTCAACAAGGCGCAGCAGGACGCGTTCTTACCGCACGTCGAGCGCGGCGACATCGTCCTCGTCGGCGCGACCACGGAGAACCCGTCGTTCTCGATCAACGGCGCGCTGCTCTCGCGGTGCCGCGTCGTCCCGCTGCAGCCTTTGGATGCGGCTCGTATCGCGGGGCTCGTGCGCAAGGCGCTGGCGGATCAGGAGCGCGGCCTGGGCGTGCGCCGTCTGACCATCGCCGATGCCGCGGTCGAGCGGCTGGCGGCGCTCTCCGGAGGGGACGCGCGTCGATCGCTGGTGTGCCTTGAGGCCTGCGCCGCGACCTGCCTCGACGGTGATGAGATCTCGGAAGAGATGGTCGTCGAGGCGTTCCAGCACCGGGCGCTGCAGCACGACAAGTCGGGCGACCTGCACTACGACTTGCTCTCGGCGCTGCACAAGAGCCTGCGAAACTCGGACGTGCAGGCTGCCGTCTATTGGCTGGCGCGCGCGCTCGAGGCCGGCGCGGACCCGATGCACGCGGCGCGACGCGTCGTCGCGGTCGCTTCCGAAGACGTCGGGCTGGCGGACCCGATGGCGCTGCAGGTCGCGATGGCGGCGGTCAGCGCCGTTCAGTTCCTCGGCCTGCCTGAAGGCCGCTTGCCGTTGACCGAGGCGGTCGTGTATCTCGCGGCGGCGCCTAAGAGCAACGCGGTCTACCGCGCCATCGCGGCGGCGCAGCGGGAAGTGCGCGAAGGGTCGCAGCACCCCGTGCCGCCGCACCTCCGGAACGCGGTCAGCGGGCTCTCGCAGGATCTCGGGCACGGCAAGGGCTACGTCTACGCGCACGACACCGAGGCGGGCGTCGCCGCGATGGAGTGCTTACCAGCGGCGCTGAAGGACGCGCGCTTCTACGTGCCAGGTGGCCGAGGCTTTGAACAGCGGATCGCCGAGCGGATGAGCGAGCACGACGAGCTGCGCCGGCAGCGGTGACGCGCGGCGTCGGCGGCTCCGAATCGAGGTGAAACACGCCACGCCAGGCGTTGTCTTGCGCTGAAGGATCGCGTGTCGCCGGGAGGATGCTCTCGGTGTCCTGCTGACGCGACACCTGTCGCGTAGCGGCGCCGCGGCTCCCCGTGACAGCGGGGCCACGGAGGCCTCCCGGCGGCACGATCCTTGCTCTAGGAACCCCGCTTCCCCCGGAGACAAAACAATGCGCTTGCCAACCTGGATACTCCTCTCAGTAACCCTGCTCTTGTCCGCCTGCGGCGGCAGGTCCCGGCGCGCGACGGTGGTGGTGGTCGAACAACCCCGCCTCACCTCGGTCCTCGTCGAGGTCTACGACCCGGTCACGAACCTCGCGTGGGAGAACGTCTCCGTGCGCGTCGTGGAGGCGGACCAGGAGTGGTCGGGCTGCACCTGCGTCAGCCCTTACTTCGACTGGTTCCTAACGGACAGCTCGGGGCGCGTGCTGATCGACGAATACTTGCTCGCCGACGCGGAGGTCGGCTTCTTCGAGGACAGCACCGGCGCCGCCGTCATCGGCCCTGAGTTCTACGAGGACGAGGTCCTGGTCGTGCTTGAGATCGACGCGGTCGGCTTCTCGCCGATGTTCGTGGAGGTGCCCTTGAGCTGGGACCAACCAGACGTGTTCGTCGAGGTGCCGTTCTTCTAGCGGCGCGGGCGGTCTCGGCCGTCTTGCCCGCGGTCACCGGCTCCGCCTAGCGGCGGATCCGGTCACGGCGCCCTTGCGCCGGCGCGCGGCGAGCGGGGAAACTCGGCCGCCGTGAGTCGAGACGCTTCTCTGGATCCTTCTCTGCATCGCGCGCGCCGACAGCGCCTGCTGAACACCCTCGGGGACGGCGTCCTCATCCTGCCCGGCGCGCCGGAGACGCTCCGCAACGGCGACGTCCTCAACGACTACCGTCCGGACTCCGACGTGCTTTACCTGACGGGCTTCCCTGAGCCCTCGGTCGTGCTGGTGGCGTGGCGGCTTGACCGTCGCCGACATCGGGCCGTGCTGTTCGTTCGCCCGCGCGATAAGACCCGCGAGATTTGGGACGGGCGGCGCTTCGGCACTCGCGGGGCGCAGCAGCGCTTCGGCGTTGACGAGGCCCGCCCGATCGATGAGCTGTGGTCAGACCTGCCGGAGATGATCTCGAACGATGGGTCGCTGTGGCACACGTTCGGCCGCGACGCTGACTTTGATCGCCGCCTGTTCGAGGTCTTCGGGGCCGTCGCGCAGCGCCGCCGTAAGCGACGTCTGCCGGCGCATCCGACGCTGCGGGATCCCCGCCCCGCCCTCGCTGCGCAGCGCCTGGTTAAGGACGCGGCAGAGCAAGACGCGATGCGGCGCGCCGCCGCGATCACCTGCGCCGGTCACGTCGCTGCGATGACCGTGACGCGACCGGGGATGTATGAGTACGAGACCCAGGCGGCGTTAGAGAAGGTGTTTCGCGACGCCGGCAGCCCGCGTAACGGCTATCCGTCGATCGTCGCGAGCGGCGCGAACGCGTGCGTGTTGCACTACCACGAGAACGATCGTCGGATGCGCAGCGGTGACCTGCTCCTGATCGATGCGGGCGCTGAGATCGAGGGGCTCACCGGCGACGTTACGCGGACCTTCCCGGTCAACGGCGTGTTCTCTGACCCCCAAAAAGCCGTCTATCAGGTCGTCTTGCGGGCGCTCGCGGCCGGGATCCGCGCGTGCAAGCCCGGCGCCGCGTGGGACCGCCCGCACCGCGCATGCGTGCGCGCGCTGACAAAGGGCCTCGTCGACCTAGGCGTGCTGCGTGGCGATCCCGCGTCGCTCGTCAAAGCCGACGCTTATCGCCCGTTCTACATGCACGGGACGAGCCACTGGATCGGGCGAGACGTGCACGACGTCGGCGGCTACGAAGACGCGCAGGGCCGCCCGGTGACGATGCCAGTCGGCGCTGTGCTGACGGTCGAGCCGGGGCTTTACTTCGCGCGGGACGACCGCGACGTCGCGCGCGAACTCCGGGGGATCGGCGTGCGGATTGAGGACGACGTGTTGATCACGAAGTCAGGGCCTGTCGTGTTAACCGCGGCCGCGCCGAAGGCGGTGCGTGACATCGAGGCGTTGATGCGTCGCGCGCGGTGACCGCGCGCGCCGTGACTACATGCCGGTGCCGCTGAAGACGACCCGAACGGTCTTCAAGATCAGCTTGATGTCCAACCACAGCGACCAGTTGTCGATGTAGAAGAGGTCCATCTCGACCCAGCGCTTGAACGAAACGCGGTTGCGTCCGTAGACCTGCCAGATGCAGGTCAGACCGGGCTTGATCGAGATGCGCCGGCGCTGCCACCAGGCGTATTTTTCGACCTCGCTCGGCATCGGCGGGCGGGGGCCGACCAAGCTCATGTCGCCCTTGAGCACGTTGAATAGCTGCGGCAGTTCATCGAGGCTGAACTTGCGCAGGACCTTGCCGACCCGCGTGACGCGCGGGTCGCTGTCCAGCTTGAAAGCCGGGCCGTCCTGGATGCTCTCGGAGCGCAGCAGCTCCTGCATCTCTTGGGCGCCGACGTGCATCGTGCGGAACTTCAGGCAGCGGAACGTTCGCCCGAGCCTGCCGACCCGCGTCTGGCTGTAGAGGATCGGCCCGCGGCTGTTGAGCTTGACGATGAGGGCGCAAGCTAGCAGCACGGGCGTCAGCACGACGATGCCTGCGGCGGCGCCGACGACGTCGATGAACCGTTTGCAGGCCGCTTCAAAAGACGTTTTGCCGACCTTTTGGACGTTGAGGCCGGGCCGACTCGCGCTCCACGTGATGCCGACACGCATGTCTGCGACGTCGAGGAAGGAAGGGAAATACTGCGTTTGGATGCCGAGCGCCTCACACGTGTCCATCACTTGGTGGACCTCCCGGGTGACAGCGTCGTCCGAGGGACTGACGAGGGCGACGTCTACCTTGTGGGCGCGGATCAGGCTGGACAAGTCTTGCAGCGCGCCGAGCTGCTTAAGGTGAGGCATCTGCTTGGGGTCTTCGCTCGCGAAGGGGACGAAGCCGCACAAGTGGAAGGCCCCTTCAGCGTCTGAAGTGGAGGTGAGCGCGCGCGCGCTCGGGCAGCTCCCAATGACGATCGCACGAGCGCGCCCAGCGAGGCGGCCTACCTGACTAAAGGAGGTCGCGAACCGCAGCGCGCACAACATGGCGGCTCCGGCGAGCAGCGCGAGCCAGACTTGGAAGCCGTCAGGCGCGATCGTCGTCACGGCGAGCAGCCCCGCGAGTCCCCATGTCGTCGCCCATGACTCCATCGTGCGCGCCACCGAGTAGGCCAGGTCTCTCGACGGCGAGACCGCATGTGCTCCGAGGCGGCGCGCGACGAGGAGCCAGCCGACGTGAAACAAGGCGACCGAAGCCAGCGAGGCGGTCAGCCAGTCGCTCGTCGGCGACTCTGTCCCGTGCGACCAAACACCCGCCACGCTGAGCGCGGCGAGAATGCTCGAATGCTCGGCTACTGCCGAGAAGAGCTGTCTGGTCGATGCTGTTTTTTCGGCCAAGCGTGTTTCGGTTGGGGGGGGGCGGCTGGTCGGGGACTATGACCTCACCGGACATATTACCGGCTACCTTCCTGCTGTCGGACGTGCAATCTACCTTTGCAAGCTGCAACGAGAACGACGTATTCGGTCTGCACGAATCACGGATAATCGGTCGGTCGATTCGGACTTTCGTCCGAGCGCGCCAAAATCGACCGATGGGGGCGTTTACGGCGTTCTGATTCGCCTCCCGGGCGCGGCGATGTCGACGCCAATCGGTTGCAGGACCCTTTTCGCAAATGACTTGCGATACCCCGACCTGGAGGCGCGGAGGCCGTTCCGGGGGCGTTCGGTTGGCCGGTCGGTGCTCCACGGTCTAGAGTAGCCCCCGCATGAAGATCTCCTGCATCGGTGGTGGCCCGGCGTCGCTCTACTTCGCGATCCTGCTGTCCAAGCGGCTGCCGAGCGCGCAGATCGACATCTACGAGCAGAACCGCTCAGACGACACGTTCGGCTGGGGCGTAGTCTTCTCGGACGAGACGCTGGGCAACTTCGAGGAAGCAGACCCGGAGAGCTTCCGCCGAATCCGCGACGAGTTCGCGTATTGGACGGACATCGACACCTTCTACGCCGGCGAGAAGGTCACCAGCACGGGCCACGGCTTCTGTGGCTTGGCGCGGAAGAAGCTGCTGTTGCTGCTGCAGGATCGGTGCCGCGAGCTCGGCGTTGGCTTGCACTTCGAGCACACGGTCGAGGACTTCGACCAGCTGGTCGCTGACTCGGACCTCGTCGTCGCCGCCGACGGCGTCAACTCACAAGTGCGGCAGCGCTTCGCCGACACGTTCCGCCCCGACCTCGATTGGCGCAAATGCAAGTTCGCTTGGTTTGGGACCACCAAGAAGATGACGGCGTTCACGTTCGTCTTCAGGGAGACCGAGTGGGGCTTGTTTCAGGTCCACGCATATCCCTTCGAGGACGGCCTCGGCACCTGGATCGTCGAGTGCCGTGAAGAGACCTGGAAACGTGCCGGGCTCGATAAGCTCGATGAAGAGGCCTCCGCGCGGTTTTGCCACGAGCTGTTCGCCGATCACCTGGAAGGCGAGCAGCTGCTCACCAATCGCTCCATTTGGCGCACCTTCCCGACCGTTCGTTGCGAGTCTTGGCGGCACGAGAACGTCGTGTTGTTAGGCGACGCAGCGCACACGGCGCACTTCAGCATTGGATCCGGCACCAAGCTCGCGATGGAGGACGCGATCGCCTTGGCCGACGCCGTCGCGGAGAACGTCGGCGACACGGCGCGGGCGTTGGAGGTCTATGAGGAGGCGCGTTTCGTCGACGTCCTCAAGGTGCAGCGCGCCGCGCAGACTAGCTTGGAGTGGTTCGAGAACAGCGGCCGCTATCTGCAGCAGGTGCCCGAGCGCTTCGTCTTCAACCTGATGACGCGCAGCAAGCGCATCACGCACGACAACCTGGAGACGCGTGACCCCGACCTCGTCGGCGCCGTCGACGCCCTCGTCGCGCGAGAGGCAGGCGCCGAGGCGGGGCTGCCGCCCGCGTTCCTGCCGTTCCCCGTCCGTGGGACGACGATCCCCAACCGCGTCGTCGTCTCTCCGATGTGCATGTACTCCGCCACGGATGGCGTCGTCGGCGACTGGCACTTCGTGCACCTCGGGAGTCGAGCTACCGGTGGGGCGGGCTTGGTCATGACCGAAATGACCAACGTCACCGCGGACGGCTTGATCACGCCCGGGTGCGCGGGGATGTGGACCGACGAGCAAGAGGCGGCGTGGAAGCGCGTCGTCGACTTCGTCCATACGCACTCCTCATCAAAGATCGGGATGCAGATCGCTCACGCCGGCCGAAAGGCGTCCTGCAGCCGGCCGTGGGAGGGTGACGCGCCCCTGACGGGTGACGACGCGTGGCCCACGATAGGTCCGTCTGCGCTGCCGTTCGGTCCCGACTGGCCGACGCCGCGCGCGATGGACGCCCAGGATATGCGCCGAGTCCTGGACGCGTTCGTGGCCAGCGCAGAGCGGTGTGTGCGCGCGGGATTTGATCTCGTCGAGGTGCACATGGCGCACGGCTACCTCCTGTCGAGCTTCCTGTCGCCGCTGAGCAACGTCCGCGACGACGACTTCGGCGGTTCGCTCGAGAACCGTGCTCGCTTCCCCATGGAGGTGGCCCGGGCGGTGCGGGCCGCGATCCCCGACAGCATGCCGCTGTTTGTGCGCTTGTCGGCGACGGACTGGTTCGACAGCGAAGACCGCGGCATCACGGTGGACGAGGCGGTGCAGCTGTCCCGTTGGCTTAAAGACGCAGGCGTGGACGTCATCGACGTTTCTTCAGCTGGCAACGTGCCGGAGTCGCGACCGCAGTACGGGCGCATGTATCAGGTGCCCTTCGCCGAGCGAATCCGCTTCGAGGCGGACGTGCCGGTGATGGCGGTCGGCGCGATCCAGGGCCTCGATCACGCCCACACGATCGTCGCGGCAGGCCGCGCTGATCTCTGCGCGATCGCCCGCGGCTTCCTGGCCGACCCCTACATGGTCCAGCGCGACGCCGTGCGTCGCGGCGTAGACGCTCACGACATCCCGCTGCCCTACTTGGCAGCGAAGACCGTCCGGTGACGCGGCCCGCAGGCAGCTTCAAGCGGCGTCGCCCGTCGACAGGCTCCTTCGCTCACGGGGAGATCTCGACGCCGCTAGGCTCGTTGCACGCTTACGCGAGCGAGCGGGGCCTGCGAGCCCTGCTCTTCGCCGGCAGCGACGCCGCCGGCAACGGCGTCACCGGCGATGTCGTCGAGGACCCCGATCAAGAGGTGATCCAAGCGTGCGCCGCGCAGCTGCAGGCCTACTTCGGTCGTGAGCTGCGGTCGTTTGACCTGCCGCTCGATCCGGTCGGGACGGTGTTCCAAGTGAGCGCGTGGTGGGCGCTTCGCGAGATCCCCTACGGCCAGACGAGCAGCTACGCGCGACAGGCGGCAGCGATGGGGCGCCCGACCGCTGCGCGCGCGGTCGGCGCCGCGAACAGGCGCAACCCGCTAACCGTCATCGTGCCGTGTCACCGCGTCGTGGGGAGCGGCGGCCAACTCACGGGGTTCGCCAGCGGCTTAGAGAACAAACGCGCGCTGCTGCGCCTTGAGGGCGTGCAGCCGTGGGCTGGAGAGCTGCTGTTCGGCGAGCGGGCGACGTAGCCGGCGCCCTCGTTCAGAACGCGTCGGCTTCGCGATACGCGTTGATCAGCTTGAGCTCGCCTTCCTTGCCGCCCTGGGACAGGCCGTGCTCCATGCCAACGACCCCCCTGAAGCCCTTTCTGTGGATGTGGGCGAAGACGTTCCGGTAGTTGATCTCGCCGGTGTAAGGCTCTCTTCGACCGGGGTTGTCGCCGCACTGGAAGTAGCCGATCTCGGAATACGACGCGTCGATGTTGGGGATCAGGTTGCCCTCGGTGATCTGTTGGTGATACAGGTCGTTGAGGACCTTGCAGTGCGCGCTCCCGACGGCGCGACAGAGCGCGAAGCCTTGCGCCATCTTGGTCAGGTAGAGCCGCGGGTGGTCGCGGAAGTTCAGCGGCTCAAGGACCATGACGAGGTCGCTCTTGTTCTGATCGATGCGCTCGCAGCAGCGCTTGAGCAGCTCGACGCAGTTGGCGAATTGGTAGCCAGCGTCTTTGCGGGGGTCGACGGCGCCCGGCACGACCGTGCACCACGTCGCGTTGACTCGTTCGGCGACGACGCAGGCTCTGTCGATCTCCTTGAGCACGCGCTCTTGATGGTCTTTGCGTCCGGAGGCGAACGTCGGCTGCGAAAAGTCGCCGTGCGCGATGAACACGCCCATGGTCATCCCGAGCTTGCCCATCTTGGCCGCGAGGCGTCGCTGGGTCGCCTCGTCTCTGCCGGACATGCCGTTGTCTTCCCAGGCGCGGAAGCCTTGGTCGGCGGCGAACTGCAGCTGGTCCTCGAGTGACTTCGCGTGGTTCTTAAACATGCCGAAGTGCGGCGCATAGAGCAGCTGGAAGGGTTCTCCCGGGCTGGCCTGAGGGCCGCGGTCGTCGGCGTGAGCACCGGTCACGCCGGTCGCGGAGAAGGCTGCGGCGGCGCCGCCAGCGGCAAGGAAGCTGCGTCGGTCCATGGTTGAGTCTCTCGGTGGCGACGGTGTCGTCAGTTGGATTTCTCTAGCAGCCGGAACAGCTCGCTGTCGGTGGAGAGGATCACGTTCGTCTGGTTTCCGAGGATCGCCCGGTAGGTGTCCAGGGTCTTCAGGAAGCCGTAGAACTCGCGCGCTTCAGAGCTCTTGTTGTAGGCCTCGGCGTAGATCCGCGTCGCCTCTGCGTCGGCTTCGCCTCTGAGCTCCTGGACGCGCTTATAAGCGTTGGACTCGATCTCGCGCAGGTCGCGCTCGCGGCGGCCGTTGATCCGCGCGGCCTCGCCCTCTCCTTCGCTGCGGAAGCGCTGGGCGATCTGCTCGCGCTCACTGATCATTCGGCGGTAGATGTTGGTGACAACGTCGCGGTTGTAGTTCACCCGTTTGATGCGGACGTCGAGCAGCGTGATGCCCAGCGTCGCTAGCTTGGGCTTCGCCGCCTCGAGGATGTCCGCCTGCAGCGCCAAGCGACCGCGCGCTGCGCGGCGTAGCGCAGAAGAGTCTGCGCCCTCTTTGATCGGGGCGTTCGCCGCGTTACGGCTGGTGTTGCTGCGCACGACCTCGATGAGCTCGTGGCCTGCGACCGCGGTTCGAACCTCGCTGCCGATGATGTCTTCGAGGCGAGACTGGGCGCTGCGTTCGTCGCGGAGCTTGACGAAGTAGTCTTTTGGGTTGCCGATCTGCCAGCGCGCGAAGGTGTCGACGATGACGTAGGTCTTGTCTTTTGTCGGCATCTCGGTCGCCGGGCCGTCCCACTCAAGGACGCGCTTCTCCAGCCGGTTGACGTCCTGCACGAACGGGGTCTTGAAGTGCAATCCGGGCTCGGTGATCGGCTCGCCGACGGGTCTACCGAACTGGGTCAGGATGACCGCCTCGGTCTCGTGGACGGTGAAGAACGCGCCGCCGAGGAGGAGCACGACGAACAGGGCCAAGAGGCCCAACAGGATCGAAACGATCTTCACTTTCCACCTCCCGAACCGGCGCCCTGCACCATCGGCAGCAGCTGCGTAACCGAATCGTCCACGATCCACGTCCTGTTTAGGCCCGGGATCACCTCCGTCATAGTCTCAAGGTAGAGCCGCTTCCGCGTCACCTCAGGCGCCTTCACGAACTCCGTGAGGACGGAGTTAAACGCCGCGGCGTCGCCTTGAGCCTCGTTGATGCGCTTGAGCTTGTAGCCCTCGGCCTCGCTGATCTTCTGCTCCGCTTCGCCTTTGGCTCGCGGCACCACCTTGTTGTATTCGCCGTTGGCGACGTTGATCTTCTGCTGGCGGTCTTGCTGCGCCTTGTTGACCTCGTTGAACGAGTTCTGCACTTCGCTCGGAGGGTTGACGTTCTTCAATTGCAGCTGGTCCACCTTGATCCCGAGCTGGTAGTTCGCCGCCATTTCGCGGAGTCGCTGCAGGGCCTGATCTTCGATCTCCTGCCGACCTGTCGTGATGACCTCGTCGACCGTGCGGTCACCGATGACCTCGCGCATCACGGCTTCGCTCAGGTCCCGCAAGGTCTGCTCAGGAGCCCGGACTACGAATAAGAACGATCGCGGGTCGTCGATGCGGTACTGGACGATCCATTCGATGAGCGCGGCGCTCAGGTCGCCCGTGACCATGCTCTTCTCGAGCGATTGGCCCTGTCGGCTGATGTTGCGTTGGCGTGAGTTGGTCGCGCCGTCCGTGCCGAAGCCGAACTCCAGCTTCAGCTGTCGCTTGACCGGGACGGTTTGGACGGAGTCGATGCCTAGCGGGAGCTTGAAATGCAGTCCGGGGTCCTCGATCGAACTGAATCGACCGAATCGGAGCACGACGCCCTGCGAGTCGGGTGGGACGGTGTAATACATCGTCAAACCCAAGATCAGGAGGAGGGTGGCTGGGACGGCCCACTTGAGGGCGCGCAGGCGCTCCCAGTTCGGCTGTCTTCCAAACGCCAGCTTCGGTTTCGGCATACGCCTCTTTTACGATACGCCGCCTTCGGGAGAACAGTGCGTCGCCGAATCCATCCGAATCCACGGGCGTCGTCCGCGGGCGGAAACGCCGGCGTCGCCGGAGCCATCCGGCGAAGACCAGGCGGAGCCGCCCCCGTCGTATGATGTCTTGGGCTTGGCGCGAGCTTGCTCGCTGCTACGTTGTGCGACCCCCTCCTTCTGATTCCGCAGACCCTACATATGACCAAGCACGGACACGGGTTGCCCCGCAAGCGCCCAGGCCGCTCCGCTAAGGACGCCATCGACGCACAGCTCCCGGAACTCGAGCCGCTCGAGGAGACCCCCGAGCTCGAGCCTATCGACGACATCCCGGTGCTTGAGGAACTCGACGCAGAGGAGCTGGAGGCGCTCGAAGAAGACCAAGGCCCGGTCAAGGCCACGTGCTCGCAGAGCGACGAGGACGGGTTCGATACGGTCGTGACCGTTGACGTACCCGACATGCCGAAGCCGGAGGTCATGGACGCCGTCCGCGGCCCGCTCGCCAGGATCGCAGGTTCGTTCTCGACGTCGCTGCGCCATCGCAGGGTCCTCGTCCGCTTCACCGGCGACGGAATGATCGGGAGCGCGGTGAAAGAGGTCGTCGCCGAGCAGCTTGCGACCGAGAAGCCCCTGCTGGTCGTGGTCAAACGCGGCTACGGCGATGAGACCGTGCACGAAGGGAGCTTGCCTACGGTCGAGGTCAGCAGCGAGGCTGCAGCGGACGCGACCAAGGTCACCATCCAGACCGGCGAGTGCGAGCAGGTCGACCTGCCGACCGCGATGGCCGAACACGTCGTCGCGCTCGTCGCGGCGGCGCAAGGCGTGCGTTTTGTCTTCAAGTTCGTCGGCAGCGTCAAGCCTGATACGGAGACTCGCGAGGCGCTCGCGAAGGCGCTGCGTGACGGCGGCGCTCGGAGCGTGGCGGTCGGGGCGCGCGTCATGTTCGATCGGGACGTCGAAGATCGTGTGCAGTGCTCGGTCAGCGATGACCAGGCGACCGTCATCGTCGGGCTAGAGGGCAGCGACGAGGACGTGGTCGACGGGCTCTCGCTCGTGCTCGACGGCCGCGAATCAGATTTCGAGGGCAACAGCGTGCGCTTTGAGTTCGCGTCAGGATCGGCCGCAGTGCAGCGTTTCTGCGTCGACTTCGCGCGCGGGGCGGGCGCGACGCTCGTAGAGATCGGCGCCGCGGACGATCGTGAAATCGTGTGGCCGCCGCTGGTGGAGATTCGCAGCGGCGAGGAGGTGTCGCTGCTGGTCACCCCGAACGGTCGGTCGAGGGGCGCCGTGTTGTCGGCGTTCGCGAGCGAGTGTCTCGGCCTTCAAGAGGCGACCGCCGGTAAAGACGTGGTGGTCGACTGGCCCACAGGATTTGATTTGGATGCCGAAGCCGCCGCGGCCGTCGAGCGCGCGGCCGCGTCGATGGCGCCTCGCCGTCTTAGTTGCACCGTCAGCGGCGCGGACCGGGAGCCGTTCCTGCCGCCGCCCGTGCATTTCGGCGACGACGGGGACTGCAAGCTCGTGATCGTTGAGAGCGAGGCCGGTAAGCCTAAGGAGCTGCAGCGCGCTCTTGACCGACGCTTGCCGGCGGCGCTCGAGGGCCTCCAGGGCGCTTCGGTGCGGATTGATGTCCGCGGCGGCGCGGCGCTGTCGCGCACGCTGCGACAGAACCTCCACGAAGCGATCGAGTCCGCGAAGGTGGCGCGCTTGGAGATCGCTGAGGGCGGCGATGTCGACGTTTTGTTCCCGCGACTGCTTGAGGTGACTAAGAGCGACAGCGGCGTGGTCATCAGCTGCGAGCTGAACGGTCGCTCGGAAGATCAACTGCCGCGCACCATCGCCCGCGAGCTTGACGGGGTCGAGCTCGCGCTTCAGCAGGTTACGATCCACGACTCCGTCGCGGCCCGCGCCGTCGCTGAGCACGTGCTGGCGCTCGGCGCGGCCACGGTGCTGCTCGACGGCGACGCGCCAGTCCGCTTGCACCCGCCGTTGCTCGAGGCGCTGGAGAAGAAGGGCAAGCGAGCGCGCCTCTGCGTCGAGTCGACCGGTGATGACGCGATGGACGCGCGCATGGTCGACGCAGAGCTCGACGACAGGCTAAAGGCAGCTGGGGTCCTCGTCGGGGTCACGGTCACGGTTGCGTGGCCTGGCGGTCACGATGCGAGCGAGGCCCTAGAGAAGATCGTCTCAGGGTTGCGCAAGAAGAAGGCGTCGAAGGTTTTGCTGGAGAGCGGCGACGGCGAGCCTGCGCAGCTGCATCCGCAGGAGGCGCCGGCGCCTGTTGAGCCGGAGCCGTCAGCTCCCGCCGCGCCGCCCGCAGACGCCCAAAGCGCCGCTCCCTCGCGCGCTGAGCCTTCCGGCCAGTCGCTGCTGCGGTTGCTCGGGGTCCGGGACGATTCTGCTCCTCCTATGGTCGTCATCGGGGTCGCCGACGGCGACGACGACAACCACATCAGCGAGGTCGCCGCCGAGCTGCAGGGGTCTCTGGACAAGCTCCAGGGCCGCGCCGTTTTGTTGGTGCTGCAGCGCGACGGGCAGGACGTGCCCGTGCGTCGCGTGACTTCGCTCTTCAACGTGCTCGCGCAAATCGTCCCGCAGGCAGCGGCAGCTACGCTGGTTTTCCGAGGACCTGACGAGCAAGGGCGAGACCACTTCCAGGTCCTGCATTCGGCGGACGGCGGCTTGCCGGTCGGCGCTGCCTATGCAGATCCGCGTAAGAGCTAGGTGGAGCCGAAGCCGCTTATGCGGCAGCTTGGACGCGACGGCAGCGCGCGATAGCAGGTAAGCTGACGGACATGGATGTCACGCTCACCGCGCGAAAACTCGCGATCACGCTAGCGCTCGGCGGACTCGCCACCGCGCAAGCGACAGAAGCGGCCGGCGTTGAGGCCGTCGTCCCCGCGGACCTGCGCAAGGCCCGCGCGCGCGCAGCTGTGCACAACAAGCGGGTCCTGGTCGTGCTGCCGGGAGCTGAGGTCGACCTCGCCGGTCTTCTGCGCAGGGACCGAACGGTCTCTCGCAAGTTCCGTTACGAGTTCGAGGTCTACAGCGGCGACGCCAAACTCTATCCGTCCGTTAAGCGTCCAGCGCTGCTGGTCGAGGACGCAGGCGGTGCGCGCTTGAAGACCATCGCGGCGTCGTCATATCTCGTCGACGGCAAGCTCAGCGGCGCAGAGCTGCTCGCCGCCGTCGAGCCGCACTTTTGCGCGCCTGTTGATGCGGCGGCGAAGCTCGCAGCGGCCATGGTTACGGCGAAGAAGACCGGCCGTAACATCCTGATCCGCTTCGACGCCCCTTGGTGAGGCTGGTGCAAGGTGCTCGAGGAGTTCCTCGGGCGACAGGTCACCGCGCCTATCTACGGCAAGGGTTGGGTCGATCTGATGATCGACGTTGATCGGGACACCTCCGGAAAAGCGATCAACGCGCGCTACAAGGGCGAGCGGAGCGGCGGACTCCCTTGGGTCGTGATCGTCGGTCCAGACGGGGTAGAGCTGCTCAGCTCCAACGCGCAAACCGGCGACAAGAACGACGGTAAGAACGTCGGCGGTCCGGTCAGCGACTGGGAGTGCGCGTGGTTCGTTGAGATGCTCCGCCGGACCAAGGGCGAGAAGGTCACCGAGGAAGAGATCCAGAAGGTCGCTGCCGACCTTGAGGCCTACGCGGCGCCGCGCCGCCGCCGCTGAGCGCCAAGGACCGCTTGGTCAACCGAGCGCGCCTTCAATCTGGGCGACGATTTGCTGCAGCTTGCGCATCAGCTGCTTGCCAGACTCGACGGCGTCCTTCGCCGCGATCCAGCGATACACCACCAGGTTGTGAAAGTAGGGCAGCTGCAGGAGCTCTGCGTGGTTGCGCGGATGCGGGTTGTCGACGGTTGTGCCGAGCGCGCCTCGCGGAACCAGCTGCGCCAGCGACGTCTGCTGCAGCAGGAACGGTGCGTTGACGAGGTTCCATTGGTCGGTCGCCCAGCGCTCGCGGGTCGCGTAGCTACGCAGGTTGGCGCCCCATCCGGCGAGCGCCGCGCGGAGCTCCTTGTCCGTGATCAAGCGCAGGTTGCCTGCGCCGATGAGCTCTTCATAAGCGCCGACGACGGGCTCGAACGTCGGCAGCGACATCAGCTCGAACAGCATCGCGTCCATCCGCGCGTCGGTCGGCGCTGCGTCGGCGTCGACGGCCGCAGAGAGATTTTTGGCGTGTTCGATGATTCGCTCGCCGTGTGCGATCGTGGCCTCCATCCCGGCGCGCGTTTGTTCGAAGTCGATCAGCAACGCGCGCAGGTGGTCGGCCTCTGCGTTCCGTTTCTTAGCGTAGTCCCACCAGGCGTCGAGGCCGAACGCGACCAGGATGCTCAGCACGATGACGGCGCCTTCGGCGAGGCGGGTCGTCGACGGTAGTCTCGCCGTAGTGTTCATCGGAGCTTCTCGAACTCGTCGCCTGGTGTCCACGTCGGCGCCGCGTCGTCGTTTGAAGTGCGCGCAAGCAGCCGGAAGAGCACGCGCATGTCGCTCACCGCGCCCTTGAAGTTCCACCACTTTGCCAACTCGTCCGTGGGTTGGTGGTAATGCACTGTGGTGTAGCTGGCCTTCATCCGCTTCCGGCCAGCCGGTCGGTCGAGGAACTCAGAACCGGCCTTGAAGTAGGCCGCGGGCACGCCGATCCGCGCAAAGTTGAAGTGGTCGCTGCGGTAGAAGTAGCCGCGGTCTGGGTGGCTGTCTGGCTTGAGCGACCTCCCGCGCGCCTCGGCGATCTCACGCGCTACGTCGCTCAGGCTGTTCTTTCCGTATCCGACGAACTCGATGTCCTTTGTCTCGCCCCAGACGTTGAGGCCGTCGACGTTGACGTTGGCGATCAGCTTTTCGCGGTCGACGGTCGGGTTTTCGGCGTAATGCTTCGACCCGAGCAGGCCGGACTCTTCTGCCGTGACTGCGAGGAACAACATGCTGCGGCGGCGCTCGCGGAGCGTGGCCGCCGCCCGGGCTAGGGCCAGCATGCCAGCGCACCCTGACGCGTTGTCGACGGCGCCGTTGTAGATGTCGTCACCGTTTCGCGGCTTGCCGACGCCGAGGTGGTCGAAGTGAGCCGTGAGCACGACATACTCGTCGCGCACCTCGGGGTCGGTGCCAGGCAGTACGCCGAGCACGTTCGCGGACTCTATTTCGCGTAGCGTGTTGTCAATCGCGAGGTCGACGTTGACGCCGAGCGAGACCGGCGGTTGGTTGCCTTGTTCGGCTCGGGTCCGAAGCTCGTCGAGGTCGTGCCCGCCGAGGCCACACAGCTTCCTCGCGGCGTCCTCTGAGCACCACGAGCGGACACCGAGCGTCGGCCGGTCGTCTGGGAACGGCAGCCAAAAGTTCTCGCGTCCGTGGCTGCTCTGGATCACCTGGAAGGGGTAGCCCGCCGAGGCGTTCGTATGGATCACGATGCATCCTGCAGCGCCACGCCGCGCCGCTTCTTCGAACTTGTAGCTCCAACGCCCGTAATACAGGCGCGTGCTGCCGGCGAATCGCGCTGGGTCGTCGGCTGGGTCATTGTTCATGACCAACAGGACCTTGCCTGTGACGTCGAAGTCGCCGAAGTCGTCCCACTGTTGTTCGGGTGCGTCGATGCCGTAGCCGACGAAGACCAGCTCGGCGCGGTCCCAAGCGGCTCGCTGCGCGGGGCTGCCGGCCACGGCTGTGTAGTCGAACGGCGCTTCGAACGCAGCTTCGCCGTTTTTGCCTGCAGCGCGCAGCGGCGTCGTGACCTTCGACTGGATACCGAGGATCGGTACAGGTTGCTCCCACGAGCCGTCAGCGGCGCCAGGGACGCAACCCACCTGCTGAAGCTGTTGGGCGATGTAGGTCCGCGCCTTGCGGTCGCCGGCGGTCCCGACGCCGCGCCCTTGCAGGTCGTCGCTGCTGAGCTTGGCGACGTGCGCGCGGAGGATGTCGCCTGTGATTAGGTCCTCGGCTTGGGCGGGGCTGTTAAGCCCACTGGTGGCTGCTTGCGGCTGGGTCGTGCAGGCTGCAGCGCCGAGGGCGATGGTTGCCGCGGCAAGCGCTAGAGAGTGGTTGGTCCGTGCCATGAGTTCGACGAGCCTGCGTTCAGGTCTCTAAGAGAAAAGATAGATCTGCCGGCGGGGTGTACTCCTTTGCAGCTGCGTCGCGGCGCATCAGCCGCGCGGCGGTTGTCCCGCGCAACTGCATGGAGGATCCTCGGACGCGGAGCATGCATCCCTCGCGCAGTCCTAGCACCGGGCTGTCGCGTTCTTCGTGGAACTGCAAGATGCGCTCTTCGCGCGTCTCGCCCATGTGTTTGCTGCCGGGGTTTGGGTCGAGGTAGTGCGGGTTGATCTGGAAAGGGACGAGCTGCAGCCCGTCGAAAGATCGCGGCTGCACGATCGGCATGTCGTTGGTCGTGCAAATCGAGAGCGTGGCGACGTTGGTGCCAGCACTGCTGCCCATGTAGGGCATGCCCGCGAGAGCGCGAGCGCGCACTGCGTCCAGCAGGCCCGTCGCCTCAAGCTGAGCGAGCAGGCGGAACGTGTTGCCGCCGCCGATGAAGACGGCGTCGTGATCGTCTAGCGCGGCCCTCGGGTCGTCGTAGGTGTGCGCTGATCGGAGCTCGTAACCGAGGGCTTCGAACGCTGGGCGAGCCTTGCGCTCGTATGCGTCGTGATCAGCCAGCGCGTAAGGCACGAACATCACTCTCCGCATGTCGCCGAGGAAGTCGGAGATCTCGTTGGCGCAGTGCTCGAGGTAGCCGCCGCCGTGCATGGTCGAGTTGCTGACCAAGAGCAGCTCGAGGCGGCTTCGATCTGGTGGGTGGGGCTGTGACGTCATGAGGTCTCGGAGTGTCCGTGAGGAGGCAGAGGGACCAAAATCTACGGGAGTATCGGCTGCAGCCTCGCGGCCAGGGCTGCCTCGCCCGCGCTTTGAAGCGCGTCATGCAGCCGGACAGCGACGCCGCGGGGCTTTCGCTGCAAGCCGTCGTCCTGGTCTAAGCTATCCGGACGGAGGTCGGCTGCTTTGAGCAGGTCGCTGACCGCCGCCATGCTGTCGCCGCGTTCGTGTCGGATCCACGCGCGCCCGGCGAGCGCGAACACCCCATAGTGGTTGGACGACTCGGCGTAGTTTGGGTTCGACGCAGCGCTTCGGGCGAATCGTTCGATAGCGTCGGTGTAGGCGTTGTCCGCCTCGATCTTACGTTGGTCCGAGGTGTGTCGATCGCCAGCGACCAGCGCCGCGTAGCCGGCGAACCACTCGGCGGTCGCCTTGTCCGCAGCTTCGGTCGCGAACTTCGCGTAACGATGACGCATGCGCTCAGCGCCCCAGTCGATCAACATCCGGTTGCGCCAGCGGTCGTGCACAGCCGTCGACGTCGGGAAGTCGGCTGCGAGGGCCTCCAGCCTCGCGCGCGCCTCTGCGCGCAGGCCTGCGTATTCGAGGAGCCCGATCCCAGCGAGGAGCCCGCCTTCGCGCGCTGTCCCCGCCGCCTCTAGCAGCTTGAACGCCATGTTCACGCGGGCGATCTCGTCGGCGAGGCTCACCTGCGCGCCGCCCTGCGCTCGCGAATACGCGCCTTGCGCCGTCAACTGCACGAGCACGTCGAGGAAGTTGGTCGCCAGCCACGCGTCGGGTCGTCGCAGGCATGCCTTGGCGGCCAAGGCCTCCTCCGCCGCGCGCCGCGCCAGCGCTGCGTCCGACATGTACCATGCGAGCACAGACGTGAGCGCGCGCGCTTCGAAGCGCAGGTCGGGCCCCGCGACCTTCTTTAGGTTGCGGTCGGCGTCGGCGAGCCAAAACTCGATGCCGCTGCCGTTCTCCTGCATGAGCATGGTCGCGAAGGCGGCCTGCGCCATCGCCAGCTCGAAGCGGAGGTTGTCGTCGCTGGGAGCTTTGCCGATCGCCGACTCGATGCGGTCTAGCGCGCGCTCGATCCCGGCGCGTCCCTGCAGCAGCTCGCTGGTCGCCCAATCGTTGCGCCACGGCGGCGGCGCGATCTCTGCCTCGCGCGAGAACTGCTGCGCCATCCGCGCAGCGGCGGGGTCTTCACGCCCCAGCGCGCCGAGCTGTTGGATCAAGCGGGTCCGGATGCCCGCGTCCTCGACGCTGGCGAGGGCGTCCTCGATGTCGATGAGCGCGCCGCTGTTGCCGACCTTGCTAAGCGCAGTTGCCGCGAGGCCGACGAGGTCGCCGTCCGAATCCCGAAGCCCCATCCGTAGTAGGTCCACCGGGTCGTTCTTGGCCTTCGCTGCGCGCTCAAGCAGGTTTCGCCTGTCGGTCTTGTCGGCGTCGCGGTAGCGCTGCTCCAGGATCGACCTAGCCATCGCGTCGCGGCGGCGGAACATTTCTTCGACGCTCTTGGGCGCCTGGAGATGCGCCGCGGGGCGGTCGCCGCGGTTTTTGGCGACGGCGTCGATCGCGGTCTGCATGCGCCTGTCGAGGAAGCGATCGAACATGACCTCGCCGGCTGGATTGACGCCGACGTGACGCGGCGCGTTGCGTTTGCCGTCGAAGTAACGGCGGAACAGCTCGGGCTCGATGTTGATGTGCTCGCTGCACGTGCAGCCGCCAAAGCGGGGACACTCGATCCGGTTACCCAGCGCGTCATAGTCGGACTCGGTGTGGCGGTCTGGCGAGGCGATCACGCAGATGTAGCCGCGCGTCGAGGCGACGAAGCCAGGGTCCTTGTAGGTGGTCGCTGCGAAGCGATCGTTGAAGACCTCGCCGTCCATGTTGACGGCGATCATCAGCGGGAGGCCGGTCTTGGTCTGCAGCGCCAGCGCGTCCGCGAGGCTGCGTTGCCACGCCACGCGCTCCCCGGGCCGTTGCGGCGCTTGTGTTGGGGGGTCTTGAGGCGGCGGGAGCAGCGCGGCTGCGAGCACGATTGCGGCGATCATTCGGGCCTGATCCTACGGGGCGCGGCTCCTTCGGCGAAGCTGTCAGCGCGTCGATCAGGCCAGCGCGCTACCCAGCCACGTGGCGCGACGCACCCCTCGCGGGGGAGATAAGCGCGGTGCTATGGCGTCTCCGTAGGCGCTTCGGACGGGACGCGGCCACAACGTAGATCTTCGCCCCTACGCTCAGCGCGGTCCGCGGCCTATGTTGTGATCGTGACACAGACGTTCGCTCCTATCCCTGAACTGCTGGAAGAGCTCAAAGCTGGCCGGCCGATCGTGTTGGTCGACGACCCCGATCGTGAAAACGAGGGGGACCTCTGCTTCGCCGCAGAGTTCGCGACGCCGGAGCTCGTGGCGCAGATGTCCCGCGAGGCGTGCGGGCTGATTTGTCTGGCCTTGGACAACGAGATCTGCGATCGCCTCGACCTGCCGATGATGGTGTCCCACAACCGCTCGCGTTTCGGCACGGCGTTCACCGTCTCGATCGAGGCGGCCGAGGGCGTGACGACCGGCATCTCCGCCAAGGACCGGGCGACCACGATCCTCGCCGCGGCAAATCCCGACGCGAAGCCGACGGACCTCGCTCGACCGGGCCACATCTTCCCGCTGCGAGCGAAGGAGGGGGGGACCCTGGTGCGGACGGGACAGACCGAAGGCATCGTCGACCTCTGCCGCCTCGCTGGCTTGCAGCCTGCTGGCGTGATTTGCGAGATCACCAAGCCGGACGGCGAGATGGCGCGTGTGCCTGAGCTAGAGAGCTTCTGTGCGGAGCGCGGCCTCAAGATGGGCTGCATCGCGGACCTCGTTGAATATCGGCGGCGACGCGAGCGCATGATCGAGCGCGTCGCCGTCGCGAAGATGCCCACGGAGTGGGGAGACTTCGACTGCCACACGTACAACAGCCGCGTCGATAAGCGGACGCACATGGCGCTGACGGTCGGCATCGACCGCGTCGGCGAGGGCGATCGCTTCCCGCCGATAGACGAGGCGATCCTCGTCCGCGTGCACTCGCAGTGCCTGACAGGCGACGCCTTCGGCTCGCTTCGCTGCGACTGCGGTCCACAGTTGCACACCGCGATGCAGCGGGTCCAGGAGGAGGGGCGAGGGGTCGTTCTCTACATCAGCCAGGAAGGGCGCGGCATCGGCCTCGACAACAAGCTCCGCGCCTATGCGCTGCAAGACGCCGGGATGGACACCGTGGAGGCGAACGTGCACCTGGGCTTTCAGCCGGACGAGCGCGAGTTCGGCACGGGCGCGCAGATCCTCCACGACCTCGGTCTGCGCCGCCTGAGGTTGCTCACCAACAACCCCAAGAAGCTCGCTGGGTTGCAGGGCTACGGGCTCGAGATCGAAGGGCAGATGCCCCTCGTCGTTCCGCCTAACCAGCACAACCAGAAATACTTGGATACGAAGCGCGAGAAGATGGGCCACCTCTACGGCGGTCCAGAGTAAGCTGGAGGGGACCTCTACGCTCCAAGCAGCGGTGCCACCGTCGCTTGCGTGCGAGGTTGATACCAATCGCGATCCGGCGGGAAGAAAGGGCCCGCCGGTGCCATCCAAGGCCTCGTGTTCGCTTTGAAGCAACGTCCCGCGACCCCTGACCGAGACCTGATCGCCGCCGTCATCCGCGGCGACGAAGCGGCGTTCGGCCAGTTGGTAGAGCGTTACAAGGAGCGCGTGTTTCGGCTGCTGGGTCGCTACTGCCGCGACGCCGTCGAGTGTGAGGACCTCGCCCAAGAGGTCTTCCTCAAGGTGTTCCGCAAGCTGCACACGTTTAAGCACGACTCACAGTTCTTCACGTGGCTCTACCGGGTCACGGTCAACGCGGCGACGGATCACATCTCGCGCGCGAGCAGCCGCCGCTTGCGGCTGGTCGAAGACACCGAGATTTTCGAGCGCGGTGACGAGGGCCGCGAGAGCCCGACGGCCTCCCTTGAGAAAGAGGAGGCAGGCAAGGTCACGCGTGAGATCGTCCAACAGCTCCCTGAGAAGTTTCGCACGATCCTGGTCCTGCGAGAGTTCGAAGGGTTCTCCTACACAGAGATCGCCGAGATCTTGGAGATCCAGCTCGGCACGGTCGAGTCGCGGCTGTTCCGCGCCCGAAAGCGGTTCAGAGACGCGTTGCTGCGCGAGCACCCTGACATGGCGCCGAGCCCGGGCGCGGCGTCGCCTGGAGGTCGTCGATGAACCCTTCAGTGGACCAATTGATGATCCAGCGCTACGTAGATGGTGAGCTGTCGGGTGCCGCCGCCGCCGACTTCGCAGCGCGCTTGCTTCGGGAGCCTGCGCTGCGCAAAGAGGTCGCAGAGCTCGAGCAGATCGCGCACAGGGTGTCCGAGGACGAGCCGATGGCGCCGCCTGCGGACTTCACCCTCCGGGTGCTGAACGCGACGCGCCGCCTCCCGGGGCGCGATGAGTTGGAGCAGCAAGACGTCGCCGCAGACGCCGTGCGTCTGTGCGTGCGCGCGCTGATGGCCGCCGCGTTGGTCCTCGGTCTGGGCTTCGCTTGGCACGCCGGCTTGATCTACAGCGGGCGGGCCGGCACGCTGGAAGCGGCGCCAGCGGAGATCGAACGCGAGATGGATCGACTCGACCAGCTGGTGATGGAGTCGATGGAGGCGCCTGAAGGCGGCAAGTAGGCGTGTCGAGAACTGTGCGACTCTGGATCTTGGCTGTCGCGCTGTGCAGCTTCCTCGCGGGAGCTGTAGTCGGCGTCGCGCTGCCAGCCGTGTTCGCTGGGCCCCATACAGAGGATGGGTCGGCCGTTTATGCCCAGAACTTGGCCGAAAAATACGGCCTCACCGGCCTGCAGCACGACCGTTTGCGGATGGTGCTCCAGGAGGGCGAGCGCCGCGAGTTGGAGATTCTCAAGGGCGCAAAATGGAGCCAAATGCCGCTGGCGCTACGCGGCGCGCGCCTAGAGGCGAACCGCAAGACCGAGCAACGGATCCGATTCGTGCTCGACGAGAGCCAGCGCGCCCTCTACGACCGCGACAGCAGACCCCCGGGTTCTGGCGCTCAGGGCGCTGCTGGACGGAGAGACAGGTGATTTCATGGTGAGGAGTATCGGCATCGACTCGGGAGACCGAGCTGTCCACGTCGTCGAGCTTGACGGCGGCTATCGCAAGACGCGGCTGGTCAGCGCTCACGCAGCGCCGATCGGATCTGGCGACGACCCCTCGCGTCCGGACATCGTCGCTGACGCTGTTCGCGAAGCGCTGGACAACGGCGCGAAGGGGGCGCTGGCGCTCGGGCATCCGTGCCGAGAGGCGATCCTGCGGACGATCGAGCTCCCCTTTAAGGGCGCCGACGCGATCAAGAAGGTGGTCAAGGCCGAGGTCGAAGGCGAGATCTACTCTCACTCTGTTGAAGACACGGTCGTGGACTTCCACGAGATCGGAGAGACCGCGACCGGCGGAACAAAGATCCTCGTCGCGTCCGTTCCCAAGCTCGGCGTCCGAAATCAACTGACCGCGATGAGCACGCGAGGGGTTGAGCCGGAGACCGTCGACTTGGACACCATGGCGCTCTGGCGGGCCGCTGACTGGGTGGGCGCGTTCGAAGGCGCAGACGACGCGAGCGACGGGGCGCCGGCGCCGATCCACGCGGTCGTCGACGTCGGCGCTCGGACCGTCAAGGTCCTGCTCGTCGAGGGCGATCACCTCGTTGACATGCGCGTGCTGCGCCTGGGTGACAACGTTGTCTGCGAGCAGATCGCGCGCACCTACGGCATCCACGCCGAACAGGCCCGCGCGGCGATCGCGGAGAGTCTCCAAACTGGCAGCGACAGCCATGTCGAGGGTGTCGAGCAGCCCGCGCTGGCCGCGCCCGCCGACGACGCGGCCGCGCCTGGAGGTGAGGGTGTTCCGCAAGTCGGCGACGACGCCGACGCTCCTGCAGAGGCCGGCGCGGCCGTCGTCTCGTTCTCGGAGGTGAAGGCCGCGCATGCCAAATTCCTCGCGAGGCTGTCACGCGAGTTGACGCGCTTCCTCGCGGCGACGGGTTTGTCGTCGCGGATCCGCTCCGTGTGGGTCAGCGGCAGCTCGTGCCGGTCCGAGGGAGTCGGTGACATGCTCGCCGAGGTCTTTGGGGTGGCGCCGCGCGAGTTGGACGTGCTCGCGCATCTCGCGCATGACCTAGACGAGGCTGAGGCCGCCGAGTTGTCGCCGCAGTTGGCCGTCGCGGTCGGTCTGGGTCTCGCGCGGATGGGCGGCCCCGAAGGCTTCGAACTCAGGCAGGAAGACCTCGCGCAGCAGGGCGGCTTTGACGCGATCAAGTTCCCGTTGGCGATCGCGTGCATGGTCGGCCTGCTCGCGATGTTCGTCTTGGCGAACAAGAAGTCGATGGAGCTGCGTCAGCTCGAGTTCGAGATCGGCATGCAGTATCAGGACACTGCCATGTTCTTCGGCTACTTGAACCCGATCTTCTCGGACGACGAGTGGCTCCAAGACAAGCGCTACTTCGCGCGGAAGGGCAAGGACGGTCGCACGACCTACAAGTTCAAGGACCTGCTCGCCGACGTCGTCGCGGCTCCCGTTCATGAACGCGTCGGCATTGTGCGCCGGCAGATGCGCGAGGTCGCGCGCCAAAAGCAGAAAGAGACAGGCGTCTACGAAGATGTCTCGATCGAGTCCGGGCTGTCGGTCCTCGTTAGGTGGGCCGAGATGTTGAAGGGCATTGAGCCCCAGCTTGGCCGCTACCTTGTCCCGAGCCTGGAGCTCAGCATGAAGCCAAAGTCGCGCAAGCTGCAGTTCCGGGTGGCCTTCCGCGGCGAGGACTTCCGCAGCCGGATGTCGATCTTGCAGAGCGCGATCGCTAAGGAGGTCGCGCGTCCAGACTCGCCGTTCACACAGTCTAAAGAGCCGACACCGCCTGAGCGGCTGTTCGCCGATCGCTCCGAGACCGGGGTCACGGGCGCTTACTTTGAGTTCACGATTCCTATTAAGGACTCGTTTCAGCCCTTTGGCCCCAGCTCACGCGTCGGCGCGCTCGACGCGTCTCCTGAGCTTCCGGGCCTCCTCGCGATGGCTTCAAAGCGTCAGGAGGTCGTCCGATGAGGTTCCTGAAGGAGATGGACATCTACAAGCTCATCATCCTGCTGTCGCTGGTGCTCATGCCGGTGTGCGGTTGGTGGATCAGCGGCCTCGACGATGCGATCGTGCTGTGCAACGCGGCGAAGCGCACCGCCACCAAGCGCGGGGGCTATCTCGAAGAGATCGGCAAGCTCAAGAAGCAGATCGAAGTGGTCGCGCAGAACCGTCGCTCCGAGTCCATCGAGAATCCGAGCGCGTACTTCGAGCCTCGTATCCGAGCTGCGGATCCGCAGCTCAGGGTCGACGACTTCTCGCCCAAGCAGCCGAAGGCAGACCCGGTGACTATCGGCCGGCAGAAGGCTGTAGACCAAGTCGTCGCGATCGACTGGGGGCGAGGCAGCGACCGTCGCGAGGTCTCTTTGGACTTCGTTTACGCGGTCGTCTTCAACTGTGAGTCAGGCGCTCGCGTCGGAGGCCCTGCGGGCGGGCCGCCGTCGGTCTGGCGCCTGCGCCACTTGGAGCTGGCGAACGTCACCACGTCCAAGATCTTGCGGGGTTACAAGACACCGCCCCCCGAGATCGAGGATCGCTGGCACATCCAGCGCATGGAGTTCGCCCGTCGCGAGCCTCGCGTCAAGTGAGGCTTCGGCGCTTCCGCTCGCTGGTGTCTTTGACCCTGCTGCTGTGCGGCGGGTCTTGCGCCTCGGTGGTGCGCTACACCAGCGACCTGGTCAGCAGCGAACAAGGCCGCACCTACTTCACGCGTATCCCTGCCGCGTTCGGAGGCACCGTCGGATTTGCGGCGGGGGTGCCGATTGACGTGGCGGCTCTTCCGGCGACCTTCGTCGTCTACCGGACGCAGCCAAAGGAGAGCAGAGACCCGCTCTCCGTGTTCCTGTTCCCGTCGTTCGTGCTGTGGAAGGCAGGGATCCTCGTCGGCGCGCCCTTTGACGTCGTCGAGTGGTTGCTCTGGCGATCCTGGCAGGCGCCGCCGCCGATTACGCCGGAGCAGCGCGAGGCCATCGAGCGCCAGTGGGACGCTAAGGAGTTCTCGGTCTACCCCGTCACCCCGATCTACCCGCGCTGAAGTATGTTCGTGCAGCATGAGCGCTGCCTCTTTGAAGCTGAAGAGACTCCGCGAGCAGGTCCTCAAAGGCAACGGGCAGCTGCCCTTGTCAGATCTGCTCGAGCAGCTCGTGCCGCTCGATCGTTTGCGAGCGTTCGCGACAGAGTTTGGCGTAACGCCTAAGGGCGGCTTCCGCATCGAGCGCGCGCCGGCGGCGGTCCTTGCCCAGAAGCTCGCTGAGGAGCGTGATTCATCGCGCTTGGACAAGCTCCTGCACGCGATCGCGACGCCGCCGGATTCAGCAGCGACGCAGCGGCCGCCAGCGCCTTCCTCGTCTCGTGAACTAGACGAGGCCCGGACCCTCTTGACGCTGAAGGAGCAAGAGGTGCAGCGCCTGCGGGAGGACGTGGAGCGGGCTCGCCAAGGTTTAACGCGCGCCCAGGACCGCGAGCGCGGTCTAGAGCGGCAGCTGAGCGCCGCCAGCGAGGCGGCGACGCGGGCGCAGCGATCTCTGGAAGCAGCTCAGAGCTCGCAGCTGTCCGCCGCCCAGGACGTCAAGCAGGACAAGGATCTGACGCGTCGCGTCCGCGAGTTAGAGGATGAGTGCGCGTCGCTGCAGGCGGCCGACGAGGCGATGCGACGCCAGCTCGCGCGCGATCGATCACGCATGCGCGACTTGGAAGAAGAGCTCGCTGAGTTGGACGCGCTCATCCCTGCGAGCCGTCGGCGCAAGAAGAATCCATTGCCGCCAGCCCCGCCGACGGAGCGCAGGTTCGTCGTGCCCTACTTGCAGTCTTCCTTCTACAAGTCCTTGGTTGGCAAGGAGCGCCGCTCGATCGAGCAAGCTTGGCAGGCGCTGCTCCTGTTCTGCACCGAGGGTCACAGCTACCCGGGTCTCGAGGTCAAGTCGATGAGTGGCCAGGACACCTGGAGCCTGCGCGCTTCGTTGGGTCTGCGGGTCTACTTCCGGCCCCGCGCCGACGGTGACGTGGACGTCCTTGAGCTCGGTGATCGCGAAGACCAGCCGACGACGCTCCGTCGCCTCAAGGACAAGTAACGGTGCCGGACCCGCTGAGGATGCCGACCTTCTTGTCGCCCGGAGATCCGGTCGTCTTCCCGGACCCCGAGACCTTCGACAGTGAAGGCCTCGTGGCAGTCGGCGGTGACCTGACGCCAGCGCGTGTGGTCGCCGCCTACCGCCGCGGCATATTCCCGTGGTATGCAGAGGGGTATATCCCGATGTGGTGGTCCCCGGACCCGCGAGGTTGCTTCACGGCGGACCGCCTGCACGTTGGGCGAAGCCTCGCGAAGGTCCTGCGTCGAGGCGGCTTCCAATTGACGTGGAACCAGGCGTTTGGGGAGGTCATGGAGGCGTGCGCGGCGCGTCGCCGCGGCGGCACCTGGATCATCCCAGAGATGCTCGACGCCTACCAAGCGCTGCACGAGCTGGGGCGCGCGCACAGCCTCGAGGTGTGGATCGGCAGCGACCTTGTCGCCGGGGTCTATGGCGTGCAGGTGGGCAGCTTGTTTGCGGCGGAGTCGAAGTTCTACCGCCGGACCGACATGTCCAAGGTCGCGCTGGTCGCCTTGGTGCGATCGCTCGATCGCGCCGGCGTCGAGCTTGTCGACGTCCAGTTCGTGACGGATCACCTCGCGACCCTCGGAGCATTTGCGGTGACGCGTCGGGAATACTTAAAGCGCCTGGACGTCCTGCGTGATGTGCCCGTGGACCTGACCGAACTGCGGCCCGACGTCTAGTTAGCGGGGCGCTTGTGATACCTTGCGAGACCCTCTGCGGAGATCCGTCATGCGCGTTTACCTGATCTCAATGTTCACTGCCGCGGTCGTCGCCGGCGCCTCGCTGCCGTCGCAGGCGGTGCCTGCGCTCGAGCTGCCGCCAGGCTTCGATCTCAATGAAGTGCCGCCCGAGATGCGCGCCGAATTCCTCGCCGAGATGAGCAAGGCTTCTCGCCCGCAAGGCCCAGCTTCCAAGAGCTCGTCGAAGACCGGCGACCCTGGCCAAGCTGCTGCGGCGCAGCGCGAGCAGAAGCGCCTGCAGGCGTTTAAGAAGCTTGTCTTCGATCGTCGTCCGTCCTCGATCCTCAAGGCGTGGGCGCAGCCTGAGCTGAAGCCCTATGACCCCAGCGAAGAGGCCAAGAAGCCGGCCGCTGGCGACGCGCCGGGTCCAGACACGTCAGCAGGTCGCGCGGCGCGAGACGGAGCGCGAAAGGCCGGCGGGCAGCGACCGACCGCAGGTAAGCCGGGCAGCCCTGGCGTCCAGCGCGCAGCAGCCACCCGTCTCGTCGTGATCCCGACCGTGCCGGCGCAGCCTGTTCGACCGGCGGTTCGCGCCACGACCGCTACCAAGGCGATGCGGGTGACCTCGAATGGCGCGATGAGCGCGTCACAGATCCAAGCGTTGATCGACGCCGAAGAAGGGGGCGCCCCGGCGGCAGAGCTGCAGGCGGCGGGTGAGGCGACGCCCGCGCCGCCAGCGGCGTCGGGCGTCGACGCCAGCGTCGAAGCCAAGATCCTGCAGCGTGAGCTCGAGATGTTCCAACGCGACGTCACGCTGAGTCGCTGGTCGGCGGTCGCGGCGTTCTTTGGCACGTTCGCCGAGAAGGACCGCAAGCAGGTCTACGAGCACTTCCTCAAGACGTTGCTGCGGCACCCCAACAAGCCGCCGAGTCGCTTGCCGGCAAATCTGCAGGAGAAGAACCGCTTCTCATTCGAGGAGGCGTTGATCCTCGCCGGCATGGCGCCGGGTGGGTTTGACAAGCAGCAGTGCGCGCTGCTCGCGCCGATTGTTCGCCGCGCGATGGACGGCGGCGGCGTTCGGGAGGAGTGGATCCGACTCCTCGGCGTTGAGGTAGCTAAGCCTGCCAGTGAGCACCGCGTCGACCGCCGCGAGGCGGCGCTGTTGCTCTCTGCGCTGGAGATGAATGACGAACTCGGCGGCTTCCTGCCGACGGCCGCCGAGGCAGAAAGCGCCGATGACCGCGAGGCGCTCAACCTGCTCGCGCGCCACGCCATGGCCATGTATGCGATCGATAACCGCAGCGCGTGGTTGGAGACGGCGTGGGCGGTTACTCAGGCGGCGTTGGCAAAGGGAGAGATCGACGCTGCGCAGAAGGATGAAGCCCTACGCAGAGCCGTCGACCTCGCGCCGAAGGTCCGAGCTGAAATCGGCCCAGCGTGGCTCAAGCAGTCGTTCACCGAGCGCCCCGATCGTGGCATGGAGATCGTAGCGACCATTGGCGGGCAGGTCGCGGCGGGCTTCGCGCAGAAAGCTCGTGAAGCCGGCTACCGCGCCGCCGGCCTCAAGCTGCAGAAGACCGCCGTCGAAGCGCTGTTGGACACGGCGCCTGAGCTCGCCGACGAGTGGCGGCCGACGCTGCAGTTGCTCGCAGGAGGGTGGGTGCAAGAGGCCTCTTACAGCAACAAGTTCTCGAAGACCTCGTCGGTCGGCTCCTACATGAAGCGGGACTCTTACGGCAACGTCTACTGGTCTAGCCGCCGCATGGGCGGCGGCGGCCAGGTCACGGCGATCGAGCCGTCCGACCTGCTGGATTCGCAGCCCAGCGATCGCTGGGCCTCCTTGCTCGGCGATGACATGCGCCCAAACTTCACCACGGTCTCCGCGCAGCTGTGGTTGAAGGTCAACGAGTATGAGAAGGCGTTCCCGTACATCGAGCGCCTCGCGTCGACCAATGGCCGCAAAGCCAAAGAGCTCGCCGACGAGTTCTTGCGCGTTTGGAAGAACAACAACAACCCCAACTCGCGCAACCGCGGCAGCGACTACATCTACGTCTACGGCTTCGACGACCGCGCCAATTCGATTCCGCTGACGCGCGCCAAACAGGAGCGAAACCTCGCAGAGCTCGCCGAGTATGTCGGACGCCTGCGCGCGCTGCCGATGGAGCCGGTCGATCCGCGGCTGCTGACACAGGCCTTCGTCGCGGCGCACAGCCTCGCTGAGGTCTACCAGCTAAACACCATCGAGTCTGTCTTCGGCGACGTCGCCGAGCTCGACCCGATCGTGCTCGGCCAGCTGATTGGGCGTATGCGCATGAACCTCGCCACGGTCTGGCGAGTGCCTGCAGTTCAGCAGCAAGCCAAGACCCGCCGTTCGCAGAAGGAGATGATGGCCGAGGTCGAGCGCGACTACGCGACCGCGATCCAGCTCGCGGAGGAGTCGCTGGGCACACGCGGTCGCCACTGGTCCCTGCTCACGGCGGTCGCGACGCTGCAGCATGATCAGAACAACTTTAAGAAAGAGGTCGCGCCTAACAGTTCGTTCAGCGAGGTCCGCGAGGGCGCCTTTGAGCTGCTCGCAGAAGCGGCAGAACACTACGCGTCGACGGCGTCGTCGCTGACGCAGAACGAGGAGACGGAGACGGTCTTTACGAGCTGGTTCTACGCCGCACTCGGCGCCTCGGACCTGGGCGCGATCGACGAGTCGATGGTTGTCGCCAGCAGCCAGCTGCCCTTGATCAAGGCGGCGATCGCGGGTCTGCCCGCGGGTCATCGAGAGCGTATGCAGGCAAGGTTCGCGAACTTGCTCTTTACGCGCATGTCTTCGGTCAAACCCGACATCAAGTTCCGCTACTTGAAGGCCGGATTTGAGATCACCGGGGACCACGAACAAACCAAGGACGCGCGCGAGGTCTGGAACTACTACCAGGACCTGATCAAGGAGATTCGGCTCGAGATGGTTGTCGACGGGTCTTCGCAAGTGGGTACGGCGCCTTTCGGTGTGCGAGTAGACATCGTGCACACGGACGCCGTTGGTAGAGAGAGCGGCGGCTTCCAGAAGTACGCGACCAACCAGAACGACATGGCCTACGCCTACAACTACGGCCGGCCGACGGAGAACTATCGAGACAAGTTCCACGACGGCGCCATCGCGGCGCTGCAAGAGAACTTCGAGGTCCTCAGCGCGACGTTTAACAGTGAGAACATGGAGCCGCTACAGGGCGAGCAGCAAGGCTGGCAACGGACCCCTTACGCCTACCTACTGCTGCAGGCGCGCGGCCCGCAGGTAGATCGGATCCCTGAGGTGAAGCTCGACCTGGACTTCAAGGACACCACCGGCTTCTTCATCATGCCCGTGGTCTCGTCGCCGGTGGCGGTCGATGCTTCGCGAGGCCCGGCGCAGCGTCCATACGAGGGCCTCGAAGTGTCGCAGCTGCTCGACGAGCGGCGGGTAGACGAGGGGAAGGTCACGCTGGAGGTGAAGGCGAAGAGCGAAGGGCTCGTCCCTGACCTCGACGAGATCCTCGATCTCGACCCGCCCGGTTTCCGAGTCAGCAAGATGGACGACCAGGGCGCCGCCGTTGTTCGCTTCGCGCCTGATCAGGACGCGATCCAGAGTGAGCGTGTATGGCTGATCGCGCTCGAGCCCGAAGACGGCGTCGCGGCGCCTGGCAGGTTTCGATTCGGCGCACCGAAGCTGGAAGGCATGACGACGACCTACCAGCGTTATGACGACGCAGATCTTGAGACCGTGGCGTCAGAGATCGCGTTGCATCGCAGGATCGACACGTCGAACCCGTGGTGGGCGTGGTTGTTATTCGCCGTCGCAGCCGCCCTCTATCTCGCTTGGTTCCTGTTCGCTAAGCCCGCTTCAGGCGAAGCGGTCATTGATGATGACGCGCTCCGAATGCCCGAGAGCGTGACGCCGTTTTCCGTGTTGGCGATCCTGCAGCAGGTCCGTAGCCGTGGGCACCTTTCTGACGCGTCGCTGGCGCAGCTCGACGCTGATATCCAGCGGATCGAGGTCCTGCACTTCGGCAAGGACCCCGGAGATCGTGAGCCTGTAGACCTCGCCAGCGTCGCGCGTCGTTGGCTAAGCAGCGCGCGTTGACCGCGCTCACGACGCAAGCGCGCGGCGAGACCACATCACAACCTTTGTCCCATGACCTCACCAGAAGCACCAGTCGCCCGTTTCACTGAGACGCGTGAGTTCCTCGATCAGATCAGGTCTCGCGTCGGCACCGTCGTTGTCGGCCAAGACGTCGTCGTCGAGCGTGTCTTGATCGCGCTCTTGACTTCGGGGCACCTGCTCTTGCAGGGTGTCCCTGGTCTAGCGAAGACGCTGTTGGTGGCGGCGATCTCAAAGACGGTCGACCTGAGCTTCGCGCGGATCCAGTTCACGATTGACCTCTTGCCCTCCGACATCGTGGGTAGCGAGATCCTCGATCAGAAGAGCAACGACTTCCGCGTACACCAGGGCCCGATCTTCACCAATTTGCTGCTGGCCGATGAGATCAACCGAGCAGCGCCCAAGGTGCAGTCGGCGCTGCTTGAGGCGATGCAGGAGCGCAGCGTTACGATCGGCGGGCAGGGCTTCGTGCTGCCCGCGCCGTTCTTGGTGATCGCGACGCAGAACCCTGTTGAACAGGCCGGCACCTTCGAGCTGCCCGAGGCGCAGCTCGACCGCTTCATGTTGCTGCACCGTCTGGAATACTTGAAGCCAGAGGAGGAGAAGGAGGTGCTGCGCCGCAACACCAAGCTCGGCGTTCGACGAGACGGCAAGGGCGCGGTGGCGCGCACTGAATTTGACGTGCTGGACGGGCAGGATAAGGGCAGCGCCGAACAGCTCGTGCGCGCCATGGAGGACGTCCAAGAGGTCCACGTAAGCGAGGCCTTCCTTGAGCACGTCATCGAGATTGTCAATCGGACGCGCAACCACCCGCTGCTCGAACTCGGTTGCTCGCCGCGAGCAGGCATCTCGCTGGTTAAGGCGTCGCGCGCGAGGGCGTTGATTCACGGCCGAGACTACGTCGTGCCGGAAGATATGTTCGCCCTCGCAGAGGACGTCATCCTTCACCGCATCCGATTGAGCTATGAGGCCGTCGCAGACGGGTTCACGAGTCAGCAGGTCCTGCAGGAGATCCTCGGCGAAGTCGCCAAATGAGCGGTCCGCAATCGACAGATCGAGCGCGACGCAGCGTCCGTGAGCGAGAAGCCGAGCTGCCTGGGATGCTGCCGGAGGTGCAGCCGTCGGCAGCGCGTAAGTTTGTCATCGCGATCCGGCGTTTAGCGAATGACTTAAGCTATGGCCTCGACGGGTCGCGCTTCCTCGGGTCGGGTATCGACTACGTGCAGTCACGCCAATACCTGCCAGGAGATCCGGTCAAGGCGATGGACTGGCGCGTGACGGCGCGCACCAACAAACACCACATCAAAGAATACGAGGCCCAGCGCCGGATTCCCGCGTGGTTCTTGCTCGACACGTCTGCCTCGATGGTCGTGTCCTCGACCGAGCGCAGCAAGTATGAGGTCGCGCTGCAAGTGGCGGGCGGACTAGCGCTCGCTTGCCTGGACCGTACTAGCCCGGTCGGCGTGCTCGGCTGCGGGCGACGAGACGTGCGTATCCAACCGAGCCTCGCCAAAGACCAGGTTATGCAGTGGCTCCTCCGTTTGCGTCGACACGCCTTCGACGAAGAGACGATGGTGACGCGAAGAATTCGCGAGCTCCGTCCGACGCTGCAGAGCCGCTCAATCATCGTGCTGGTGAGCGACCTCCACGAGGCGGGCGTCGCGCACGCCGCGGCGCTGTTAGCGCAGGAGCACGAGGTCGCCGTGATCCAGGTGCAGGACCCCGCAGAGGTGTGCCTGCCGGCAGGCGGGTTCGTCCGCGCGCGCGAGGCAGAGACCGGCCGCGTGTTCACGGCGCGGGCGCGCAGCCAGATGGTCGACCAGCAGCGCATTGCGTCAGCGCTGCGCAGGGGCGGCGTCGATCACCTCGTCCTTCGCACTGACGAGCCATACCTGCATAAGCTGCGGCACTTCTTCCGGTCGCGCGGAGTGTCAGGGGGTGGCAGATGAACCGAGCCGCGAAGCTGCTGTCTGCTGCGCTCTTGTGCGTCGGCTGGGCTGCTGCTCAGCAGCGCGACGTGCGCGAGGCGACGGTGGGTATGCGCGCCTACGTCGATCAGGTCGTGCTCGCCGGTACCGCGTTGGCGCCCGTGGCGAGCACGTCCAAGTCGCCGGTGATGGTCAGGGTCGTAAAGGCGTGGCCCCACGGTGAGCACCTGCGATACGACCTTGAGTGGGTCGGCTTCGAGGCCGGCACCTACGACCTGACGGATTATCTCGCGAGGGAGGACGGGTCGACGACCGACGATCTCCCTGCGCTCAATGTCGAGGTCGTGAGTGTCCTGCCGGAAAACATGTTCGAGCCGAGCGCGCTGGCGGCGAACCCTGGCGAATCGCTCGGCGGCTATTCGCAGCTGCAGGTCAGCGTCGTCGCCTTGTGGGCGATCGGGCTCTTCGCGATCCTGTTTCTCGGGCGCCCGCGGAAACCTGCGGCTGTCGTCGCCGCAGCCGAACCAACGCTCGCAGATCGTCTGCGGCCGCTGGTCGAGCGAGTGGGTCGAGGCGACGCGGAGGAGCGCGAGAAGGCTGAGCTGGAGCGCTTGCTGGTCGCGTTCTGGCGAGCGCGGTTGGATCTTGGCGACATGAAGGTCGCCGACGCCGTTATGGCGATTCGAGCAGACGACCGAGCTGGCGCGCTGTTGCGCCACGTCGAGGAGTGGCTGCACGCGCCGAACCCGCCGGACGGCGTCGACGTCGGCGAGCTGCTGGCGCCGTATCGATCTGTTACGGCGGACCAACTGCAGCCGGAGGCGCGCTGATGTTCGGGCGTCCGTGGTTGCTGTTGCTGTTGGCGCTGCCTGTCCTGCATGTCTATTGGGTGTGGACGCGTCGCGGCGGACGCGTCGCGATGCCGTTCGATTCGGACGGGCGCCGCCGCCTCGGCAGCGGCGGGCTGATGCGCGCGCTGCTGGCGTTCGGCGAGTCCTTACCCGGGCTGTTGCTCGCAGTGGCCGTCATGCTCCTAGCGCTACCACAGGAGCTGGCCGCCCCGCGGCAAAAGCGGGCCTTGACCAACATCCAATTCCTCGTCGACATCTCTGGCTCGATGACCGCGTCGTTCGGCGGAGGATCCCGCTACGACGCCTCAATGGCTGCGATCAACGAGTTCCTCGACTTCCGCGACGGTGATTCGTTTGGTCTGACGTTTTTCGGCAACAACTATCTTCACTGGGTGCCGTTGACCAGCGATCCGTCTGCGTTCCGTAACTCGATCCCCTTCATGCGGCCAGAAAACGCGCCGCCAGGATTCGGCGGCACCGAGATCGGCAAGGCAGTGCTCGGCGCCCGCGAGGTGCTGACCTCGCGCAGCGACGGCGACCGGATGATGATCCTGATCACGGACGGGTTCAGCAGCGACCTCTCGAACGGCGCAGAGATGGTGATCGCGAAGCGTCTTCGTAAGGACGCGATCAAGCTGTTCGCCGTCAACATCCAGGAGTCTGAGGCGCCTGGCCCGATCGTGAATCTGGCACGGACAACCGGTGGTGAGGTCTTTAACCCCGGAGACTCGGACGCGTTGAGCAGCGTCTTTACCCAGATTGACGAGATGACCAAGGCGGAGATGGAGCAGGGGACGTCTGAGCTGGTTGATTGGTTCTTCCCGTTCTCTATCGCTGGACTGAGCGCGCTCGGCCTGCTGGGACTGTTTTTGTTGGGGTGGAGGCACACGCCTTGGTAGCCCTTTACGTCGCGCTCGCGGTCTTCGCGCTCACGCTGGTCGGCGAGGTGTCGCACGCGCGTCGCGTGCACAGGCTTCGACACTTGGTCTTTGGGCCAACAGGGACACCGGCAGCGTGGGCAAAGGGCGCGCCGCTCGCCCGGATCTTGGCTAGCAGCGCGCTGGCGTGGGGGCTGACGGCGCTGATGTTTGTCGAGCCGAAGGTCCACGCAGGCGAGGAGATTCCGGACGAAGATTGGCGTCACCTACTGCTCATCTATGACGTATCGCCCAGCATGCTGCTGGAGGACGCGGGTGCGAGCGGCGATCAGAGCCGGCACGAGCGCGCCCGTGAATTGATCGACTCCATGTTCGAGCGGGTCAAGATCGGTCAATACAAGGTGTCCGTCATCGCGACCTACAACGGCGCCAAGCCGGTCGTGACTGATACGAAGGACATCGAGGTCGTGAGGCACATGCTCACGGAGGTCGATCTCCAGTATGCGTTCAAGGTCGGCAAGACCAAGCTGTTCGACGGCATCCAGGTCGCCTGCGACATCGCGCGTCGATGGCGCGTCAACAGCGCGCTCATGGTGATCGTCAGCGACGGAGACACAGTACCTTCGACAGGTATGCCCACGCTGCCCCCGTCCATCGGCGGTACGCTGGTGATCGGCGTCGGCGACCACCTCTCCGGGAGCTTCATCGGTGGTCAGCAGTCTCGCCAAGATGAGAGCACGCTGCGGCAGCTCGCTATCCGCGCCGGCGGAGAGTTTCACAACGGCAACCGGCGACAGGTCCCCAGCGACATCCTCAGCGCAGCGGCGCGGGACTCTCGCAAGCCACTGTTGGAGCAGCTGAGCATGCGGGAATACGCCTTGTTCTCCGTGCTGGTCGCCTCCTTGGTGCTGACCTTGCTGCCGATCTTGCTCCATTACTTCGGGACGACTTGGCGACCTGGCGCGGTCGCTCCGCGGGCTGATGGATAGCCGCTCGGGCTCGCCCTGCGCGCGCGTCGGCGCAGGTGCTGCCGGTGTCTTTATCTGATCGAAAAAAGGGCTTTAAGTGCGCGATCGGCCCGGCCCAGCGAAGTTTTCTGGCGTCCTGGCCCCTGGCAGCCGTCGTCGCCGATAAGCTGTCTGCTGCGGTCGACAGTCGGCCAGCAAGCATCACATCATGCGAAACATCCTGCTGATCGGTTGGCTCGTGCTCCCAGTCGGAGCGTGGGCCTATCACGAAGGCCCGGGCCAGGATCAGGTTGCCCTCGAGGCCGCGGGCGCGGTCGCGGCGACGGCCTACGAGGCGGCGGAAGCAGGCGACTGGGAGCTCGCGATCCGCGAGTATCAGGCGGCGCTCGAGGCGCTGCCGGCAGACCCGGATGCATACGACGAGCGTGTCGGTCACCGGCTCGTGATCGAGCTCAACAAGGCCCGCATGCAGTCGCAAGGGCTCATCGAGGCCCGCGACGAGCTCGCCAGCCTGGTGGAGGCGATGCAGGCTGCGCCGGACGCTGATGACACCTTGTTGCGCGAAGCCCGGCAGGCGCTGGCGCGCGCGCAGTTCCTCAAGACCTGGCTGATGCGCCTCGAGGGCCTCGACCGAAAAGTCTGGGAGCCTGAAATCGAGGCTGCGAGGCAGAACTGGCGATGGCTCGCCGAGCAGGCTCCTAACGAAGCCGAGAAGACGCTGCACCGCGAGGACCTTGAGGCAGCTGTCCGCCTCGCGCGTATGGAGATGGAGGATCTGCAAGGCTTGCCGTTGCCCAGCGAATGAGCAGGTTGCAACAGCGGTAACAAGGCCGGTCGGCCTCGTATTAGTAAGAGCAAGTCGAAGGGCAAACCCAGCAACGGCGCTGGCGGCGGGCCAAAGTTCGGCCGCGGCGGCTCCTAGCGCGCGCTTCGCCCTTTGCGCGTCGCGTCTGCCACGCGGCCAGCGCACCGGCCGCGTTTGTCTTGGTCGAGGCAGCGCGTCGCGATGCGGCGGGGCTCACCTCGCGGGCGGGTTCAGCGCGCGGATGACCGCGCCCCGCTCCTCGTCCAACACCATCACCGCGTAGCGCTGCGCGCCGCGGTTCGGGTCGTCCGAGAGGCTGACGTAGTCGAAGCGACCGCGGATATCGGTGTAGCCGTCTTTATGAAACCGAACCGCGCCGTCAGGCATGCGCGCGAAGACCTTCACGTATGCCTTGGCCAGCGGCTTTGAAGACGTGGGGTCGGTGACCGCGACTTGTCCGTAGGACTCAAGGAACCGCACGTCGAGCGCGTTCGCGAAGTACTGACGAGAGCGCACGAGTCCGCCTGCGCGGACTTCGACCAACATATTCTTCTGCAGGAAGTCCTGCGGGAGTTCGTAGGTCAACTGGCTCTTGGCGCGGTCGAGCGTCCGCTGTTCTCGGTATTTGGGCTTCACGAACGCGGCCGAGGCGCCCTCGGGGCCGGCGAATGGCTGCGTCGAGAAAGCGAACTCGACGTCCAGTTCGTAGTAGCGCACGTCCACGGCGTCGACGTTCTGGTAGCTGATTGCCACGCTCGTCCCCTCGATCGCCACCTCCAGCGCAGGGGCGGTCGCCGTCAGAGTGTCGTTGGTTTGCTCCGCGGAGCGCTGCCGAGCGTTCCCTTCGGCTTCGTCCAGCTGTGCGAGGACTTCTCGGAATCGCGCTCGCCAGTGTCGCGCGACGTGGTCCTGATGCTTTGTCGCTACACGGCGCGCCTTCTGTACGTCGCCTGTGAAGAAGCAGAGATATGCCGCGAGGTAGTCATACTGAACCTTGGCTTCGAGCGCGGCTGGATCGACGCGGTCGAAGGACGTGAGCGCCTCTTCGACGCGGTCTTGGAGCAGCAGATAGTAGGTGACGGCGAGCCAGTCCCTGCTTTGGAGCTGCGGACGGTAGCCCAGCGAGATCATCTGCGCGCTGTATTGCTCCGCGAGGTCTTTGTTGCCGAACGTCCGGCGGCTGCCTAGCTGGTGCGCGCGCTGCTGGACGAGCGGGCTCAGCTCAAGGTGTTGAAACTGCAGCCGCTCTTTGGCGTCGATCTGCACGAGCGGCGTGTCGATCCAGCGACCACACTGGTTCAGGAACTTGTCGCAATGGCGCAGGTATTCCCGCGACGACTGCAGGTCGCGGTGCAGCAGGCCGTAGGACCAGACAGTGCTGTCGAATGCGTGCCGCGCTCGCAGCTTTGGCAGCAGCGCCTCGAAGAAGGCAGGGTCTCGCAGGCGCCAACAGATTTTCGTCAGGTCCAGCCGGCGGATGTTCTGTGCGTCGAGGAACGTCAACACCTGTTCGGGCGAACCCTGCTGTGAGACGTGCTCCCAAGACGACGTGTCGATCTCGCTGGGCGCGGCGACGACGTTAAACCGCTGCGGCGCCGCTACCGCGGCGACCGCGCCTTGTTCGGCCGCGTGCGCCGGATACTGAGCGTAGACGCCGGTCGTAGGGAAGTAGAAAGCGTACTCCACTGTCTGCGTCGCGTAGGCCGTGAGCGTCACGCGCTGGCCGCGCGTCCAGAGTCCGCGGTTCACGGGGACGGCGCCGGCCGGAACCTGCAGCAGGACGTCGACGACGCGTGCACCGGACGTCGGGTTGGTGACGACGACCTGGCAGCCGTAGACGACGCCGACCAAGAACTCGTCACTGACGAACGCATCACGCCGCTGGCCGTCGACCCATCGGTACCGGTCGTCATACCGGAAGAAGTTTTGGCCGAGAAGGAGCGGCTCGCCGTCGGCTCGCTCGGCAGCAGCGGCGGTCTCCTTGCGGACCAACAGCAGCGGGGTGGCCGCGGTCAGCGTGCGCCGCATGTCCTCGGATTCCGCGCCGTGTTCGCCGGCGGCGTAAGGCAGATCGAGCACGCTGAGCGCGAACATCATCTCGACGAAGCTGCCGCTCGCCTGCGCGATCGCAGGGGAGATGAACGGCGTACCGGGCGTTTGCGTCGCGAAGTCGACCCAGAAATGGTTCGCGCTGATCACGTTCGCCGTTGGCTTATCGATGCTGCGTTGCCAGTAGTTGTGTTCGACCAGCAGCCTCGTCCGACCCACCTCTTTGTAGAGGCTCGCGATCTTTTTGCGCTGCTGCTTCTCTCTGTCCATCGCAGGGTCGGAGAAGCTGCGTTCGGCCGCCGGGCTGTCCGGTCCGGCAGGGCCAGCGGTCGCCGGCCCATCGGTCTTCGGCGCCGCGGACCTCGCGCTGCCGCTACTCCCGATCGCCGAGTTCCATAAGTTTGGGTCGAACGCGCCCTCTCGTTGGCCGGCTGGCGGGGCGCTCTCCAAGGCCGAGTTGAACAGCGCTACGTCGAAGAGGCGGCTGAGCTTCGACTCGCTCACCGGGTTCACCTCTAGTGACTCGCGGAGTGTTCGCGCGACGGCCGCGGGTTCGTTACCGCCGACGCGTCGGGCGAGCAGGATCTTCTCCACCAAGTTCAGTCGCGCGAAGCGCTTCGGGTCCAGGTAGCTGATCAGGTCGCGTCCCAGCAGCCACTCGTCTAGGAATGTCTTGTCGAGCTTGTTGACGAGGAACGGCCGAATCACCTCTGCGAAGAACTCCGGGTCTTTCTGGTGGAGGAAGAAGTGCAACTCGTGGCAGGCGTGTTCGCTGTAGAGGTCGAGTTTTCGATCTCGGGACAGCTCAGGCCAATCCAGCACGAACGCGAATTGCTGGAGAGCCTCGTCCTGACTGATCGTCGTGAACAGTCGGAACGCGCTCGCGAGCGTGTCGTAGACCTCGACCATGGGCGCGCTCGTGGTGTCGATGCTGACCGAGTCGCCGGCAGCGATGAACTCGATGCGCCGCTTTTCGACCAAGTTCTGATCGGCGGGTAGCGCCGTCGGCAACGTTCGTGATCGCGGCTCAAGCCGTCGTTCGGCGCGCGTCGTAAGGTCGTAGACGGCTTGCGCGCCGTCGATCGCCAAGACGTGGATCTGCTGGCCTTCCCCGAGCTCATCCGCGGATACGACCACGGTGCCTTGGTCGTTCGGGGTCAAGTTGCTGATCAGCTTGGACCCGCGCGGCAAGAAGTCGAGGTTCGCGCGCGCGCCGGCGCTTGGTCCTAGCTTGTTCTGTTTCACCGGCGCAGGCGCGCCGCGCGCGCCTCTGCGATCGCCCGTGCGACCCGCGAACCTGCCGCCTGCGCCGCCGCCGAGGCCGACAGGGTTGTTAAAGGAGACGTCGGGCAGCGCGAGCGGATTGAGCAGCAGGCTCGGTCTGCGAAGCATGTTGCCGGCGTACTTCTGCGCGAAGCGCCGCTCCATGACGTAGCGGTATTCGTCGCTGAGTTTGCGACCGGCGTCATAGGTGCTGACACGGTGGCGAATGTGTGAGGCGTGCGCGCGCTCGCCTGCGTCGAGGCGGAGCCCGTCGAACATATCGAACGCCGGCAGGTAGCGGGTCGCGACCACGTATACACGGGTCGATGGTGTGGCGTTGGCCAGCTGCAACCGCAGCCCGTCGTCGTCGCAGGTTACCTCCGTGACGTGGAGCGGCGACGTCCTCGTTGATGTCAGGACGCGTGCGCGTCCTAGCAAGTAATGGCCGTCCCGTTCTCCGCGCGTAATTCGTACGGTTATGTTCTCGCCGGTGTCGTGCAGCTTGAGCTGGTAATCGCCCGGTTCGAGGTCTCGCAGCTCCAAGAAGCCATCCTTGATCGCGAGTCGATCGAACGCGTCGTGGCTGAAGCTCAACAGGGAGAAATCGTCGCGGCTCGGCGTCGTGGCCGAGCCCTGATAGGGGATGCGGAGCGTCTCCCCCGCGATGCCGTGCATCGCGTCCGGGAGTTGGACGCGCGCCTGGCTCAACGTGAACCCCCCTTTGGATCCACCCTCGCGCCAGACGTAGACGTGGTCGATACCTGGGAGGCGCCCGAGCTCGATGCGGCCGGACTCGTCAGTCTTAAGCGTGACCTCTATGGGTTGTTTGTAGTCTTGGTGGTGGAGCTCTAGGTGACAGACGCGGCCAGGCTGTCGCTCGCCGCTCTTGCCGCGTAGGTCGACCGCGTAGCCGGCGGGCGTCCGCACGAGCATCGGGATCCCGGTCTCAACGGTGCCGTCGATCAGGTTGATCGGGAAGCTGCGGGCGCTCGCGACGAGTTGCTGGGCCCCGTCGTTCATGCTCTGGACGCGCCCGCTCAACGCGACCTCCAGCCCGCTCACGCGCAACGGGACGCGGAGCTTGTGGATGTAGCTGCGCCCGTTCTCTAGCTTGAGGTCGCGCACCTCCTGGGTCGTCGACTTGCCGTCAAGGTCGGTCGCGACGATGGTCAGCAGCGGGTCCTCTAGCAGGTCGATTGAGACCCGGTGGCCGTCAAGCGCGAGCGCGGGTCGCACGACGAGCTCGGCCGTGTTCCCGGCGATTAGAGACTCTCGGTCGATGTGTAGATGGCTGGTGAGTTCGTAAGACTCCCGGCGGTGCTCGAACGGGGTGATCGATGAGCGCTCGCCGTGGCGAAGGACGAGCTGCTTCGTGCCGGGGTTCGTCGAGAACGGGATCACGATCTCGCCGCGGTCGTCGGGGCCGTATTCTTTCCCGCCGAACCAGGCGACAGCGTCGGGGACGTGCGCGCCACGCTCGTCGTAGATGCGGACCATCTGCCCTGCCGCTGACGTGCGTTCGACCATTCGGAGTTGGCCCTTGTAGATGACGGCCCGGCTTGAGATGCCGTTGCCGACGAAGTCGACGACGTAGGTCCCTGGTTCGCTCAGCAGGGGCAGGTCGAACGTTCGCCGAACGCGTCGTATGGGCGCCGCGTCGTAGGCGTATGTCTGTTCAAAGTTGGCGACGACGCCGTCGAGGTCGATGCTGGCGTCGATAGGCTTTTGTCGCTCGATGTGGTACCGGTAGGCGTCGATCTCGAAGACCTTGACGACGAGGGCGGGTACGTTCTTCACGTCGAGCGCTAGCTGGACAGCGTCATCTGCATCGTAGATCCGCTTCAGCTCCGTCGGGAAGCGTAACTCGACGCGTTGCTCGAGCTCCTCGACGCGGCCGGGGTCGTCGAGCAGCGAATACCAGCGCTCCTGATCGCCTTCACCGGCCATCAGCTTGGTCTCCGCGAGGACCCCCTCAAGCCATCGTCGATCTAAGAAGTCGCTGTAAGCGGTGACGTTGTCTTCGCGCTGAAAAAAATGCTCGAGACAAGCGCGGACGAGCTGGGCGTCGTTCTTGATCGGCGTCATCCTGGACGGGAACTGCTTGTCCAGGTCGACGTGATTAGCGGTGCGTGGGAAGCGGTCGAGGTGCGTCTCGCTGACGAAAAATCGTCGTCGCGGCAAGCGGATGTAGGCGAGGAAGCGCTCCTTATCCGGCGCGCCTAGCGTCAAATCGTGACGCAGCCAGTGAAAGAGCACGTGCGCCTTGAGCGAGTTGAAGGCCGGGCTGAGGCGCTGCGCGAACGTCCAGAGCCGCTGTAGGTGCGCTCGGCGATTCTGCGGGTCCGTGAGCCATTGCTCATCTGCGTTTGGTTGTAGGCGGGTGAGGTAGGCGTCGACGAACCGCTGGTCTTGCAGCAGTTTTGGGCGCAGCGCGAGGCATTGGTCGAGCTGCTCGAGCCGCAGCTCTTTATGGATACGGAGTGATCCGAAGCCGCGGCTGTCACGGCTGCCTAAGTCGCGGACGATCAGCGCCGGGAGGTTGGTGACGTCGGGGCGTTCGAGGAGGTCGAGCAGACTGTGTAGCTGCCACTCATTCAGCTCTGTGTTCGCGAGGCCAGCGAGCGCGCGTTGGTGGAACCCCTTAACCGTTCCGCTGCGGGCGCGCAGCGCGCGCTTGATGAGCGTGGCGCGGTCGAGCAGCGCCGGGTCCAGTCGCGACGCCAGATCGCTTGGCGCCCCTGGTATCACGCGCGCGTGTTCGTAGCGCAGACCGAGCCGCTCGCGGAGGAAAGCATAGGTCCGCGATGGGTCTTCGTCGTAGCTCAGCAGCGCCTCTCGATTTTCGATTTCGACGACGCGATCGGTGCGACCGTGTCGCTGGATCCAAGTGGCGAGCGTCTGTTTGACGGCCGGAAAGTCGCGCGCGTCGAGCCGTTCGCGGCAGTGGTAGTAGTAGTAGTCGGGGGTGCCAGGGATCAGTTTGGCGACCACAGCCGCGCGGTCCTTCGCGAGCGCGTAGGTCTCCTCGAAGCCCACGGGCGTGCCCTGGGCTGTTAGGACGGCGGTGCCGGCGAAGACGGCGAGCATCGCTGCGAGCGAACGACGGGGAGCGTAGGTTGTCATGAGGACGGCTTGTGGCGGCTTCGGGGCGCGCGGAGCTGTGCAGAACGCGATGCGGGATCGCCGGGTCGATTGTCGGCGCTCGCGTCAGATCAGCAACGGATAGCGGCGACGGAGGTTCCCTCTTTCTGGCTGTTCTGCGGAATGAACTGCCTCAAACCGTGGAGGCGCGGCGCACGCCCTGGGGCGTATCCCGCCCGCGCGCAGGCCGAGCGGCACGCCGATCCGCTCGCTCAGGGAAGCGGCGGCCGCGCTAGAGGCCGCGTCGTCGGTCGCCTCGGGGATCCGTGCACAGCAGCCCCCTGCGTCGCTTGAGCCGCTTGCGGTCGTCCAAAAGCAGCGGGAGGCTTCGTTGGACAGGTCTTCCGTCGCGCGCAGCGTCTACAGCAGCCCGCGGACGCGGTCGTCCAGCGCGTCCTGGTCCTTGCTGAAGCTGGCTAACGCGGCCGCGGTCAGGGTTCCGTCCCAGCTGCATGTTCCAGCGCGGACCCGCTCTCTCCAGCTGCTGTAGGCAGGGATCTTGCCCTCGGCGGCGACCCGCGCAGCTTCTTCGACAGAGAACTGGGGGAAGATGTCACCTGCGCCGTTGTCGGCGAGGGCCTTGAGCACGTCTTCCGCGGTCGCGGTCTTCGGGTCTAGTCCGGCGGCGTCGGCGGCAGCGGTCTCGAAGTGGCTGTCGATGTCCCAGAAGCACGTCAGCTTGTCGCCCATAACGTCGGCGCTCGGCGCGAACTCAACGGCCGGATCGTCTCCGGTCTTGTCGACGATTGCGGCGGCCTCGGGCGCGAGGTCAACGAAGCCCTCGGCTGCGCCGATTGGCATGGTGAACACGTCGAGGCCCAGCAGGTCTGCGACCTGACCGCCGTTGCGCATGGACGCGCCGATCTGGCGCACGTGAGCGCCGCCTTGATTGCGGATTCTGCGGAGCCCTCGTTGGCTCGCGAGGGTCGCTTTTTCTCCCGCGTTCTTTCCGTCGCCGAGGCCGTTGTCGCTCAAGAAGGCGTTGATCCGGCCCATGAAGACGTTGACCCAGGTCGGGCGCGCGACAGCTGCGATCAGCCAGTTCTGTCGCGCAGAGAAGCCCAGCGTGAAGTTCAGGCGAACGCCGTCATCGGACAGGCGCCGGGCCGCCAGTAGGCCGGCAGGCGTCAGCGGCACCTTGACGATGAATCGATCGGGGCAGATCGCGTGGAAGCGTTTGCCGTATTGATAGCTGGCCTCGGCGTCGTTGCTGAGCGCCGTGTGAAGCTCCACCGAGACGTCAGCGTCGAATGTCTTAACGAGCTTTAGGCCGTGAACGGCGTTCAGCACGAAGGCGACCTCTTGCACTAAGCCGTCTTTGTCTACGCCCTTGTCCCGCAGGATGCGTGCTGCGCTCGGGACCAGCTCGTCGTAGATGCCCTTTTGGACCTCTTTGTTGAGTAGCGTGTTGTTTGTCGTCAACGCGACGAACTCTCGCACCCAGAGCTCTTTGGCCGCGTCGATGTCGCCGGTGTCGAGCCAGAGCGAAGTGCCGGTCGCGGCGACCGCTCGCCAAAGATCGGAGGAGGCGAAGCTGGCTCGCTGTTGCTGCTGATCAGGGACCTGCTGAAGGCAGAAATCGGCGACGTCGCGGGCGCTGCCGGAGTCGTGGTTCAAGTCGTTCGACATGTCGTTCGGGCGCGCTTGGGGCGCTGCTTTTTTATGCTTCGGCGTCGGCGTGCGCTGCGGCGTCTGTCTCTTGGGCCTCGAACGCCGCGTGGTGCTCTTGCAGCGGCGACACAGCCAGCGGTTGCTTCATCCAGTTCTCCATGCCTTGGATCGTCGCCGAGGCGGCGGCGAGCGTCGTAATGCAGGGGATGCGGTGGCTGGCGGCGGCGCTGCGGATTAGGCGGTCGTCGCTGCGCTCGCGCCGGCCACTCGGCGTGTTGATGATCAGGCGGACCTCGCGGTTGACGACGAGGTCGAGCACGTGGGGCCTGCCTTCGTGGATCTTGAAGACGCGCTGCACCGGGATGCCGGCGTTCTGTAGCGCGCGGGCGGTGCCGCTGGTCGCCACAATCTCGAAGCCGAGGCCGGCGATGCGGTCGACGAGGGGAAGGATCACGCGCTTGTCTTCGTCGCGGACGCTGACGAACACCTTGCCTTCGCGCGGCAGGGTGTTGCCGGCGCCTACCATGGCCTTTGCAAACGCGCTGCCGAAGCGCTTGTCGATGCCCATGACTTCGCCGGTCGACTTCATCTCGGGGCCTAGCACGGTGTCCACGCCCTGGAACTTGCTGAAGGGGAAGACCGGCGCCTTCACAGAGAAGAACGGCGGCTCCAGGCGCTCGACGACGCCGAGCTCCTTGAGCTTCTCCCCGAGCATGATCCGCGCGGCCATCTTCGCGAGCGGTTGTCCGATCGCCTTGCTGACGAACGGCACCGTGCGAGAGGCGCGCGGGTTGGCCTCGATGATGTAGACCTTCGGGCCTTTGACGGCCCACTGGACGTTCATCAGCCCGACGACGTTCAGCGCTTGGGCGAGCTTGCGCGTCTTCGCGGTGATCTCTTCGATCACGCCGGCGCTGAGGGTGTAGGGCGGCAGCGAGCAGCTCGAGTCCCCCGAGTGGATGCCGGCCTCCTCGATGTGCTCCATGACGCCGCCGATCACGACCTCGACCCCGTCGCTGATCGCGTCGACGTCGACCTCGATCGCCGAGTCTAGGAACTTGTCCACTAGCAGCGGGCGCTCCTCGGAGAACATCCTGTTGCGCTCCATGTAGCCGACCAGGGCGTCGCGGTCATACACGATCTCCATGGCGCGGCCGCCGAGCACGAAGCTCGGGCGGACGAGCACCGGGTAGCCGATCTCGGCGGCGGCTGCGAGCGCCTCCTCCGCGTTGGCAGCCATCCCGTTCGGCGGCTGGTCGATCTCAAGCTCGGAGATCAGCTTGCTGAAGAGGTCGCGATCCTCGGCGGTGTCGATCATGTCGACGCTGGTGCCGACCAGCGGCGCGCCGTGGTCCTGCAGCCCCCGCGCGAGGTTCAACGGCGTCTGGCCGCCGAACTGGACGATCACGCCGTGCGGCGTGATGTTGTCGACGACGTTCATCACGTCCTCGTGAGTCAGCGGCTCGAAGAACAGCATGTCCGAGGTGTCGAAGTCCGTCGACACGGTCTCGGGGTTGCTGTTGACCATGACCGTCTCGTAGCCGAGCTCGCGCAGCGCCAACGCCGCGTGCACGCAGCAGTAGTCAAACTCGATCCCTTGCCCGATCCGGTTCGGGCCGCCGCCGAGCACGATGACCCTGCGCTTCTTTTCGCCGCCGTTGGTCTCGGTCTCGTCTTCGGTACCGCTGTACGTCGAGTAGAGGTACGGTGTGCTGCTCGGATACTCCGCGGCGCAGGTGTCGACGCGTTTGTAGGCGGGGATGATCCCCAGCGCCTTGCGGTGCGCGCGGACGTCCCACTCCGTGGTGCCGTCCGGGCACGCCGCCGCCAGCTGACGGTCGCTGAACCCGCACTGCTTGACCTCTCGCATCAGCGCCTCGTCGACGCCGCCGTGCCCTTGCGCCGAAGCCTCGACGATGCGCGCCTCGAGGGCGACGAGCTCGGCGAGCTGGTCGAGGAACCACGGGTCGATATGGGTGTAGTCAAAGACGTCTTCGACCGTCATCCCAGCGAGCATGCCGGTGCGGATCCAATCGATGCGGTTCGCGCGCGGGGTCGCGAGGTGGGGGCGGATCGACTCGACCTCAAAGTCCTCGGCGCGGCAGTGCGGCTGGCCAGGCACGTTGCCGAAGCCGTTGCGGCCGGTCTCGAGGCCGCGCAGCGCCTTCTGCATGGCCTCCTTGAAGGTGCCGCCGATCGCCATGCACTCGCCGACCGACTTCATCTGCGTCGTCAGCACTTGGTCGGCGGTCGGGAACTTCTCGAAGGCCCAGCGTGGGAACTTGACGACGCAGTAGTCGATCGTCGGTTCGAAGCACGCCTTGGTGATCTTGGTGATGTCGTTGTCGAGCTCGTCGAGCGTGTAGCCGACCGCGAGCTTGGCCGCGATCTTTGCGATCGGGAAGCCGGTCGCTTTGCTCGCGAGCGCGGAGCTGCGAGACACGCGCGGGTTCATCTCGATCACGATCATCCGGCCGTCTCGTGGGTTGACAGCGAATTGGACGTTGGATCCGCCGGTGTCGACGCCGACCTCGCGCAGGACGGCCAGCGACGCGTCGCGCATCAGCTGATATTCGCGATCGCTCAACGTCTGCGCGGGCGCGACGGTGATGGAGTCACCGGTGTGCACGCCCATCGCGTCGAAGTTCTCGATGGAGCACACGATGATGCAGTTGTCGTTCTTGTCCCGAACGACCTCCATCTCGTACTCTTTCCATCCGACGATCGACTCCTCGATCAAGATCTCGCTGTTCAACGAGAGCTGTAGGCCGCGCGACGCGATGTCCTCGAACTCTTCGAGGTTGTAGGCGATGCCGCCGCCGCTGCCGCCCATGGTGAAGCCGGGGCGGATAACGCACGGCAGTCCGATTTCGTCGAGGGCGGTGCGCGCTTCGGCCAGCGAGAAGGCGAGTTTGCTGCGCGCGCACTGGAGGCCGATGTTCTCCATAGCCTCGCGGAACTCTTGGCGTCCTTCCGCTTTGATGATCGACTCGGGCTTCGCGCCGATCATCTCGACGTCGAACTGGTCGAGCACGCCCTGGTCGTGCAGCTGCATCGCGCAGTTCAGCGCGGTCTGACCGCCGAGCGTCGGCAAGATCGCGTCGGGTCGTTCGCGCTCGATGATCTTTGCGACTACGTCCGGCGTGATGGGTTCGACGTAGGTCCGATCCGCCATCTCCGGATCGGTCATGATCGTCGCCGGGTTGCTGTTGATCAGGATGATCTCGTAGCCGTCGGCGCGCAGCGACTTGCACGCTTGGACGCCGGAATAATCGAACTCACAGGCTTGGCCGATCACGATCGGCCCCGAACCCAGGATGAGGATCGACTTCAGGTCTTGGCGGCGTGGCATTGTCGGGCAAAGACTACAGCGCCGGGTCCCCTAGGGCGCGAGCGGAAACTGCGCATGCGGCAGCTTGTGCAGAGCTGTCCACATCCCGCAGCCAGCTGTGGAAAGATCGCGTCGAGGGTCGCGTGGCCGGTTTGGTGGGCCGGGCGGCTCAGCGCTGCTTGGGTTGGATCGGCCACGGCTGCACGCCGACCCGATCTGCCCACTGTCGCCACTGGCGCGCGAGCGCCTCGACGCGCTCCGGTTGCTCCGACGCGAGGTTTCGGAGCTCCGTGCGGTCGGTCTGCATGTCGTAGAGCTCCCAGGAGATCGGGCGCTCCTTGCGATAGGTAGAGACCATCTTCCACCGGCCAGCGCGCAGGCCCAGGTTGCCGTGGTGCTCGAAGCACAGCGCCTCGGGCCGCGCCACGGCGAGGCCTCGCAGCGCCGGCAGCAGGTCGACACCCTCGGCAGGCTGGACGGCTTCGGCGCCGTTTTGCTGCGGATAGCTCGCGCCAGCCGCGGCTAGCAGGGTCGGCATCACGTCGATCAAGTGCGCGGGGGTGTCGTCGATCGCGCCGCGCTGCTTCGCCGGCAGCCCGTTGGGCCAACGGACGATGAAGGGCGTGCTGATTCCGCCCTCGTATGCGTCGTGCTTGTAGCCGCGGAACGGCGTGTTGGAGACGTTGGCCCACCCGCGCCCATACCCGATGTAGGTGTCCTCGGGGCCAGCTTCTGCCTGCGGCCCGGTGCGTACTGCGCGGCCGTCGCGGGTCTGCATCGGCGGCCAGATCTTCTTCTGCAGTCCGTCCTTGCCGAGCGGTTCGAAGGACTTGCCGCGGATCTTCTCGGCGTTGGACTGGCGGCCCATACCCTCAGCGCAGCCGCCGTTGTCCTGCAGGTAGATCACGATCGTGTCGTCGAGCCGATCTTGTCGCTCCAGCTCCGCCACGATGCGGCCGATGCCTTGGTCCATGCGATCGATCATCGCCGCGTAGACCTGCATGTTGCGGCTCTCCCAAGCGTGGTTCGCGGTCTGCTCCCAGGGCTTCGGGATGGACGACATCGCCCACGATGCATCGAGGAGTCCGAGCGCGCGCGCGCGCTTCAGCCGCGCCTCGCGGATCGGCTCGAAGCCGTCTTCGTAGACGCCGTCGTACTTGGCGATGTCTTCCTCGAGCGCATGCATCGGCCAGTGGGCGGTCGTGTAGGCGACATAGAGGAAGAACGGTTCGTCGCGGTCTCGTTCGCCGTGCTCCTTCACGAACCGCACCGCTTGGTCGCTGATCGCGTCGGTGTAGTAGAAGCGTTCTGGTTGGTATTCGGCGTCGTTCTCGGGCGTGACGTAGGTGTTGTCTCGACACAGCGTCGTCGGGTCAAAGAAGCTGCCCGCGCCGGTGATGGTGCCGTAGAAGCGGTCGAAGCCGCGCTGCAGCGGCCAGTTGTGCTTTGGTCCGGTCGGCGCGACGTGGCGGGTGACGTGCCACTTGCCGGCCATGTAGTTCTTGTAGCCCGCGGGCCGGAGCGCCTCGGCGATGGTCACGCAGCGACGATTGAGGTCGCCGCGGTAGGCGGCGTAGCCGCGGTCTCCGGTCATCAGCCCGATGCCTGCTTGGTGCGAGTAGAGCCCCGTCAGGAGAGCCGCGCGGGTCGGGCAGCACCTAGAGGTGTTGTAGAACTGCGTCATCCGCACGCCCTCTGCTGCGAGCCGGTCGAGCGTCGGGGTCCGGACTTCGCTGCCGTAGCAGCCGATGTCGCTGAACCCCATGTCGTCAGCCATGATCAGGACGACGTTGGGGCGGCGCGGCCGCCCGGGCTCTGGGGTCTGCGGCGCGGCGGCCGCGAGCGCGGCGCCGCAAGCGAAGGCGAATGCGAGGGTGCAGGACATGCCAGCATGCTACCTCGTTCGGCGTTCGGCCCGCGCTATCGGTCGCGGTTGTCGCCGCCGCTACCAGACGAGGCGTTCGTCGCTTTGCGTCAGCTTGGCCGCGGGCCGGACGCCGCGGCCCTTCGCCTTGGTCAGCTTGTCGCCGAGGTCGTCTCTGGCGGCGTCGGCGAGCGCTTGCAGGCGCGCGACGACGGCAGGGTGCTTCGACGCGACGTCCGTGGTCTCCCCGGGGTCGTTGTCTAAGTCGAATAGCTCGAGGCCGATCGACGCCTGCGAGTAGGGGTTGGGGCTCCCGTCCTGGCCGCCGGGCCTGCCGTCCATCGTCCGGTAGTTATGCGGGAAGTGCAGCTTCCAGCGCGCGTCACGGATCGCCTGCAGCTGGCCGCCCGCGTAGTAGTGCAAGAACGCGTCGTGCGGCGACTTCGCGCCGTCTTCGCCGAACAGCAGCGGCGCGATGTCGCGCCCGTCAATCTTGTGGTCGGGCAGCTCGGCGCCGATCAGCTTCGCGAACGTCGGCACGATGTCGATCGTCGACGCGAACTCGGCGCAGGTCGCGCCCGCTGGGACCCGGCCGGGCCAGCGCACGATCGTCGGCTCGCGGATCCCGCCTTCGAACATGGTGCCTTTGCCCTCGCGGTATATCCCCGACGAGCCCGCGTGGTGGCCGTAGCTGAGCCACGGGCCGTTGTCTGACGTGAACACGACCATGGTGTCACGGTCGACGCCGTGATCTTGCAGCGCGGCGAGGATCTGTCCGACCGACCAGTCGATCTCCATCACGACGTCGCCGAACAGCCCGGCGCCGCTCTTGCCTTTGAACTTGTCGGAGACGAACAGCGGCACGTGAACCATCGAGTGCGGCACGTAGCAAAAGAACGGTCGGTCCTTGTTGCGCTCAATGAACGACACCGCGCGCTCGGTGTACCACGTCGTGAGCATCTCTTGGTCTTCGCCGGTCACCTCTGGATCGACGACCTCGACGCCCTCGATCAACGGCAGCGCGGGGTAGCCCTTCTTGCGGCGTTCGGCCTCCGTCGGCAGGTGCGCGTACGCTGGGTGCAGCGGCCACATATCGTTGGAGTAGGGGAGCCCGAAGAACTCGTCGAAGCCGTGGTTCGTGGGGAGGAACTTCGGGTGGTGTCCGAGGTGCCATTTGCCGTAGCAGGCCGTCGCGTAGCCTCTTTGTTTGCAGACCTCGGCGAGCGTCATTTCGCGTTCATGCAGCCCGTGCTTGGAGCGCGGGCCCAGGGCGCCGGAGATCCCGACCCGGCGGTGGTAGCAGCCCGTCAGCAGGGCCGCGCGGGACGCCGAGCAGACCGCGGTAGCGACGCTGAAGTCCGTGAAGCGCATGCCCTCGGCGGCCATCCGGTCGAGGTTTGGAGTCGGCACTTTGCCGCCGAACGGCCCGATGTCGGCGTAGGCCATGTCGTCGATGAAGATAACGACGAGGTTGGGGAGCCGTTTTTGGGAGGCGACCGACGGCGCGAGCATCGCGCAAGCGGTCAGGACTGAGATGGCGCGCAGCATGACGACGATCCTAGCCGACAGTTGGGGTCGCTGTGGGGTTGGGCTTTGTTCCGGCGCGGGGCCTCCTCTACGCTCCTCCGCCCAATGCGTCTCAGCCAGATCCTGATCCAGACCCTCCGCGAGGACCCCGCCGACGCCGAGATCCCCAGCCACCGGCTGCTCGCGCGCGCGGGCTTCATCGTGAAGACCGCCGCGGGCGTCTACACCTACGCGCCCCTGATGTGGCGTGTCGTAAAGAAGTTCGCGCAGATCGTCCGCGAAGAGCTCGACCGCGAGGGGGCCAACGAGGTGATGCTGCCGATCATCCAGCCCCGAGAGCTGTGGGAGTCGAGCGGGCGATGGGAGCGCTACGTGACGGACGGGATCATGTTCACGTTGAAGGACCGCAAGGGCTCTGACATGTGCCTCGGGCCGACGCACGAGGAGGTCATGACCGACTTCGTCAGCGCGCAGGTCAACAGCTACAAGCAGATGCCTGTCAACTGCTACCAGATCCAAGACAAGTTCCGGGACGAGATCCGGCCGCGCTTCGGCCTGATGCGCGGTCGCGAGTTCATCATGATGGACGCCTACTCGTTCGACGCGGACAAGCAGGGGCTCGATGTCGCCTATCAGAAGATGCGCGACGCATACTGCCGGATCTTCGACCGCTGCGGCGTCGACTACACCGTCGTGCAGGCCGACTCTGGCGCCATCGGCGGCGCCGGCAGCGAAGAGTTCATGGTGATCGCGGACAGCGGCGAGGACGCGATCCTGTTCTGCCGTGAGAGCGGCTACGCGGCCAACGTGGAGAAGGCCAGCAGTCGCTTGCCGTCGGCGCCCGACGGCGGCGAACCGCAGCCCCTCGAAAAGCACGAGACGCCGGACGTCAAGACCGTCGCGCAGCTCGAGGCCTTCTTCCCCGAGTGGGTCGCTGGGCGCATGGCTAAGACTGTCATCTACAAGGCGACGTTCGCCGAGGAAGAGAAGATCATTGCGGTGATGCAGCGGGGCGACCTGGAGATCAACGAGGTCAAGCTGGTGAACGCGATCGACGCGCTCAACGTCGAGCTCGCGAGCGACGAAGACATCGAGAAGGCGACGGGCGCCGAGACTGGCTTCGCGGGCCCGGTGGGGCTCTCCGAAGACATAACGCTGCTCGCTGATAAGTCGCTGAAGGGGCGCGCCAACCTCCTGACGGGCTGCAACGAGACCGGCTTCCACTGCCTCAACGTCAACCTCGGTCGCGACGCGCGCGAGCCGGATTATCACGACCTGCGACTCGCGAGAGCAGGTGAGGGCGACCCGGAGACGGGCGCGCCGCTGCAAGAGGCCCGCGGCGTCGAGGTCGGCCACATCTTCAAGCTCGGGACCAAATACTCGGAGGCGATGGGCGCCACGTTCATGGCTCAGAACGGCAAGCCTACGCCGTTCATGATGGGCTGCTACGGCATCGGTGTTTCGCGAACGCCCGCAGCCGCGGTCGAGCAGCACCACGACGAGAAGGGGATCGTGTGGCCGGTGCCGATCGCGCCGTTCGAGTGCGTCGTGGCCTTCTTGGACAAGAAGCGCAAAGAGCAGGTCGAGCTGGCCGAGCAACTCTACGAAGACCTGCGAGCGGCCGGCGTCGAGGTCTGCCTCGACGACCGCCAGATGTCGCCTGGCGCGAAGTTCAAGGATCACGAACTCATCGGGCTGCCGATCCAAGTCTTCGTCGGTCGCAACGCCGCCGACGGCAAGGTCGAGCTGCTAATCCGCAAGGGCCTGCAGAAGACCGACTGCAGCGCCGAAGAGGTGGTCGCCAAGGTTTGCGACGCGCTCGCCGCGGGCCGCCAGTAAGTCAGCGTCGCTGGCGTTGTGGACGTCGCGCTAACGGGGGCGGAAAAGCCGCGCGAAGTCCGGCTCGGCGAACGCGCGTATGCAGACTTCGCGGCCGTCGCCTGGTGACGGGAAGCGCAGCTCGGCGCCGTGCAGCATCGTCCGGTGCACGCCGAAGGTCTCCTTCGCCCGGTCGTTGACGGCTTCGACGCCGTACCTCGCGTCGCCTACGAGCGGGTGCCCGATGGCCCGCATGTGGGCGCGGATCTGGTGCGTGCGGCCCGTCTCCAGCGCGACGCGGACGTGGCTGAAGCCGGCGCGGCGCCCCAGCACGGTCACGTGCGACACGCTCGGCTGCCCCGCCTCACACACGACGGTCTTGGGTCGATCTCCCCGCGGCTCGTCGGTGACCTTCAGCGGCAGCTCGATCTTCCGGTCGTCCTCGGGCAGCTCGCCGACGGCGACGCCCTCGTAGATCCGTTTGATCCTCCCGGACTCCATGGCGGCGCCAAGATCCCGCAGGGCCTCGGTCGTGACGCCGACGAGCAGCAGCCCGGAAGCTTCGCGGTCCAGTCGCTGCGCGAGGCCGCTCTTGGGGAGGTGCGCTCGCAGCGCGTCGGCGACGGAGGCGTCGACCAGCGGGCCGCCGTGGACCGCGACCCCTGGCAGCTTGTGCAGGACGAGCGCGTGCTCGTCTGCGTGGACGACCGGAAAGCCGAGTCGCAGCGACCACGGCACCAGGGCTTCGTCGAAGCAGAGACGTTGCTCCGAGCGGACGCGATACGTGCCTTCCCTGCGCACGCCGTCCACCGCCACTGCGCCGATCGCGCAAAGCTGCCGGGCTTGTCTCTGGGAGAGCCCGCCGGCTTCGCGCACCAGCGCGTCGAGCCTGCGGCCGCTCGTGTCGCGGTCGACGAGGTGTTCGATCACGCGGTCAGGCCCGCGCGCCTGCGAGCAGCTCTACAAATCGCTTGAAGAGATACAGCGCGTCGTGGGGGCCTGGCGCCGCCTCGGGGTGGTATTGGACAGAGAACACCGGCAGCTCGGTGTGGCGCAGCCCCTCCACCGTGCCGTCGTTGAGGTTTTTGTGCGTCACGACGACGGATTCGGGCAGCGAGTCTTCGTCGACGGCGTAGCTGTGATTCTGCGAGGTGATCTCGACCTTGTTGGTTGTCAGGTCGATCACTGGCTGGTTCCCGCCGTGGTGGCCGAACGGCATCTTGTAGGTCTTGCCGCCGAACGTGTGCGCCAGGAGCTGGTGGCCCAGGCAGATCCCGAACACGGGCAGCTTCTCCACCAGCGCCTTGGCCGCCGCGATCCCGTAAGCGCAGACCTCGGGGTCGCCCGGACCGTTGCTAAGGAAGACGCCGTCTGGTTTCCGCGCGAGCACGGCTTCGGCCGGGGTGTCGGCAGGGACAACGGTCAGGTCGAGCCCGCACGCGACGAGCGAGCGCAGGATGTTTCGCTTCGCGCCGAAGTCATAGGCGACGACGTGAAAGCGCTCGTCAGGCTGGAACGGCGCCGGCGCGCTGAACTCGGACTCGTATCCCTTGCTCCACTGGTAGACGTCGGGGGTCGTGACCTTGAGCACGTGGTCGACGTCGCCGACGCGGGGCGCGGCCTTCACCTTCGCGACGAGGTCGGCCTCACTGGTGGACATGTCGCGCGTGATCAGCACGCGTTGCTCGCCGTGGTCTCGGATTCGTCTGGTCAGCGCGCGGGTGTCGACGCCCTCGATGCCCGGGACGCTGTGTTGCTCGAGGTAGTCGTGCAGCTCACTCCCGGAGCGGAAGTTGCTCGCCCGGCTGCAGGCCTCGCGCACGACCAGCCCGGAGAGCCACAGCTTGGTCGACTCCTCGTCTTCGCCGGAGACCCCGTAGTTGCCGATGTGAGGCTGCGTCAACAGCACCGTCTGTCCTCGATAGGACGGGTCCGTCAGGATCTCTTGGTAGCCCGTCATCGAGGTGTTGAAGACGAGCTCGCCGATCATGTCCTCGGCAGCGCCGAAGCCGCGTCCCACGAGCACCGTGCCATCTTCGAGCACGAGGCGGGCAGGTGGGCGAACGGTGCGGTTGTTGGTGCTCACGGTCGTCGGTTGTTGGCGGATTGTCGGTTAGCGGATTGTCGGTTGATCTGCGAGGCTAGGTAGCCGGCCCCGAAGCCGTTGTCGATGTTGACGACAGCGATGCCCGCCGCGCAGCTGTTGAGCATCGTCAACAGCGCTGACAGGCCCGCGAAGGACGCACCGTAGCCGACGCTCGTGGGAACTGCGATCACTGGTTTCTCCACAAGTCCGGCCACGACGCTGGGGAGAGCGCCCTCCATGCCCGCCACGACGACGATCGCGTTGGCGCGCCGTATCTCCTCAATGCGCGCCATCAGGCGATGAATCCCCGCGACGCCGACGTCGGTGAATCGGGTCACGTTATTGCCGGCGATCGCCAGCGTGACGGCAGCTTCCTCAGCTACCGGCAGGTCGGCTGTGCCCGCGGCGACGACCGCGACTTCGCCACAAACCTCCGTCTCTGCTGGAACAACGGTGATGCACCGCGCGCGCTCGTGGTGCACGGCCGCAGGGACCGCGGCCAGGACAGCATCGGCGTGCGCTGGCTCTGCGCGCGTCAGCAGCACGCGGTCGGCGCGGCGCAAGATCTCGCGGGCGATCTCCGCGGTGTCCGCCGGCGTCTTGTTCGGGCAGAAGACGACCTCAGGGAACCCGCAGCGCGCCTGCCGGTCGTGATCGACCGTCGCGAAGCCTAACTGCCCGTCTGCCGCGGCGGCGGCGCCGTCGCGGGGCGCGACCCGCAGCGCTGCGAGCGCGGCGTCGATAGACCGCTCGCCGCGCTGGACCGCGCCGAGCAGGTCCCGGAGCTCTTCTTCGTGTCCGTTGTTCATCGCGGCGTTCTCCTGCGGACCTTTGCCTTGCCGTCCGTCTGTGCTGTGGCGACGGCGTCGAGATCCAGCGGTGATACGGCGCCCGCCCGGAACAAGATCGTCCCGAGCCCGGCGATCATCGCGCCGTTGTCGGCGCACAAAGACATCGGCGGCATTACGAGTCGCAAGCTCCCGAGGTGCGGGTCTGCCGCCAGCCGCTCTCGGAGGCGCGCGTTCTTGGCCACGCCGCCGCCGATGCAGAGTGAGCGGACGCCGCGGCCCTGCGCAGCGCGGCGGAGCTTAGCGATCAAGACGTCGACGACCGCCTCTTGATAAGAGGCCGCGAGGTCTTGGACTTCGGCGGCCGAGGGCGGGGCCGCGGGCTTCGGTTTGCCCGGCGGCGCGAGCTTGTAGAGCAACGCCGTCTTCAGGCCTGAGAACGAGAAGTCGAGTGACCCTTTGTCGAGCAGCGTGCGCGGGAACTTGTGGGCCGCGCGGTCGCCGCCGACGGCCGCGTCTTGGATCGATGGTCCGCCCGCGTACGGCAGCCCGAGCAGCGCGGCTCCCTTGTCCAGGGCTTCGCCCGCGGCGTCGTCGCGGGTCGTCCCGAGCCGCTCGCTGCGACCCGGCTCATGCAAATGGTATAGCGCGGTGTGCCCGCCCGACGCGACGAGGCAGAGCGCTGGCAGCGGCATGTCCGGCTCAGCCAGCAGGCCGGAATGTACGTGGGCCTGGACGTGGTCCACGCCGATCAGCGGCTTGCTGAAGCGCCAGCAGATCGCCTTGGCTGCGGCCATGCCGACGAGCAGGCAGCCGACCATGCCAGGGCGGTGTGTCACCGCGACCGCGTCGAGTTCGTCGGGTTCGAGCGCGGCGTCTTCCAGCGCCTGCGTCACGATCGACAGGATGCGCTCGGTATGCGAGCGGCTGGCCACCTCCGGGACGACACCGCGCCAGCGCTTGTGCAGCTCCACCTGGGAGTGGATCACGTTGCTGAGCACGCGGTGGCCGTCCTGCACGACGGCAGCCGCGGTCTCGTCGCAGCTGGTCTCGACGCCGAGGATGTTCAGTGGCACGCGCTCAGCATGGCGCCGATGGGCTGCGCGTTCCACCTGCGGTCTTCAGCGGAGCCGCTGCTGGATCGCCTCTACGGCCGCGCGTAGCTGCTCGTCCGCCGCCGGCCGCGGCGGCGCCGACACCTCCAAGTCAAACCTCGCCGCGAGCGCTGCGAAGGCTTCGCGGTAGGGCAGCGGGACCTCGATCCGGTGCAGTAACTGGTTGAGGCGCGCGTGCTCCTCCTCCGAAATAGGCGCCATCACGTCCGGCGCGATGCCGCCGTTCTCGTCGTCGGCGGGATTGTTCGAGGTTTCATGATTCCGCTCGATGATGCGGCCGGCAGGCGTGCGGTAGCTGCCGGTTGTCAGCTTCAGCTTGAAGTCGTGGTCTGGCCAGGCGTAGACGGTGTTGACATAGCCTTTGCCGTGAGTCCTGGTGCCGACGATCACCGCGCGCTCGTGGTCCTGCAGCGCTCCCGAAAGCACCTCGCTCGCGCTCGCGGAGTCCTGGTTGACGAGCAGGATTAGCGGGAGCTCGGGCCATCGCACCTCCTCCGTGTCGGCCTCGTAGACTTGGACCTTGGCGTTGCGGCGGTGGTGCGTCGCGATCACGCCTTCGCTCAGGAACCCGCGGGCGATCGCGAGGCACTGCTCGAGGCTGCCGCCGCCGTTGTAGCGGAGGTCGAGGATAAGGCCGCGGAGCGGGCGTTGCTGCTCGAGCTCTTGGACGGCGTCGAACAGCTGCTGGCTGGCTGTAGGGTGAAAGTCGGACAAGTGGACGTAGGCCAACCCGCGGGCCTCGTCGACGAAGTGCGCCCACTTGACGCAGCTGCGCTGGACGTCGCCGCGCACGACGGTGACCTGCAGCTCCTGGTCGCCGCGTCGAATCGACAACGTGACCGGCGTGTCCGCCGGGCCCCTGACCAACGACGCGATCTTGGCGCGCTCTTCCTCGGTATCGATCGGCTCGTCGTCGACGGCAAAGAGCACGTCGCCCGGCAACAGCCCAGCGGCGGCTGCAGGGCTGCCCTCGAATGGAAAGTGCACGACGACCTCGCCGCCGAGCTCGGTCATGACCGCGCCG
>NYVR01000090.1 GCA_002684655.1 Planctomycetota bacterium | reverse complement strand
GCTGGTGCTGTGGGCGTCCGGCGCGCCCGGCGTGGATCTCGGAGAACCAGCGGACGGACGCCTAGCGTCGCTCGTGAAGCTCGCCCTGCAAGGCCGCGCCGCTCGCGCAGCCGTCGGCCGAGAACTCGAGCAGACGCTGTGGCGTTGGGGGAGCCATCCGGGGCTCGCTCCTTGGCAGCTGGAGCGCGGTCTCGTGCGGGACTTGTTGCTGGTCGGGAGTCGTGAGGGCGGGAGATACCAGCCGGAGCTGGATGCGCACCTCCGCTACTCCCCAACCGGCCTCGACCGGGACGACAGCTTCTTCGACCTCGCGGCTGCGCTCTATGACTTCACCGGCCGCCGCCGTCGGAGCGTCCCCGAGGAGTACAGGCTGTATTGAAGCTGCGCTCGCAGCGGTTACAGCGCGCGCAAGACCGCGACCAATTGATCAATGTCGCTGGTGGTCGTCGCTGGCCCGGTAGACACGCGCAGAGTGCCGCCTGCAGTGGTCCCTAACAGGTCGTGGACCCACGGCGCGCAGTGAAACCCCCCGCGGCAATGAATCTCCTCTCCCGCCAAGATCGCGCCGATCTCCGCCGGGTCAAAGCGTTGATGGGTGAACGAGAGCACCGGGAGGTCGTGCGATTCACCGCCGTGAAACAGCCGCACGTCCGGCATCCCCTGCAGCTCCTGTATGAGGTGTTGCATCGGCGCGCGCGCCGCGTTGAGCAGCGCGCGTTCGCCCTGCGCCTCGATCCACTCGAAGGCCGCGGCGAGACCATAAACTGCTGGCGTGTTGGGCGTGCCTGCCTCGAAGGCCTGGGGCCACGTCGATGGGTGTCGCTCTAGCGCGGCGCTGCTGCCCGTCCCCCCGAACTTCTGTGGGGCAAGCTCGACATCCTCGCTAACGCTCACAAACCCGAGGCCAGGTGGTGCGTGCAGAGCCTTGTGGGCGCTCGCCACCACGACGGCGGCTCCACACTTCAGCGGGACGTATCCCGCCGTCTGGCTGGCGTCGAGGATCATTGGAACACCGCGCGCGCGCGCGGCAGCCGCGACACTGTCCGCGTCTAGAAGCGCCCCTGTGACGTTGCTCGCGTGCGTCATGACGACGAGATCGCCCTCGCCCTCTGCCAGCCGACGGCACATGTCCTCTGTCGAGCGCGAACGGGTGACGCGAAGGTCGCGGGCGACCGTCATCGCTGTGAGCGGACGCACCACCGACGAATGCTCATAGTAAGTAGTGAGCACGTGCGAGCCTGGCGTCGCTAGCGCCCGCAGCGCAAGGTTGAGTCCCTCGGTAGCGCCAGAGCAAAACGCCACGCGGTCTGCGCGGTGCCCCGTCCGATCGGCGATCGCGCGGCGGGCCCGCTGCACGGTCTCGGCGCAGCTGCGCGTCCTAGGCCCATCGCCCCGGTCTGGGCTCACGCCCACGTAACGGAACCACTTCGTGACGGCGTCGAGCACGACGTCGGGTTTGGGGTAGCTGGTGGCGGCGTGGTCGAGATAGATCATCGAAGCCAACGATCGTAGAGAGCGCGCGCCCGCAGCGGGTCGGAGAGGCCAAACAACAGCGCGCGGCCGCCCGGAAACAGCGTGAAGCGGACCTCCTCGACGCGAAACCGCAGCACATGCGGCGTCTGTTCGAGGTCTTCGACCGTACCGTGCAGGTGAGCCGCGAGCTCTGCGAGGTCCGGCGGTGCGGAGTCATCTGGCTGGATCTGAACAGCGTCTCTGCCGCACAGCGTCACCGCTTCAACGGGCCGCTGCGCGAGCGCGGGGTGCAGACCTTCTACGCAGCCAACGCAATCCGGCGACGGCTGATCCGCCAGCGGCAAGACCTGGTATCTGCCGCGCCAAACATCGCAGGTGAACACGCCGGTTGTCCCAGTCTCGCCGACCAACAACTTGATCGCCTCGGCGGCTTGGAACGCGGTCACTGCGGCGATGGTGGGCCCTAGGACGCCGTGAGTCTCGCAGCTGCCAACTTCTGCTTGAGCAGGCGCTTCGGGCCACAGACACCGCAAACACGCTCCATCGGGTCTCACGACCATGCTGGCGCCCTCGGTGCCTACGGCGCCAGCATAGATCCACGGGATACGCCGCTGACGGCACCAATCGTTCAGAAGGTAACGAGTGGGGAAGTTGTCCGTCCCGTCGAGGACGAGGTCTGGAAGCTCTGCTTGGTCGTCCAAGAAAGCGCGTGAACAGTCGGCCACGTGCGCGGTCAATTCGACGTCCCGGTTGACCTTCCGCAGCCGCTCGACTGCGGCGACCGCCTTTGGCGCGCCGCCCTCAGCGTCCCGCTCATCAAAGAGCACTTGGCGCTGCAGGTTGCTCCACTCGATGATATCTCGGTCCACGAGATCGAGCGCGCCGACGCCAGCGCGTGTCAGCGTGTCTGCAGCGTGGGTGCCCAGCGCACCGCACCCGACGATCAAGACGCGGCTGCCGCGGATCCGGCGCATGCCCTCCTCGCCGATCCCGGCGACTCGGGCCTGACGGCTGTAACGGTCCACGTGGCTAGACTCCAAGCGAACATCCCACCGCGAACAAGCGGGCAAACACCGCCGTCATGCTGACGCTGCGATATGCGTCGCCGAGGGGCATGTTGATCACGTCGGGACCGGCCACGAGTGTGCAGCCTAACGGCGCCCGTCGATGATTGCACATGGGCCGGCCAGCTCTGCCATGTGCCGTTTGGGCGATTTGTCCGTTGGGACATACGGGGCACGCGGCTACTTTGCGAACGAGCGAGAGTGGCGGAATTGGCAGACGCACGGGCTTTAGGTGCCCGCGAGCTATTGGCTCATCGGGGTTCGAGTCCCCGCTCTCGCACCACTACCTCGAAGCTCCGAAGGCGCTGCGCGAGTCGTTCCAGACCGCGTCGTTGAACACGGCCCCATCCGCTTAGACAGCGCGCACATAGCCGGCCAATTCGGACGCTAAAGGCGGCAACTGCCCTGAACAGCGCGGCGGTGCCCGGACATTGCGCAGCTGCCAGCTGTGAGACGTGAGCAACCGCGACTACACGTCGCGCTGTGCGTGCTGCAGGGGTCGCGCCCAAGGACATTACGACGGCCCGACGCTGCTTGTCCGGACCGTAGGGGATCACGAATACCCAGGCCAACGACTGAAAGACGACCTCGGACGGGGCGGGTTCGCGTCGGATCTCCACGTGGAGACGGTTGAGAGCTTGCATGCCTGCATGGTCAATCGGGGCGCCGTCGTCGCCGTCGTCGATACTCGCCGCTGGTGGTCGCGGACCTCTCGCGCTGAGACAGCAAACAGATGAAGGGATGCACGAACGGGCTTGCCCGTCCGACGCTGCCTACAGCCCCAGCGCCGCGCGCGCCCCTGTTGGGGGCGCGCTGCGATCACCTACCTGATGACATGCCGCGGCCTCACGGGCCTCGCCAACCACGAGGAGCTTCAAAGCTGCTTACGCTGACCGTGGCACGGCTCCAACTGCAGCGACATCGCGAGCCACCGCGACGGTCGCTTGGGCTCTGACGCCGTCCCAAGGCTGCGCCTCTGCAGTGACCCGCGTCGCTCGTTTGCATCCAGTCATCGCGCGTCCGTGCTCACATCGCCGCGGACACTGCAGCGAGCACAGCGCGGGGCAGAGGTCCCCTGTTTACGCTCGCGACGCGGCGCGATGCGGTTGACCGTTGAAGGCGGTTCAGCAAGGGCTTGTCTCTGTCGATAACTCGGCGACGATACACACGCCGTCGATGAGGAAAAAACTCCTCGTCATCGCGGCGTTCGCACCAATGACTCGCAACACGGACATTCACCCTTCCTATCCCGCGATCCGTCGACGCATGGCGTTCGGCATGCTCGTATTCCTCGGAGCATGTGGCGCTGGGGTCGACGACCAAGGCGGCCTCACCGACCCCGCCGGCGGCGGAGGAACCGGCGGCACGGGATCTTTGGTTACTGCGAGCGTACGCGCCGTCACTGAGATTTGCGCGTCCGTTGTAAGCAACAACAACACGCTTCCGGTCGGATCCGTCCTCGACAACGCGACCATCTCAGCCAGCAACACCGAGCTGAACTTGGCATCGGAGGCCGTAGGCACGGCGACCGGAATGTTCGGACTGCACAACGACGGAGGACCGATCGTCTACACGATCACCGAGTCAGCCGTGAGCAATGGAAACCAGGGGCAAGGAACGCTCGGCACCCATGAGACCTTGCTGAGACTCGAAGTCGAACAGCCGATGGACGGCACGCTGACGATTGAGTTGAGCGGCGAGCGATCGAGTCCGGCCGGGACGGCCTGGACGATGATCGACATCGGGAACAACCAGATCAGTGAACACCAAACCGGGGCGCTGAATCACACGTTCCAGCAGCAGCTGACGATCCAAGGGGCCTTCGAGCTGCGCACGACGACGCTGACCAGCGCCGCTGCGACCAGCAGCATCACAAGGAGCGTCACCATCTCGTTTGAGCCCCATGGCACCACTGGCGGCGGCGGCGGCTCGGGACCAGGAGGCGGGCCAGGCTTGCCGCCAGGCAACGGCGACCCGCTCGCGACGACCTTGGACTTCTCTGTCGTCAACCGCTCCGCTAACGAGCGCACGGAGACAATCCGGGCGTCCGTACCTTTCCCGCGAGGGACCTTTTCTCAAGCTGAGCTCGACGAGTTGATCGTCAGCGGGCACAAGACGGCCTGGTTGCCGCTGCAGTATTGGCCTGACGGGTCGATCAAGGTCGCGCAGGCGCAGTTCACCGACGTGCTCGAAGGAGGCGAGGCCAAGGCCTACGAGCTGGCGCGTAACGCGAACGCGTCTACGGAGCCGTTCACCCGGAACCAATGGGTGGGGCAATTTTCAGGGTCATTCGACATCGGCGCAGAGATTCGCGACACCTATAACGTGCCGTATAGGAGCTACGTCTCCGGCGCAGGAGAAGTCTTGCAGAGCACAGCGCTCTGCGAGACGCGGCGCTTTCGAACGTATCACGAAGCGGTCAACGGCGGCGGTATAGGCCGTGACTACCTGACCTCGACCTATTACGTCACTGAGTTCAGTGACTTGCCGTTCGTCATCATCGACTGGGTGGTCGGTAACGACTACCTCGGCGCCGACGACCCGGCGGGGAGCACAGACCCGAACCTCTACGCGCTGGGCGACGCTGACGTCCGGGCGGCCTATTTTCTGTGTCGCGGGGCGTCGGAGTGTATTCCCTACCGAGCGATCCAAGAGCAGGTCGAAGCGGCGATCCCGATGAGCGATGGGTATGAAGGATTCCGCGTGATGCAGGACACATACCTCAGCGACGCGCAGACCCGCCGCTACCGCTTCCTTGCGCGCTTCGAGCCGGTGGGCGCCTCCGCGTCGGCGCGCGATCGCTGGCGCGACAGCGCCAACGCGTCGGCGGCGACGCCGATATTCTCGCTCGCGACGCAGGCCGCATGGGAGCAGACTGGCGCAGCCGGCTTAGTCGGCGGCCCGATCGCCGGTCCGAGCGACGCGTACAACCGTGCAGCGCTAGAACATACGTCCTGGAGCGAAAGCAACGTCTTCGGGACGTGGGGATACCGCGGCGATGCACCGTCGACAGCCCAGACGGGCACGCCGCGGAACCATCCGCTGAGCCCGGAGTTCGCGCACGCTGTCCAAGGTCAATATCACCTGCTCCTAGAGAAGCTGGAGCAAAAGGCATGGGCCCAAGCCATGCGCCCCTATCACCTCTACGACCTCGAGGTTGGGGCTGAGCAGCAGATCTTGCTCTGGCGCGGGACGCCGCTGTTGTCGGTGCCCGGTGAGACTCTGGGGCGCAGAGCGATCCAGGAAACAGACCCTTACCCAGGCTACCGCACCATGAGTCAAGGTCAGCCAACGGCCCACGGGTGGGGGGCGTATGACCACGAGCACTGGTCGACAGACCTCTTATTCGATTACTGGACCGTCAGCGGCGACGCCTGGGCGAAGGAGGAGCTACGCCAGCTCGGACAGAGCCTCAAAGGCTTGATGCGCCTCGACTACTACTACACGCAGCTCATTCAACCTGTGCGCGCCGAAGGCTGGTGTATGCAGGGGTTCGCGCAGGTCTTCCAGGCCACCCAGGACCCGTCGATCAAGGCCTACGCCATGCGCCGCGTCGACGAGATCATCGACCCCGAGCGAATGCGGGATCACCCGAGCCGCGCGATGACGTTCCAAGAGAACTACCCATCCACGGGCTACCCCAACAACCACGAGTTCTTCATGCCCTGGCAGCACGGAGCCGTGCTCTACGGCTTCCTCGGCGCCTACCGCGCCTTTGAGGAGCCTAAGCTGCTAGAGATCGCCGAAGACGTCGCGACGACGGTTGAGTATTCGTGGGTCACAAACATCAACCACCCGAACCACGGGTGGGTGCCCAACGGCCTGCGCTACTACGTGCCTGTGTCCCATAACGGCGTGCCAGTCACCGCAAACTACTGGGACTACTTGCCACAGGGAGCGAACCTAGGCAGCTCACCGCTGGGTGGCGTGCACACCTTCTTGGTCAGCGGCCTTCACCTGCTCGCGGACGCGACGCAAGATCCCGTGGTGCAAGCCAAGGCGCTGAACTACGGCAACATGCTCAACAGCACGTTTGCTGAGGGATCACGCTGGAACAAGTGGTTCTACTGCATGCCGGCCGCCTACGTCGGCCAATAGCCTTTAGGCGTCACTCGACGCGTAGTCCGCACGAGCAGACGTGGGGGCCGCGCGGCAAGGCGCCATCTGAATCGACGCGCGCCAGCACGGCGCCGCACTTGCACACCACACCGACCGGTCGAGCTGGGTTTCCCGCGACGAGCGTGTGAGCGGCGACATCACGCGTGACGACGCTGCCCATACCGATCATGCACCACTCGCCGAGGGTAACACCCGGGCCAACAGTGCAGTTCGCCCCGATCGTTACGCCGCGTGAAACCACGGTGCGCAGCATGTTGGAGCCAGGTTCACTCGGACGGAGCGCTGCGATGTCCGGATCCGTGGCACGGGGCAGAAGATCATTGGTGAACACAGTGTGCGCCGCGACCATCACGCCGTCGCCGAGCTGCACGCCTGCGCACACATAGACGTTCGCGTTGACCTTGCAGCGGTCGCCGATCACCACCCCTGAGGCGATATAGGTCTTCTCGCCGACGATGCACCCGCGGCCAATCTGGGCGTCCCGGCGGACGTGCACGTTGTCCCAGACCGCGGAGCCAGCGCCGATTTTGACGCCCGCCTCGATCAGCGCGGTCGGGTGGATTTGCGCGGCGTTCATCGGATCTCGACCCATCGCTCCTCCGACGCGGATTGGTATGCGGCCGCGATCACGGTGACAGATGCGAGC
>NYVR01000089.1 GCA_002684655.1 Planctomycetota bacterium | reverse complement strand
GCCGACGCGGCCGCTGGCCGCTGTGCCGTTGCTAGATGAGGTCGAGCTGGACCGGCTGCTCCGCGGCTGGAATGAAACGGACACCCCGGCGCCGTCCGAGCTGTGTATCCATCGGCAGTTCCATGCAATCGCGGAGGCTGCACCCGATCGTGTCGCGTTGACCTGCGGTGAAGACGTGCGGACCTACGGCCAACTCGCGGCCGAGGTCGACAAGCTCGCTGGTCGGCTACGCGGTTGCGGCGTGCAGGTCGGTGATCGCGTCGGGATCTGCACGGCGCGGGGCGTGGGCATGGTGGCCGCGGCGCTCGCAGTGCAGCGTTGCGGGGCGGCATACGTGCCGCTGGATCCAGACTACCCGCGCGATCGGATCACCTTCATGGCCGAAGACGCCGAGCTCTCGGCGATGGTGGTGGACGCTGCCAGCGCCGCGGCTGCGCCTCAGGTCGGCTGTGCGTGTATCAACCTCGACGCGGACGCCGCGTCGATCGCGGCGACCGCGCCGTTGGCCGGGGACCCGACTACGGGCGCGGATCTTGCCTACATCATTTACACGTCGGGCTCGACGGGGCGCCCGAAGGGCGTGATGGTGCGGCACCGCAACGTCACCAACTTCTTCGTCGGCATGGACCAAGTCCTGGGCGCAGACGAACGAGGTCACGAGCCAGGCGTCTGGTTGGCCGTCACCAGCTTGTCGTTCGACATCTCTGTCTTGGAGCTGCTGTGGCCCCTCTGCCGAGGGTTCCACGTCGTGTTGCATCGCGGCGCCGGCGGTCCTCATACGGCGAAGCTCGCGCCCGCGCGGCCGATCAACTTCAGCATGTTTTACTTCGCGAGCGACGAGGGGGAGCACTCCGAAGATAAGTACAGGCTGTTGATCGAGGGCGCGAAGTTCGCCGACGTGAACGGCTTCGAAGCCGTCTGGACGCCCGAGCGTCACTTTCACGCGTTCGGCGGTCTCTACCCGAACCCTGCGGTCGCCGGCGCCGCGCTGGCGACGATCACGGAGAACGTGCAAATCCGCGCGGGCTCGTGCGTGGCGCCGTTGCACCACCCGATCCGCATCGCCGAGGACTGGGCGCTGGTCGACAACCTCTCCCACGGTCGCGTCGGCATCGCGTTCGCCGCGGGGTGGCACGGTCGAGATTTCGTCCTGCGCCCCGAGAACTTTGAAGATCGCAAGGGCGCGCTGCGTCGAACCATCGACCAAGTGCACGCGCTCTGGCGCGGCGACGAGCTGGAGTTCGAGGGCCACGACGGCGCTGTCCACAAGATCCGGACCTTGCCGCGACCCGTCCAGGCGCAGCTGCCGACGTGGGTCACCGTGGCGGGGAACCCCGAGACCTATCGGATGGCGGGGGAGTCGGGGAGCAACGTGCTGACGCACCTGCTCGGCCAGAGCCTGGAAGACCTCGACAGCAAGCTGTCGATCTACCGCGAGGCGTGGCGTCAGGCGGGCCACCCCGGCGACGGGCACGTCACGCTGATGTTGCATACCTTCGTCGGCGACGACGACGACCGCGTGCGCGAGCTTGTTCGGGAGCCTATGAAGGGCTACCTGCGCTCGAGCCTGGACTTGGTCAAGCAGGCTGCGTGGTCGTTCCCTGCCTTCAAGAACCGCGTCGACGAGCCGGGAGAGATGGACGCGCTGTTGAACGGCGGCCTGACGCCAGAGGACTTTGACGCGCTGCTCGACTTCTCGTTCGAGCGCTACTACCAACAGAGCGGGCTCTTCGGAACCCCGGAAAGCTGCGTCGCGATCGTCGACAGGCTACGTGAGCTGCGGGTTGACGAGATCGCGTGCCTCGTCGACTTCGGCGTTCCGACCCAAGAGGTTATGGCGAGCCTGCCGCACCTTCGCGAGCTCAAGCGACGCTGCGACGCGCAGTCAAACGGCGCCGAGGTGGTCGCCTCGGAGAATCCGTCCGCTGGGGTCGATGCGACGATCCCGCAACTAATCGAGCGTCACGGCGTGACGCACTTCCAGTGCACCCCATCCATGGCGGGCATGTTGTTGCTCGACCCCGAGGCCGGACCAGCGTTCGGTCGCCTTCGGCACATGCTCGTCGGTGGCGAGGCGTTGCCTGGCGCTCTGGCGCGGCAGCTCCGCGGCGTCACGTCCTCGCTGCACGACGTCTACGGCCCGACCGAGACGACGATCTGGTCGACGGCGTGGCCTGTTGGCGAAGAAGAGGCCGTCCCGATCGGTCGGCCGCTCGCCAACCAGCAGGTCTACGTGTTGGACGACCGCCTGCAGTTGGTGCCTACGGGTCGCGCGGGGGAGCTCTGGATCGGCGGCGACGGCGTGACTGCGGGCTACTTCCGTCGTCCCGAGCTCACGGACGAGAAGTTTCGTGAAGACCCGTTCCGCGGTGAACCCGGCGCGAAGATTTACGCCACCGGGGACCTCGCGAGGTGGCGCCCGGACGGGGTGCTCGAGTATCTCGGCCGTAAGGATCTGCAGGTCAAGGTGCGCGGCTATCGCATCGAGCTAGGTGAGATCGAGGCCGCGCTGGCGCGCCACGCCGGCGTCCAGGAGGCCGTGGTGGTGGCGCGCGCCGACGCGGACGAGCCGCGCCTGGTCGCGTATCTCGTCGCGGGCGGCTCGCCCTTGGACAGCGACGATCTTCGCGCTCATCTGCGACAGAGCCTGCCCGAGTTCATGGTGCCGAGCGCCTTCGTGATGATGGCGGCGATGCCGCGGACACCCAACATGAAGGTGGACCGCAAGGCGCTCCCGGCGCCCGAGGCGGTCGCTGCGCCGGTTCGACGAGAGGTCGCCGCAGCGGCAGACGACACCGAAGGAGCGATCCTCGACATCTGGAAGTCGTCGCTGGGGACGGACGACGTCGGCGTCGAAGATAACTTCTTCGACTCGGGCGGTCACAGCATCCTCGCGGTGAAGGTTCACCGCGAGATCACCCAGCGCCTCGGCGTCGAGCTCGCCGTCACCGACCTTTTCCGCTTCACCACGGTCCGTGCGCTCGCGGCTCACCTCCGGGCCGACTCGTCGGGTGAGCCAACCGCCGCGCAGAAGGCGGCCGCGCGAGCCAAGGCTCGACGTATGAAGATGCGCCGTCGCTAGCGCGCGCTGGCGGGTCGCCAGCGGACGGCGCGGACTCTGGCGCGGGTCGCGAAGGAGGCGATCCCGAGCGGCCGGCTGAGTTCGACCTCCGGCCGCAGCGACAGCCGCCGCCCAGCGATCGGCGCGCGCAGCAGCGGCGCGCCGTCGAGGTCGACTTCGACCCTGTCTTGGCGGACCCGCACCAGCACGCGGTAGTCGCGCCCGTTCTCGAAGCGAAACAGCGTGCGCGAGTCGTTGTTCGCAGCGTCTTCTCCGTCGAGGCTGGAGAGCCCGCACAGGCTCCCGCCCCAGCCGCCGAGTACAAGCGTTAGGTGGGCGTCTCGGACAGGGAAGGTCAGCCCGCAGAAAAAGTCCGTGCCGTCGACGCGCGCGGCGATGACCTCGAGGTCATACGCGCCCGTCGGCGGCGCGCCGGCCCAGGTCAGCCCGGTCATCGGGCTGCCGAAGTCGATTTCCAGGGCGCCGTCGACGACGTCGACCGGCCCTTCGCCGCCGAATTTGGTCGCCGTCCAGCCGTTGGTGGATGCCCCGTCGAAGAGCTCGATCCAGCCAGGCGCCGCGGGCGGCGCAGCGCAGCCAGCCAGCATCAGCAAGCCGAGATGACGCGCGCGGCTCATTTGCCGGTGAGCACCGGGCTGGTGCTCTGCTTGAGGAACAAGATCGCCATGGCGTTGCGCTCGATGGCTTCGTCGTCGGACAGTTCGCCAGGCCACTCGCCGTTCTCCATCTGGGTCAGGACCAGCATCAGGGCGCCCTCGAAGTACCAGTCACGGTCTTGGATCAGCGCGACGCCGCTCAGCAGCGCCGCGCGCTCGAGCCCGTAGAGGTAGTAATAGAGCCAGCGCTGCTGGCGGATCATCGCGCCAGGGTGGTAGCGAACCGTCATGTGTTCGGCGAGCCACGCGAAGCCGTCGTTGCGAGCGCGTGACGCCTCATTCTGCAGCTTGCGCCGCTTCAGGTCCTGGTAGTCGAGCAATGCTGCTTGGCAGATCGCCAGCCCGGTGATGCCGGCGCAGGTCATGCTTCCCCAGATCCCGTTCTCCGCGCCGCTGTACTTGGGGTTGATGTAGCTCCAGCCGTTGGCGTGGCTCGGCGCGCTGGCGACCGTCACGTTGGCTTGCGGGTCAAATTGCAACTTGTTGTGGGTGCGGTAGTCCATCAACTGCAGGATCAGCTTCTGCCCGTCTTCCTGCTGGACGTCTAGCAGGTGGTTGGCGGCCGCTTCCCAGGTCGTCGCCGAGACCTCGATACCGCAGAGGTGGGCCGCGTAGAGGCCGAGGAGCCCGTATTGGTGGAGGGAATTGTCGAAGCGCGCGCCCCGCACGTAGTTGAACCGCAACAGGTAGCTCGGGTCGACCCGCGTGTCGACGTTGCGCATCAGCCGATCCGTCCACTTTTGCATCAGCGCCTTGTCGGCTTTGGGCACAGCGCGCTTTTGCGGGCGATCGATTGAGCCTGAGCGCAGCAGGCTCATCTCGGTGGCCGGCTGGTAGTAGCTCTCCATCGCCATCAGGGCGTTGCCGAGGCTGTAGGTGTCGATCAGCGGGCGCTCACGAAGCTCCTCGAGGCACTTCTGAAGGATGGGGTCCTCCTTGCTGACGCCGCCTTTGATCAACGCCAGCAGTCCGATCGCGAGGCGGCCAGAGTTGTAGCTGCGGTCCGCGTTCGGGCCATTCGACTTCAGGAACTGACCTTCGTTTGGCTTGGTGAGCTGTTCGAGCAGACGCGCCGTGCCCTTCTCGATGGCGCGTTTGACGAGCAAGCGGAAGGCCGTGTCTTGGTTCTCGTGGCTGCTCGTCAGCTCCCAGGTCTCGTCTTGGAGGAGCCCGCCGGCGACGTCTTTGAAGCCGTCGCCGCTAGTGATGGTCCCTTCTAAGCTGGTCTCGAAGGCTACGACGCGCGCACCCGTCGGCCGCACATCAAGCCGACGTCGAACGACGAGGTCGCCATCGAAGGCGTGGTGGATGAAGCGCAGCACGACGCTCTGCATGTATCGCTTGCTGTCCTGGCCGCGCTCCGGCTCCTTGGCGGTCTTGAGCTTGACCCGAATCGTTTGCCAACCGAGTTCGTCGACGGCCTGCGCGCGACCGCGGATCTTGAGGTCTCCGAGCTCCCACATTCGGCGCGCGTCGAGCTTGACCGGTCCCCCTAGTGGCCCGCAGGACAGGTCGGTCGCGACCCACCACGCTACGTCTCGCAGGTCGGTGGGGCGATGGATGGCTCGTTGACCTTTTTCATCGAGCTCTCCTTGGAGCAGCATCGGCGGGGCGCGGTAGGGGCCGAACAAGGCTCGCCGCACGCGACTCGCCTGGTCGCGTTCTTGCCGCAGCGCCTTCTTCAGGTCCTCGACGCGGCGCTGGCCGCGGGCGAGCCGCGGGAAGTATTTGAGGGACAGGTCCAGGTATTTGGCGCCGCCGACGTCGTTGCACTTGACCGCGATCACGTTGCTGCCGCGGCGCCAGGCGTCGAGCTTCTTGCCCGTGACGAAATACTCTCGCCCCGTGCCGTAGCCGTCGTTGGCGACGACCATCTCGCCGTTTAGCCAGACGCGCACGCCGTCGTCGTGGTCAATCTGCAGCCAGAGCGCTTTGGGTTTGGAGCGGCCGAGGTCAACCGTTGTGCGCAAGCAGCAGACCTCGCTGTCCCAGACGCTGTGGTGGTGATCGGTGACCGCTGGGTCGCCGAAGCCGCCCGCGCCTTTTGACCAGCTAGAGTCGTCGAAGCTCGGCTGGTGAAATCCCTTCGGCATCTTCGCGCGGGTCGCCTGGACATAGCGCCAGGTGTGCGGCGTCTTCTCACGGCCTCCTGCGATGGCGACGATCGGTTGGAACTTCGACGGCGGCGGCGTCACTTCGAATTGACGCGTGACCCGTTCGTAGACGTGGGCGCCGCGAAGCGGGATGTCCCAGGTCATCTGTTGAGCTGACGCCATAGAGGCGAGCGACAACGAACAGAGTGAGGCCAAGAGTCGGTGCGTCATCTCAGTCTCCAAAGTTTAGGCCGCATTCTGGGCAGCGGGTGACGCCCGCGGTCGCAAACGTCGCGAGGCAAGCAGGGCATTGGGTCGTCTCCGCGTCGAGGTCGCAGACGATGTCCCGGACCGGCAGCCCCTGCTGGGCCGTCATCGCGTCGAGGTGCTCGCGGTGCACCTTGAGCGCCCGATCCCGCTCGTGGCTCTCGACCGCGAGCCACGCGTTGGGCCCTCAACCGCCTCCTGGCAACGGCCCGCTGGTGGTCGCGATCCCCGCGCTAGACAGCTGCTGCGCGATCTCGCGCATCGAAGCGGCCTTGCCCTGGAACGCGACCTGCATGCCTACGGGGATGTTCACTTGTGCAGTGTAGCTCGCGGAGCCTGCCCGTGGCATCGGAACGCCTAGGAAGGGTTCAATGAGCGCGCCGTAGGCTGGCCTTCGCGGTCAGGACGGCCTGCTCTGAGCTCGGCGCTGCCCCATAGCCGTCCAGGATCAGCAGCAGATCCGCCCGCAGCTGTAGGTGGACGAGTCGGCGCCGCGGCGCGGTCAGGGAGTCGGGGTCGCGGTCCAAGAGCACGATGGTGCGCTCACGGTCACCCGCGCTGTCGCGGCGCCAGGTTGAAGGTAGGTCTGCTGGCTGTGGCTCGACGGGCTCGAGGCCCTTGTCCTGCAGCAAGTGAAGCAGCCAGCGATCGGCGGCCTGTTCGGTCCACGCCCGGTGGCCGCTCGGAGGGGTGTAGCCCGTCAGCCACACGCGGCTGCCGTCGCGGCTGCTCCAGCGCGCGCGGAACGCGGCGCCGCTGACGCAGTGTTGAGGCTCCCAGCCGGTGGGGCCGACGAAGGTCACGCCGTAACGGTGGTTCTCGTAGCGGTCGTCGTCGAATCGGCCGCCGAGGTAGTGGTAGATCGCCGCCGTCGCCGCAGCCTTTGGCCCGCGATCGAGATCGAGGAGCTCGAAGCTCCGGTAGAGCGCGTCGAGGTCGAGGCGGTGCGCGTCGAGCGCGTCGGCGTCGCCGCGCGTCATCATCACATACTGGAGGCCGCCGTAGGTGACGACGTGGAACGCCGCGCGGTCGCCGCTGCCCGCTGCGTTCTCGCGCGGGAGCTCGACGACCACGCGCGCGCCGTCGATCCCCGCTGGCGGGACCTCGACGTGCGCTGGCGGGAGCCAGTCGGTCGCGAGCCCGGTCGATGCCGTAGGTTCGAGCCGCGCGAGCGCATCTGCGAAGCGCAGCGCGGCAGCCCGCGCTGGCTCACCGGACGCAGCGAGCTGCACGTGTAGGTCGCAGGCGACGTCGGCACCGGCGAGGTAGAAGCTGGCGGCGCCGAGCGCCAACGCCTCCTCGCGTCTCGTCGGCACGCAGAAGAACGAGTCGACGCCGCCGATCTGGTAGTTGCACGGGCCGCAGCGCAGCCGTTCAGCGGGCGCGGGCGCCGTCACGCTCGTCGCCTCAACCGACATGGTGGGGGTGGCCTGGGTGCCGTCATGACGGATCACCAGGTAAGAGTCTTCGACCCATCGTCGGACCTCTCCGGAGCCGCTGATCAGCGAGATGTCTCGGCGGACGTGGACCAGCGCGCGGTCGCCGATCGGCGTCGGGCCTGCGAGTATGCGGGTGGCGCGTTCGCGCCTGCGGCTCGCGCGTATTTGTCGCTCCAAGCGCCTGCCGAGCATCGCGACAGCGCCGTCGTTGTCTGGCGCGAACCGCGCGAGGTATCCGGCGACGTCTCCTTTCACGAAGCGCTCGTCGAGCGCCTGCAGCAGCGCGTGGACCGGTGACGCGTGCTGCTGCGCTGGCAACGCGATCGCGCAGGCGGACGCCATGAAGAGGGCGACGATCGTCTTCCTCGGCGTCTTCCCTTGACCGTGCTCGCTCATCGCGGCCGCCTCGCTTCGCCGTGCAGCCAAACACCGTCGGCGGGGGCGGTGACGGTCGCGTGTGGCTCTTCTTCGTCCGCGATCGCCGCGAGGATCGCGGCCATGGGCGAGGGGGCGTCGGCGTAGGCGGCCATCGCTGGTGATTGGTCGGCGATACGCAGCTCTAGGGGTGGGGGCGCGCGGTCTGTCAGCGCGAACCAAAGGGACGCAGCGGCGGCGGCCGACAGCAACCCCCAGGCCGGTGTCCGGGACCGCGGGGCGGCGTGCAACGGACGTCCTGACCTCGGGTACGCGCTGTCGCCTGGGGGCGTCGAGGCGATCGCGTCGAGGGTCCTGGTGACGAACTCGGGTGACGGTTCGCGCGCCACGTTGCGCGCGAGGGCTTCGGCCCAGTGTTTGCGCCGCTGTTCGTCCACGCGATGCGCGGCGCGTGCCGCGAAGCCTGCGCTAGGCGTCGGTGCGGCGAGTCGCCGGAGGGCTTCTGGTGAGAGGGTCCGGTCGAGGGAGCGGAGCTCGTGATCGATCGCGCGTTCTTCGCGGCGCGCCCGGATGACGCGGTCTGCGAAGGGTTTCTCCTCGGCGTCTGCTGATTGGGGCCGTGGAGCTTCGTCGTTCGTCTTGTCCAGTTCGTCTGACCAGGGCGAGGGCAGGCTCCGCCACTCGCGCTCTGAGGGGAACGACGCGGCTTTGTCCGTGCCGCCGGAGCGGTCGTTCGCTGCCCCCGTCACGCGTCAGACTCCAAGTAAGGACGCAGCTGCTGGTGCAGCGACGCCTTGGCGCGCGCTAGTCGTGATTTGACGACGCCTTCGTGGACGCCGGTGATCGATGCGATCTCGGCGTAGCCGAGGCGCTCGTATTCACGCAACACGAAGGCCATTCGTTGGTCCTCGCTGAGCGTCCCGAGGGCTTCTTCGATGCGACGACACAGCTCAAGGTTGTCGAAGTCCTGGTGCGGCTGGAGATCTCCGCCCTTGGAATTCGCGTGCTCGTAACGCTCTCGTGGGTGCTGCGACGGAGCTGTCGCCCGACGCTTGAGCATTTCAAAGCAGTAGTCGCGCACGACGCTGTAGACCCACGCGGTGAAGCTGCCGTTGGCGCCGTCGAAATGTCGGATGGATCGGAAGATCTTCAGGAAGACCTCCTCGGCGATGTCCTCGACCTCGCCGCGATGACGCACGCCGAGAAAGCGAGAGACCGTCGAGAGTACGGGGCCCTGAAACGCCTCGATCACGGCGCGGGTCGCCGCTTCGTCGCCTTCTTGCGCCCGCAGGACGATGTCGCTGGAGATCTCGGTCATCGGAGTGGCGTGTCGCCCGCGGTGGTTGCGAAAGGACCTCTGCGAAGCCCCTGCAGTCTCGGGATTTTGCCGTTGCCAGACAACGTTGCGCCGGTGCCAGACCCCGCATCGCCTAGCTTGTCTTGTATGTCGGTCACCGCGCGCTCATTTCTCGTCTTCTCGTCGGCGTTGCTTTTGGGGGCATGCGCGTCGTCCCCTGACGCGCGTGAGGAGACGCCGCCGAACATCGTGGTCGTGTTCGTCGACGATATGGGATGGGCGGACTTCTCTTGCTTTGGTAACCAGGAAGCCGCGACGCCGCACGTCGATCGCCTCGCCGCAGAGGGGATTCGCTTCGAGCAATTTTACGTCAACTCGCCGATCTGTTCGCCTTCGCGCGTCGCGATCTCCACGGGTCAGTATCCCCAGCGGTGGCGGATCACGTCGTACCTCGCGCACCGCGAACAGAACGTCCGCCGCGGCATGGCCCAGTGGCTGGACCTTGACGCGCCGATGTTGGCGAGGTCGTTGCAGCGGCGCGGCTACGCGACCGGCCACTTCGGCAAGTGGCACATGGGCGGACAGCGAGACGTCGACGACGCGCCGCCGATCTCTGCGTACGGTTTCGACGCGTCGTTGACCAATTTTGAAGGCATGGGGCCCAAGCTGTTGCCGCTCACGCTCGCACCTGGGCAGGCCAAGCCTAAGAAGATCTGGGCGGGCGCCGAGCGGCTTGGGGGCGGCCATCGGTGGATGCTGCGGTCGGAGATCACTGGCGGTTTTGTCGACGCGGCGCTGTCTTTCGTGGACGACGCCGTTTCGCGGGGCAAGCCGTTCTACGTCAACCTCTGGCCGGACGACGTGCACAGTCCGTTCTGGCCGCCGGTGGATCGGTGGGCCGACGATCGCCGCGGGCTCTACCTCGCGGTGCTTGAGGAGATGGACCGGCAGCTCGGTCGGTTGTTCGAGCGCATCGCACAGGACCCTAAGCTGCGGGGCAACACGCTCGTGCTCGTCTGCTCCGACAACGGCCCAGAGAAGGGCGCTGGCAGCGCTGGCGCTCTGCGCGGACACAAGACGCAGCTGTTTGAAGGTGGGGTGCGTTCGTCGCTGGTGGTCTGGGGCCCCGGCTTGGTCCGCGGCCAGGGCGTCGTCAACGGCGGGTCGGTGTTCTCGGCGATCGACCTTGTGCCGAGCCTGCTGGAGATCGCGGGCGCGCCCTCGCACGGGTCGGTCGCCTACGACGGGGAGCCGCTGGCCGCGACCCTGCTCGGTCGCTCGAGCGTGTCTCGCGCGGCGCCGATCTTCTTCCGGCGACCGCCGGACCGCGACCGGTTCTATGGAGTCCGGGACCTCCCGGATCTCGCGGTGCGCGCCGGCCGTTGGAAGCTGCTCTGCGAGTATGACGGCAGCGAGGCGCGGCTGTTTGACCTCGAACGGGACCCTGGCGAGGAGCGCGACGTCGCCAGCGACCGTCCAGACGTGGCCGCGCGGCTGCGCGAGCAGCTGCTCGCTTGGCACCGGGAGCTGCCGCCCGACCGCGGCGCCGAGCTCGCCGCCTCGCGGCGATAGCGTCAGCGCCGGCGCGGCTGCAGCGCCAGCGCGGCGCGGGCGAGCGCATCACCCACCAGCAGATAGCTCTCGGCGTTGCCGAACCAGTGGTGGCCGTGAGAGACGTTTGGGGAGTCTTTGGGCGCGCGCAAAAACGACCGGGTCGGGACGAACGTCACGTTGCCGCGGAAGTCTTTGTGTTTGGTGCCAGCCGCCTGCGCCGCGCGGAAGCCCTCGTGGTCGCCGTTGCCGGTCTCGCCGACGACGACCGGCAGCGCTGGCGCTTGGAGGTCCTTGCGCACGTCGCGGATCAGCAGCTCGAGGTTCTCAGCGTATTCTTCGCGGCCCTGGGCGTCGCACATGTCGTTCCATCCTTGGAACCAGACGAAGCCGCAGAGCTCGGGCTCGTGCCCCTTGAGCTTTGGGAAGCGCGACTCGATGTCCCCTAGGGCCTCGCGGTATTCGTCGATCATCTGCGTGTAGTAAGGGCCCGTGTCGCCTCCAGCGGACGGCGGCCGGAAGTCACGGAACAAGCTCTTGCCGCCCCAGCAGGTCTTGACGAGCAAGACCGGCGCCTCGCTCTGCTCGCCGACCACGTGGCCAAACTGCAGCTCTGGGCCGAAGTGGTGGGGGTCTTCGTAGACGGCGTAGCCGATGCCGAGCGGCCCCGTCTTCAGCCGTTTGCCCGCCTTGCGGTACCAGACAAACACGTCGTCTCGCGTGGTCCACGCGCCGCTTTTGTCGCGGAGGTGCGCGAAGCGCGCGCCTTCGGCTTTACGCGACAGGACCTCCTCGAGGTTGCCGCGACCGCCGTTGTAGTGCTGCTCGTGGTCGAGGTCGACGACGGCTTGGCCCTCCATGTTGGACTGTCCTGCCAGCAGGTAGACGCGCACCGTCGGCGTCTGCTTGCGGGCATCGGTTTGGGCCGACAGCGTGGCTGCCGCGAGAAGGATCGACGCGTAGTGGTAGCAACGCATCGAGGCATGATCCACTTCGCGGGGTCCCGAGTCACGCTCGTCGAGAGAACTCTCGTCGCTGACCTCGACTGTGAACGAGACCGCCGGGACGACTTCGATGACTTCTTTAGCGCCGCAGCCGCAGATCGAGGCTTCTTGCGCCGCCGCGGCGAGTTGGCTTTTCGGACATCCGTGACATGGTGCTCCTATGTCCTCGCGGCCGAGTCACCCCTTGTTGAGCTGTGTCGTCAGGCGGTCCAACTCATCTCGAAGATCTTTATTCTCGAAGCCCGTCAGCGGCGGGAGCTGCAGTTGGTCGAGCGCCTGCAGGATCTGCAGGCCGTCGCGGATCATCGCCGTGACCTCGTTGGAGATCTCCATCGTCGCGTAGGTCGTCTCGGCGTCGGCGAGGGTCACCGCCAGCGCGGCTGCGCGCGCTCGCACGGCGACGGCCTGCTGTCTGAGGAACTGCTTGTAGACGCCGGTCGCGCGGATCGTCAGTCGGTTGGCCTTTTGGTTGTTACGGCCGAGCTGCGCGTCGCCGCCGTTGGCGATCACGTCGTCGATTTCTTCGATGAGCTTTTTTGCGCGCTGGGCTAGGTCATTGAGCTGCGGGAGGAGCGTGTCGTCGATCCGCGCGACGAAGTCGGTGTGCAGTCGTTCGACCGCCTTGACCAAGACGATGTAGACGCCGTAGTAACGCTGCGCGGCTTCACCGCTGCCCGATTTAGAAGCAAGGTTTTGAAGCTGTACGACGACGTCGCGCATCGTGTCGACGACCACGCAGAGCTGCACGAAGTCGTCGCCGGTCGCGGTCGCCAAGAGGCGCTGCGCCTTCTGATCGTCGAAATCTAAGCCCAGGTCGCGCATCTCCTCTACGAAGCGAGCCCGCTCCTCGGCGGCCTGTTGTTGCAGCCGCTCGCGCGTCGCGGCGTTGGCTTGTAACTCGGCCTCGAAGTCTTCGCGTGAGGCCTGCAACAGCCCGTCGACGATCCCCTGTTGGCCCTCAGATTGGGCCGTCAGCAGCGCCTCTTGGATCTCAGCGTCCCGACGGGTCAGCGCGTCGCGCGCGGCGTCGAGCGTCCGGATGC
>NYVR01000088.1 GCA_002684655.1 Planctomycetota bacterium | reverse complement strand
CGTCCTCGTCCCGCTGGGCGTCTACTTCTACTACGTGTTGATCGAGACGTGGTGCCTCTACTTCGTGCTGCAATACTTCGGCCCGGCGTTCGGCATCGGCATCGACGCGACCATGCCGATCGAGCAGCAGGTCCAGACCACCAACACCTTCTTCGAACAGATCACCGGCGCTGCTGGGAACGGCATCCTGTTCAACCAACCAGGCGGCGGGGTGCACTCGATCGTTTGGACGTTCTTTTTCGTCGCCGCGATCAACATCTTCTTCGTGTTCCGGGGCCTCTCCAAGGGCATCGAGGCGGTGTGCAAAGCAGCGATGCCGATCATGGCGATCCTGGGCGTGATCATCCTGATCCGCGTGCTCACGCTGGGTACGCCTGACCCGGCGAAGCCGGATCAGAGCGTGCTCAACGGGCTCGGCTACCTCTGGAACCCGCAGCTAGACAAGCTGTACGACTTCAAGACGTGGCTGGCTGCGTCCGGGCAGATCTTCTTCAGTCTGTCCGTCGGCTTCGGAGTGATCATCAACTACTCGTCCTACATGAAGAAGAAGGACGACGTGGTCTTATCCGGCCTGACAGCGTCGGCGACGAACGAGTTCTTCGAGGTCGCGCTTGGAGGCCTGATCACGGTCACGGCGTCGATCGTGTTCGTCGGCGTGGCGGTGACCCAAGCTGGCCAGGGCGGCACCATGAGCCTCGGCTTCAAGACACTGCCGATGGTGTTCGCGCAGATGCCAGGCGGATGGATCTTCGGCGGGTCCTTCTTCCTGATTCTCTTCCTGGCGGCGATCACCAGCTCGCTGTCGATGCTGCAGCCGACCAAGGCGTTCGTTGAGGAGAGCCTCGGCGTCGACCGCACCAAGTCGACGGCGATCGTGCTCGGCTGGGGCTTGATCGGCAACTTCTTCGTGATGTGGTACAGCAAGGACCTCGTCGCGCTCGACACCATCGACTTTTGGGTCGGGACGTTCTTCATCCTGATCGTCGCGGGCATTCAGATCGTCGCCTTCGGCTGGATCTTCGGCGTCGACAAGGGCCTCGAAGAGGCGCACCAAGGCTCCAACATGCGGATCCCGAAGATCTTCGGGTTCATCATGAAATACGTCTCGCCGACGTTCTTGCTGATCGTCGTCATCGGCTTCTGCATCAACAACGCGCCGGACTACGTCCACGCCCTGTTCGCTGAAACAGAGACGGCCGCCGACGCGAGGCGGACGTGGGTGTTGATGCTGCTAACCATCGTGGCGCTCGCGACCCTCGTCACCGTCGGCGCGAGGCGCTGGCGGGCAGCAGGCCTCGACCTCGACGGCGAACGCGGGGTCGAAGGCGACAACTAACCAACGAGAGCTCAAACCATGCTTTGCAACACCGAACTCAACGCCTACGGCTGGGTCTTCATGATCGGCTCCATCGGGGCCGTCGGCACGCTCCTCTTTTGCTGTTACAAGCGAATCCTCACCCAGCCTGAACAAGGCGATCCTGGCCCGTAGCGGAGGCGCCGCGAGGTCGCGCGGCTACTTGTGAATCGGCTTGCCGGCCTGGACCCAGCCCTTGTAGCCGGCGCGCAGGTGCTGCACGTCCTCGAACCCCAGCTGTTGGAAGGTGGGCAGCGCACGGCTGCTCCGGCCGCCCGAGCCTCAATGCATGACGTAGGTCTTGCTCGGGTCCAGCGTCTTCAACTTGTCGGCGAAGTCGGGCGCCTTGCAGTCCACGAGGACCGCGCCCGGCAGGTGGCCAGCGGCGTATTCGTCGGGCGTGCGGATATCGAGCACGACGACGTCGCCGCCCGCGGCGACGAGGTCGGCGGCGGCGTCGACAGAGATGTCCGGAAAGGCAGGGGAATCAGTCACGGCTTCTGCGGTGCAAGCAGCCAGCGCGCACAGCGCGGCGGTCACGAAGATCATACGCATGGATCGCGCAGCCTACCCGCAACCGGACTCTGCGGCGACCTCGCGAGCCACCGCACGCGACGCCGAGGCGACGAGCCACAGCGACTGCGCGACCAGCAGGACCAACGCGCCGAGGAGGCCAGCGGGAGGCAGCCCGCCCCAGCGGCCGTGCGCGACCTCATGCGTGCCGTAGAGGACCCAGGCGAACAGCGCCACGACCAGCAGCGCCACCCGCTGCAGGCCAGCGGTCACCGCGGAGACCGCGCGCACGCGCGCCGCCTCAGGTAAGGCCTGGAAGCGCGCCTTCTGCGGCATGTTGAGCAGCGCCGAGTTGCGGCGGGCCATGCCGATGATCCAGCGCGGCAACCCGATCCCCAGCAGCGCCGCCACCCCGGTCGCCAGCGTCGGCAGCAGGAACCACGCGACGAACCTAGGCTCCGACCATGCGTCGGGGTGCCCGCCGAGGTCAAAGTGCGTCGGGATCTTCGCAGGGAGCCCCAGCCAAGCGGTCGCAGCGAAGGCCCAGAACGCCGCGATCACCAGGACCAGCAGCGCCGCCATGATCAGAACGACGCCTGCCCGGGCACGCGCGGATACGGGATCGCGTCGCGGATGTTCTGCAACCCCATCATGTAGACGATCAGCCGCTCAAAGCCGAGGCCGAAGCCTGCGTGCGGGACCGTGCCGTATTTCCGGAGGTCGCGGTACCACCAGTAGTGGTCTTGGTCGAGGTCCATCGCGGCCATGCGCTGGTCCAGCACCTCAAGGCGCTCTTCGCGCTGACTGCCGCCGATGATCTCGCCGATCCCCGGCGCCAGCACGTCCATCGCGGCGACCGTCTTCTGGTCGTCGTTCATCCGCATGTAGAACGCCTTGATCTCCTTGGGGTAGTTCATCACGACGACCGGGCGCCCGACGTGCTCTTCGCACAGATAGCGTTCGTGCTCAGTCTGCAGGTCGATGCCCCACTCCGGCGCATACTCGAACGTTTGCCCGCTCTTCTTCAGCACGTCGATGGCTGCCGAGTAGTCCATGCGCTCGAACGCAGCCTCCTCGAACTTCTTGAGCCGGTCGATGACCCCCGCCTGGACCCGCTGCTCGCAGAACTCGAGGTCGTCGCTGCGCACCTCGAGCACATGGCGGAATATGTGCTTTAGGAACGCCTCGGCGAGGTCGGCGTCGTCATGGAGATCGGCGAACGCGATCTCAGGCTCCACCATCCAGAACTCGGCGAGGTGCCGCGTGGTGTTGCTGTTCTCGGCGCGGAAGGTCGGCCCGAAGGTGTAGACCTTGGAGAGCGCGAGGCAGTACGCCTCGACGTTGAGCTGACCGGAGACCGTCAGGAACGACTCTCGCCCGAAGAAGTCCTGGCCGAAGTCGACGCCTCCCTGCTCGGTCTTCGGCAGGTTGTGGATGTCCAGCGTGCTGACGCGGAACATGTCGCCAGCGCCTTCGGCGTCGCTCGCCGTGACGATCGGCGTGTTGACCCAAAAGAAGCCGTGCTTGGTAAAGAAGTCGTGGATCGCGTAGGCAGCCGCGTGCCGGATCCGCGCCACGGCGCCAAACGTGTTGGTCCGCGGCCGCAGGTGCGCCTGCTCCCGCAAGAACTCAAGGCTGTGTTGCTTGGGCTGGATTGGGTAGGTCTCAGGGTCGTCGACGAGCCCGACCACCTCCACCGCGCTCGCCTGGATCTCGACGGACTGCCCGCGGCCGCGGGACTCGACGAGTTCCCCGCGCGCGATCAGAGAGCAGCCCGCGGAGAGCTTCTGGACGCCGTCGACGTAGTTTGAGAGGTCGCTCTTGGCGACGACTTGGATGGTGCCCTGGCAGCTCCCGTCGCTGACCTGGAGGAACGAGAGGCCGGCTTTGGAGTCTCGACGGGTGCGCACCCACCCACGGATCTCGACCTGCGCGCCGGTGGCGACCCCGCCGCTGAGCAGTTGCGTGATGCTGGCTGTCTGCATGATTCTAGGCTCGAAGCAGACAGCCCCGCGCAGCGCGGTCAAGCCAAGAGTAGTTGGAGCGCCATGCGCGTCGGCCGAGCGGCCGCTCGGCGCGCACGTCTAAGGGCGCTACGGCGACCCTGGAGCATGCACGCCGCGCTCCATCCGGAGGCGGTCAGCGCTGACGCCGCGCCCCTCGAAGCCGACGCTCTCGAAGAACGCCAAGGCCGGCGAGTTGCAGAGGTCGACATACGCCACCAGCGAGTGCATCCCGACGTCCTCTGCCTGAGAGAGCGCCAGGTGGAACATGCGCCGCCCGAAGCCGCTCCGGCGGTGCTCCGGCGAGACGACGATCGTCACGTCGGCGACGCCGTCCGGCCCGCAGTCGAGCCGCAAGAGCCCAAGCCGCTCGTCGCCCGCCCAACCGACCAGGGCCAAGATCCTCTGGTCACGCAAGATCCGCTCCGGCCAAGCTGTGCTGCCGAGCGGCAGAGACAACCCTGGACCCGTCAACCAGGGGGCGACGGAGTCCGCGTCGCTCAGCGCAAAGGGACGGAGTTGGAATGTAGCCGTGGGCTGCGACATGCCTTCAACGTCATCCTAGCAGCCTCAGACCATCGGTAACCGACCTACCGACAGGAACTTTGGCATCGTCACACCAAGCTTGACCCAGGCTGGCGGCGATGGCTAGCATATGAACTGCGGGAGGCTCCTTGGAGTCGCCTGCAGCCTGACGACAGCAACCCGGCATGCCCGGACAGTCGGCAGGATCCTTTTCCTCATTGGCGACGAGCCCGTCGGGAACCCCGGACCAGAAGGCCGGGGCGTAGGGATCCTATCGCCTGGCCGGGCTTCGCGTTTCTCTCAACCGTTTCTCCTGACCTCCCTACGCACGCCTCCTTCGGCATGGCCAACCACGCAGAAATCCTCCGCTACATCGACTCGATCGCCCGCGACAAGGAGATCGACAAGGAAGCGCTGATCAGCGGCATCGAGCAAGCGATGTCGCTTGCGCTAGCGAAGAAATATGGCGTGGACGACGTCGAGATCATGCTCGACCGCGAGACCGGCGAGTTCGTCTGCAACTACGAAGTCTCCATGGAGGAGCAAGGTCGGATCTTCGCTATGTCCGTCAAGCAGGCGATCATCTCGCGCGTGCGCGAGGCCGAGCGCGACGTCATCTACACGGAATACGAAGCCAAGCTCGGAGAGATCGTCAGCGGCAACATCCAGCGGTTCGAAGGCGACACCGTGATCGTCAACCTGGGTCGCAACCTCGAAGGCATCCTGCCGCGCTCCGAGAAGGTCCGCAGCGAGAACTACAACGTCGGCGAGCGCATCCGCGCGATGGTCTACGAGGTCAAGAAGGTCGGCCCACGCGTCAAGGTGATCCTGAGCCGAACGCACCGCGACCTCGTGCGGGCGCTTTTCGAACTGGAAGTCCCTGAGATCGCCGACGGGACCATCATGATCCGCCGCATTGAACGAGAACCTGGCTACCGCACCAAGCTCGCGGTCGACTCAGGAGACGACAAGGTCGACTGCGTCGGCGCTTGCGTCGGCGTGCGCGGCAACCGCATCAAGTCGATCATCGACGAACTGAACGGCGAACGCATCGACATCATCCGCTGGAACAACGAGTCGATGACGCTGATCGCCAACGCGCTCAAGCCTGCAGAGGTCGGCGACATCACGCTCGATCCGGACGTCAAGAAGGCGCTGGTTATCGTCGGCGAGGACCAGCAATCGCTCGCGATCGGGCGCAAGGGTCAGAACGTTCGGTTGGCGAGCAAGCTCACCGGCTGGGACATCGACATCATGACCCGAGCTGAGCTTGAGCAGTCGGTCGCCGAAGAGGACGCGGTCGAAGAGAGCGGGCCGGCGACCGTCGACGACGGCGCCGCGGACGAACCCGTCGATGTTGACGCGCCCGCGGACGAAGCCGCCGCCGCCGATCCGGCAGCCGCGACGGACGGACCCGACGCACCCGCCCCAGAAGACGCGACGCCCGGCGACGACTCGACAGCGCAGCAGCCGTAAGCTGCACCCACTGACCTCACTTCCGATCCACGCCAGAGCAAAGAACCCAAGCAGGCAAGGCCGCTGAGCCCAGCGACCCTGACCTAGGAGCAACTTTTGAAAAAAGTACGAGTCTTCGAACTAGCCAGAGAATTCGGGATGAAGGGTCCCGAACTGGCGAAGCTCTTGCGCGAGATCGGCTTCGAGAAGGTCAAGACCCACATGACCGCGCTCGACGACGCGGACCTGATGATGGTTGAGGCCCGCCTATCTGCCCAAGGGCTGCGGCGTAAGCCTGCCTCCGACGACGCCGGCAGCGCAGCGCTGCCCAAGAAGCGCTCGTTGAGCGCCGTCGCAGAAGAGGTCGAAGAGCTTCCTGCGAAGCGCGCGCTCCCGGCAAAGAAGGCGCTGCCCAAAAAGGCCGCCAAGAAGGCGCCGCTGAAGAAGAAGGCGCTCCCAGGTAGCGACGACGCGGCGGCTGCCGAGTCGGTAGTAGAAGACGCCAAGACAGAGCAGCCGGCATCCGTCGAACCCGACGCGCCCCAGCCCGCGGCAGCGACCGAGCCCGAGACAGCGCCGGCACAGGCCGAGTCAGCGACCCAGGAGGCCGCGACCGAGCAGGCTCCCGAGGACGCTGCCGAAGCGCCGACGACCACGGCACCCGCCGCCGAGACGGCGACGCCCGAGGAGCCCGCCCCTGCAGAGCCGGCCGAAGCCACAGCAGCAGCAGCAGCAGCAGCAGCAGACGCCAGCGTGAGCGACGCGGTCACGGCCGAACAAACAGCCGCGACCGAGCAGACCTCGGCGGCCGCAGCTGAGCCAACCAAAGCCCAAGCGGCTCCGACAGACGAGCAGGATGAAGCCGTCCGCAAGCTGCTCATCCCGAAGAAGAAGGCCACGGTCGTCGGCCGCATCGAACTGCCCCAAGAGACGATCCGCGACGCGACGCGGCGCTCAGCGCCGGCGGCCCCGCGGGACCTCCGTCGCGCCGCCCTGCAAAAGATGCAGCGCGGAGGCAGCATGCGGCAGATGGGCCTCGGGCATCGCCGAGGCCCGGCAGGCCGTGGCGGCCGCGACGGCCGCGGCCCCGGCGGCGGCAAGGGCAAGTCCCGCGTCGTCACGCCCATCGACCCCAACAAGCTCGTCGAGGTGCAAGAGCCCGTGTCGGTCAAGGGGCTCTCCGCGGCGCTTGGCGTCCCGGTGCCGCAGCTGCTGTTCACGTTCATGACCAAGCTCAAGGTCATGGGCAAGAACATCAACTCGATGCTCAGCAACGACGAGGTCGAGCTCGTCGCGCTGGAGCTCAACCGCAACATCAAGGTGGTCGAGCACAAGGAAGCGATGGACGAGCTGATTGAGCAGCTCGTGCAAAAGCGCGAGACCGAAGAGACCGCGCAACGATCGCCTGTGGTCACGTTCATGGGCCACGTCGATCACGGCAAGACGTCGCTGATGGACGCGCTGCGCGAGAGCGACATCGCTGGCCACGAAGCGGGCGGCATCACCCAGCACATCGGCGCCTACAAGGTCACCCACGACGACGGCCTCTCCATCGTCGTCCTCGACACCCCCGGCCACGCCGCCTTCACGGCGATGCGGGCGCGCGGCGCCGACCTCACCGACGTCGTCGTCTTGGTCGTCGCCGCGGACGACGGCGTCATGCCGCAAACCGAGGAGGCTATCAGCCACGCGAAGGCCGCAGAGTGCCCGATCGTCGTCGCGATCACCAAGTGCGACCTCCCTGGCGTGAACCCGATGCAGGTCAAGCAGCAGCTGATGATCAAAGGCCTCCAAGCGGAGGACTTCGGCGGCGAGATCGGCATGGTCGAGTGCTCCTCGAAGACCGGCCAAGGTCTCAACGACCTCATCGAGCGCATCCACCTGGAGGCTGAGCTCCTAGACCTCAACGCGCGCCCCGAGGCAGCGGGCAGCGGCGTCGTCGTCGAAGCGCGTCAGTCGTCTGCGCAGGGCGTCGTCGTGACGCTGCTCGTCAGCGACGGCACGCTCCGGCTGAAGGACCAAGTCGTCTGCGGCGAGTCGTTCGCGCGCGTGCGCGCGATGATCGATGACCACGGCGCAAACCTCGAGGAAGCCGGCCCCTCCACCCCCGTCACGCTCTTCGGGCTCGACCGCCTGCCGAGCCCAGGCGACAAGCTCTTCGCAGTCGAGAACGCGAAGAAGGCCAAGGAGGTCGTCGAGGAGCGCCAGCGTCGCGAACGCGAGATGTCACGCGCCGAGCGCTCGGCCGTGACCCTTGAGACCCTGTCGGCCAAGCTCGCCGAGAAAGACATCAAGGAGATCAAAATCATCCTCAAGGCAGACGCAATGGGCTCCCTGGAGCCCGTTCGGAAGTCGCTTGACGACCTCGCGACGAGCGAGGTGCGGGTCAACGTGGTGCACTCCGGCCTCGGCGGCATCAACAAGGCCGACGTCGACCTCGCAGCCACGTCGGGCGCGGTGATCGTGGGCTTCAACACCATCGCCGACGCGAACGTCCGCCAGCTGGCCGACGAAGAGGGTGTGGACATCCGCTACTACACGGTGATCTACGAGTTGATCGACCAGGTCAAGGACGCCATGGAAGGCGTCCTCGCCCCCGAGGAGGTCCAGAAGGTCATCGGCCACGCCGAGGTCCGCGCGATCTTCAAGTCCTCGAAGTTCGGCACGATCGCCGGCTGCTTGGTCCGCGATGGCGTCGCCAAGCGCGGTTGCATCACGCGCCTCGCCCGCGACGGCAAGGTCGTCTACAACGGCAAGCTCGCCAGCTTGAGGCGCATCGACGAAGACGCCAAAGAGGTCAAGTCCGGGTTCGAGTGCGGCATGACGCTCGAGAACTACCAAGACATCAAGGAAGGCGACACCATGGAGTTCGTCGAGATCGAGTTCATCAAGCGCACGCTCGGCGACACCAAGTGAGGTGTCCCGGGCGCCATTGCTCGCGACGGCCGGCGCAATGCTCTACATCGGAGTCCTGCAGTTCACCCTCGAGCTCCCCTACGCGGAGTCGTTGAAAGAGAAGCGCGGCGTATTGAAGTCGCTGCGTGACCGGCTCCGCCGATCATTCAACGTCTCGATCAGCGAGTTCGAAGACCTCGACGACCCAACGATCGCAACGCTCGGCGCCGTCGTCGCCGGCAGCGACACTAAGCACGTCAACAGCACCATGGACCACCTCATCAACGAGCTGGATGAATGGCGCGACGGCACCTTGACCGACCATCAGCTAGAGATCATCAGCCCCAACCAATGAACGACCGCCGCCTCGCGCGCCTCGCCGAACAAATCAAGCAGCGCCTCGCGACGACGCTGCAGCGAGAACTCGCCGACCCCAAGCTAGGGCTCGTCACGATCTCGCGCGTCGAACTCGACAAAGAGTTTACGCAGTGCAAAGCCTATTGGTCCGTCCTCGCCCCCAACGGCAAAGAAGACGCCGCGCGACGCGCGTCGGCCGAGGTCCTGGAGCGCGCCACCGGGTTCTGCCAGCGAGAGGTCGGCGCCGTCCTCCACACGCGCTCGGTCCCCCACCTGCAGTTCGTCTTCGACGAGGGCGTCGCTGGCGCGGTCCGGATGCAAGAGCTGCTGAAGGACCTCAGCCCCGCGACCGACGAGGCCACCGATCAGCCTAGCCGCGACCCCGAAGACTGAGCGGCGCCGCGCGACGCGGCAGCAGCTGCAGCCGGCCTCAACGCAGCCGCAGCAGCGGCGCGTCCGCGGATCGGCTCGAAAAACGCCCCGCGACTGCGAACGCCGGGACACCGGCGTCACGCAGTTGAGCGCTGAGGCGATCGGCCTGCGCTTCGGGCACCGCGAGCAGCAGGCCCCCCGAGGTCTCGGCGTCGAAGACAAGATCAGCCAACCCAGCGTCCACCGCGGTGCCCACCTCGACGCGCGGACCGAAGTGCTCTTTGCCGCGCGCGCAGCCGCCCGACAAGGCGCCAGCGTGCACTAGATCCATCACCCCCTCCATGAGGGGCAGCGCCGCCGCGTCGACCTCTAGCTGCAAATCCGCGCCCTCCGCCATCTCGCACGCGTGACCAGCGAAGCCAAAGCCGGTGACGTCCGTAGCTGCGTGCACATCAAACGCCGCCGCGATCTCTGCGGCGACCCGGTTAAGCGTGGCCATGACGCCCATGGCGCGCTCCGCCATGGCCGCGTCGGCGGCCCGGACCTCCACCTTGTCTTTCTTCATGGCCGTCGAGACGGCCCCCATACCCAGCGGCTTGGTGACGACCAGCGCGTCGCCCAACTGAGCGCCGCTGTTGCGCCAAAAACGGTCGGGGTGCACGAGACCCGTGACCGAAAGGCCGTATTTAACCTCACCGTCGACAACCGAGTGCCCCCCACACAACGACGCGCCGGCCTCCTCGGTCTTCTCCAGGCCACCGGCCAGGATCTCACCGAGCACTTCGACATCGAGCTCGCGCGGCCACCCGACAATGTTCATCGCCGTCACCGGCCTACCGCCCATCGCGAACACGTCGGAAAGCGAGTTGGCCGCCGCGATGCGCCCAAACCAACGCGGGTCATCGACGATCGGCGGGAAGAAGTCGAGCGTCTGGACCAGCGCGCGGTGAGCGTCCAAACGGAGCACGCCGGCGTCCTCAAAGCCAGCGTGGCCGGCCAAGAGGTCCGCGTTCTGAGAAGCACGCAGCTTATGGAGAACCTTCCCGAGGCTCCCCGGTGGCAGCTTGGCCGCTCAACCGGCGCTGGAGGCGTAACGCGTCAGCCTTAGATCCGGAGTCTCGCTCATCTTGAGTCCCTAGTCAGCGATCGCCTGACGAACAGCCAGCGCGACGGTGTCGAGATCTTCGAGCAACATCGACCGCGCATCCAGCATCACCTTGCCGTCGCAGACGCGCGCAAAAACACCGACGGGGCGCACCGCGCGCAACAAGCTGGCCTCCCGGTCGCCGCCGGGCAGGGCCGTGGCGAAGCTTGGCAGGGGCTTGGCCGGGTTGGCCCCCGATCCAGCGAAGGAATCACTTGGCAGCACCTCGGCGCCGAGATCTACCAGCGACGTCGCGAGCTCCTGCGCCCGCCCTCGCAGTTCGTCAGGCACGGCAGAGAGCATCCGCAGTGTCGGGACCTCGCGCAGCGGGTCGGCGTCTCGATACAGCAACAGCGTCGCCTCGAGCGCCGCGTGCGTCAGCTTGTCGCAGCGCATGGCCCGATACAGCGGGTGCTCACGACAGCGCGCGATCAGGTCTTTCTCACCCACGAGGATGCCGCACTGAGGCCCACCCAAGAGCTTGTCACCGCTGAAGCAGGTCACGTGCGCACCTTGCGCTAGGCTGCCTAGCACACTGGGCTCGTCGGCGAGACCTGGCAGCGGCTCGCGGCACAGCAGGCCAGAGCCGAGGTCGTCGAGCACGAGCAAATCGCCTTCGGCGGCGTCCGCGAGCGCGCGTAGATCTGCCACCGACGGCGTCGACGCGAACCCTTCGATCCGGAAGTTGCTGGGGTGGACCTTTAGGAACGCGCGAGTCTTCTCCGTGGTCGCTTCGCGGAAATCGCGGAGATGCGTTTTGTTGGTCGCGCCCACCTCAACCATGTGGCAGCCAGCCCGCTTCATGACGTCTGGCACGCGGAAACCGCCGCCGATCTCCACCAGCTCCCCGCGCGACACGACGACCTCCGTCTCAGCGGTCAGCGCCGCTAGCATCAGGGTCGTAGCTGCTGCGTTGTTGTTAACGATCAGCGCGCCGCCGGCGCCAGTCAGCTGGGTCATTAGCGTTGCGACTGCGACCTCGCGCTGATCTCGCTGCCCCGTAACCGGGTCGACCTCGACGACGGCGAAGCCCGTCGCGCCTACGACCGCGTCAATCGCTGCGGGCGCGAGCGGGGCGCGACCGATGCCGGTGTGCAGCACAATGCCGGTCGCGTTGTAGACCCGCTCATGCCGCCGGCGCTGCAGCGCTTCACAACGCCCGGTTACTTCGCTGACGAGCGCGGGATGTGCACAACGGCGCTGAATCGCCTCCGCGTCTAACGAGCCGTCCAGCGCCGCTGCCCGCAGTTCGTCTACCAGCTCTCGAACGACGCGCGTCAACGCGGGCTTGGCGAGCTTTGCGAACGCGTCGAGGCGCAGCAGTTGATCCACGGACGGCAGCGATCGCAGCGCGGCAGAACGGTTGTCGTCGGTTCTAGGCATAACGGAGACCGCTGTTACCATACCCGACGCCATATGCTCCGCGCTGCCCTCGAGACGCCCAAGACCGATCCGCGCGAGCAAGCGCTGGCTCGGACGCTAGGGCTGCCCGACCTCGTCGTCCGAGTCATGCTCGCCCGTGGCATCGAGGATCCGGCGCAGGCGAAGAGCTTCCTGCGGCCCGACCTCGGCTCGCTGCACGACCCCTTCAAGTTCGCCCAAATGCAGCGCGCCGTGGACCGCATCCGCGACTCGCTGCGCGCCGGGGACCCGATCCTGATCCACGGTGACTACGACGCCGACGGAATCAGCGGGACCGTGCTGCTCCATAAGTTCCTAAGCCTGCTCCACGGCACCAGCCGACCGTTCATCCCCGCACGCGCAGACGGCTATTCGTTCTCCAGCGCCAGCGTGAAGGCGATCCAAGAAGGGGGCTTCCCGCTCGTCATCTCCGTCGACAACGGCACCAACGCGATCGCGCCCATCGCCGACCTCAAGCGCAGCGGCGTCGACGTGATCGTCACCGACCACCACGGCACGACGGAGAACGTGGCCGACGCCTACTGCGTGCTCAACCCGCGGCTGCCCGACGCCGGTTACCCGGACAGAGACCTCGCGGGCTGCGGCGTAGCTTTTTGCCTCGTCGCCGCGATGGCCGAGTCGTTGAGCGGCTCCATGCGGCGCAGCAGCGAGTTCTCCGACTTCCTCGTGGACGCGCTCGCCTACGTCGCCCTCGGGACGGTCGCCGACGTCGCACCGCTAGGCGGCGAGAACCGAACGCTCGTTTTCCACGGGCTGCGGTCCCTCAACGTCAGCCGCAACCCCGGTATCCGGGCCTTGATGGACTCGGCCGGGCTGCTCCACCGCGGCGCCGGCGTCGAGGACATCAGCTTTCGCCTAGCGCCGTTGATCAACGCCGCGGGCCGCGTCGGGCACGCAGATGACGCCGTCAAACTCCTCGACGCCAAGGGCTTCCCGGAGGCCCAAGCAGCGGCGAAGGTGCTCGAACAGCACAACAAAGAGCGACGGCGCGTCGAGCGCACGCTGCAGGACGAAGTGATGCTGCTGGCAGCCGAGCACGAAGGCCCAGCGATCGTGCTCGGGGCCGACCACTGGCACCCAGGGGTGCTCGGGATCGTCGCTGCGCGCGCCGCCGAGCAGACCAACAAGCCCGTGATGCTGCTCGCCTTCGACGGCGACACGGCGCGTGGATCGGGTCGCTGCAACACGGGCCTGCACCTGCGAGACGCGCTCGGCGCGTGCTCCGACCTGCTGGAGTCGCACGGCGGCCACGCCGCGGCCGCAGGACTGGAGATACGCCGCGCGAACCTTGAGGCGTTCCGTGAACGCTTCGCCGCTGCCTGCCAGCAGATGGCGCCGACCGAGCACCCGCTGCACGTCGACGGCCCCGCCGATTTCAGCGAGCTCGACCCGCAGACGATCCGCAGACTCGGCGCGCTAGGCCCCTTTGGCAACGGCCACCCCAAACCCAGGTTCGTCACCCACGACGTCCACCTCGTCGGGAACCCCTTCGTCGAGGGGCGCGGCGGCCACGCGCGCGTCCGCGTCGTCAAAGGCAACGACATCCTAAGCTGCCGCATCATCGGCGGCGGGGCGCTGTTCGAGGACCTGCGACGAAACAAGGGGCCCTGGAGCATCGCCTACACGCCGCGACTCGCGTCACGCGGCGAGGACGGGCCCATGCAATTGGACGTCTACGATCTCGCGCCGAGCCGCTGAACGCGAGCGCGCTCACGTCGTCATGCCGAGCGGGATCGAGAGAGCAGGTTCGCATTGAATCCCGCCGTGGTTGATAGTGGCGCGCGTGTCCAGCACCAGCGCTTCTCCGACGTCTCCACCACCGGCGCGCAAAGGGCCTGTCCGACGCCTCTACGACTGGGTCCTTAGCTGGGCCGACACGCGCTACGCGGTCGCCGCGCTGTTCGTGCTCGCTTTCGCGGAGAGCAGCTTCTTCCCGATCCCTCCCGACGTATTGCTCGTCGCGATGTGTATCGGGAGCGTGCAGAAGAGCTTCCGCTACGCGTGGTGGTGCGCCGTCGGGTCGGTCGTCGGCGGCGTCGCCGGTTACGGGATCGGCTACTTCCTGTGGGACATCAACGGGATCGAGCAGTTCTTCTACGACTACGTGCCGGGCGTGAGCCCAGCCAGCGTCGACAAGGTCAGCGCGCTCTACGACCAATGGAGCTTTTGGATCGTGTTCGCCGCCGCGTTCACGCCGATCCCTTACAAGGTGATCACGATCCTCGCCGGAGTCTGCAGCATCAACTTCCCGATGTTCATCGTCGGGTCCGCGGTCGGGCGATCGGCGCGCTTCTTCCTCGTCGCGTGGCTCTTCCGTCGCTTCGGCCCAGGCATCAAGGACTTCATCGAGCGACGCTTCGCCCTTGTGACGCTCCTAGGGACCGCCCTGCTGGTCGGCGGCTTCTTGGCGATCAAGCTGCTGCTCCCCGGCGGCGACGGCCAGCACTAGGGGCGGGCCGACGACCGCGGCCGCGCGACCGGCCTCAATCGACTGCGTCCTGCCGCGCGGCCGTGAAGGCGCTTCGATGACCCGCCGTCACCGGCTACAACCATCGATATGGCGAAGCGGCTCTTCCTGATCGACGGCACGGCGTTGGCCTACCGAAGTTTCTTCGCGTTCCAAGGGAGCGGGCGGTCTCCGCTGACGACGCCCGACGGGCACCCGACGGCTGCGACCTACGGCTTTTGCATGACGCTGCGGGCTCTGATCGAGCGCGAGCGGCCCGACGCCATGGCGATCGCGTTTGATGGCCCGCGCAGCGACCTTCTACGAACCAAGATCTACCCCGAATACAAGTCGACGCGCACCAAGATGCCGGACGAGATGGCCGCACAGCTCGACGACATCCGCGCCGCAGTCGAGGCGTTCGGGCTGCCCGTGGTCTCTTCAGACGAACACGAGGCCGATGACGTCATCGGGACGCTCGCGGTCCGCGGCCGCGAACGCGGCATGGAGGTCTTCATCGTCACCGGCGACAAAGACTTCCTGCAGATCGTCGACGACCAGATCAAGCTGTGGAACCTACGCAGTTCGACGAGCAAGCCCGAGATCTTCGACGCGGCGGCGTGCGTCGCCAAATGGGGTCTGCCGCCGACGTCCATCGTCGACATGCTCGCGCTGATGGGCGACAGCTCAGACAACGTGCCGGGCGTGCCCAAGGTCGGCAAGAAGACCGCCGTCGACCTGCTGGCGCAGTTCGGTTCTATCGACGGGATCTATGCGCACCTCGATGACGTCAAGAAGCCGTCTATCAAGAAGACGCTCGAGGAGAACCGACACCTCGCAGAGCTGTCGCAACACCTCGTGACCCTGCAGCTCGACCTGCAGCTCTCGGTCGACGTAGAAGCCCTCGGACCTGCCGCGCCCGACCCGGACAAACTGCGGCCGCTGTTCCAGCGACTCGACTTCAAGAACCTGTTGTCCGACCTCGCCGCCAAGCCACAGCCGCAGGACGACATCGAGAAGCGCTACCGCGTCGTTGAGGACGACGCAGAGCTTCGCCGGCTGGTCGAGGAATGGAGCGGCTGCGAGACGCTGGCGGTCGCGGCTGAGACGTCTGGTCCGTCGCTGCGCAAGCGAGCGCTCGTCGGGGTCTCCGTGGCGACGGCGCCAGGCGCCGCCACCTACATCCCGCTCGACGATCAAAATCGCGCCGCGCGGATCGACGCGCTCCGCGCGCTTTTTTCGGCCGATCGCCCCACCAAGCACGTGCACGACCTGAAGCGCCTGCTCGCGGCGTTCAAGCCGCTCGGGCTCTGCCTCGGAGGTGTCGGCCACGACACGATGCTGGCTAGCTACTGCAGCGAGCCAGGGCTGCGCTCACACTCCCTCGCCGATCTCGCGCTAAAGCACTTCGCCTTCAAAAAAACCGCTGTCAAAGACGTCATCGGGAGCGGCAAGAAACAACGTACGTTCGCCGAAGTCGACGCCTCTTTGGTCGGGGATTACATCAACGAGGAGGCGGATCTGGTCTTTAGACTGGCCGGGCCGCTCACCGACCAACTCAAGCGGGCCGGGACGACCGAGATCTATCGCGACCTGGAGCTGCCGCTTTGCCCAGTCCTGCTCGACATGGAGTGGGAGGGCATCAACCTGGACTCCGGACTGCTGATGAAGCTCTCCGCCGAGCTTCAAGAGCGAGTCGAAGATCTACAAGACCGCGTGTTTGAGCGCGCCGGACACGAGTTCAACCTCGGATCCCCTGCGCAGCTGGGCAAGGTGTTGTTCGACGAGCTCGAGGTGCACCGCGCCGCTGACATCAACAAGCCGCGCCGCACACCGACCGGTCAATACAAGACGGATCAGGAGGTCTTGGAGAAGGTCGCCAAGAAGCACGAGGTGCCGCAGCTCGTCCTGGAGTGGCGGCAGCTGACCAAGCTCAAGTCCACCTACGTCGACAGTCTCCCTGCGTTGATCCAGCCTGACAGCGGCCACGTGCACACGACGTTCAACCAAGCGGTTGCGGCGACAGGTCGCCTCAGCAGCGAAGACCCAAACCTCCAGAACATTCCGATCCGTACGGAGGACGGGCGCCGCGTTCGAGAGGCCTTCGTTCCGCGCGACAGCGATTGGTCCCTGCTCTCAGCGGACTACTCACAGATCGAGCTCCGCATCCTCGCCCACCTCTCCGAGGACAAGGCGCTGGTTGAGTCCTTCCGAAGAGGCGAAGACATCCACGCGCGCACCGCCGCTATCGTGCATGGCATCCTGCCGAACCTCGTGACGCCCGAGCTGCGCAACCAGGCCAAGGTCGTCAACTACGGGCTGATGTACGGGATGGGCGCGTCGAGGCTCGCGAACGAGACCGGCATGCGCCCGCCGGAAGCGAAGAAGTTCATCAAGAGCTACTTCCGCGCGCTGCCGGGCGTCAAAGCCTATCTAGACGCCAGCCTGGAGCACGCCCGCACCGAGAAGGAGGCGCGGACCATGTTCGGCCGCCGGCGCCCCCTCGGCGACATCGACTCGACGAACGCCATGCAGCGCATCGCGGCCGAGAACATGGCAGTGAACACCCCCATCCAGGGCGCGGCCGCGGACATCGTCAAGCGCGCCATGCTCGCCGTGCACGCCGAGCTGACGAAGCGCGAGCTCCGCTCCAAGCTGCTGCTCCAGGTCCACGACGAGCTCGTCCTGGACGTCCCGAACGACGAGCGCACCGAGGTCGAGCGGCTGCTGCGAGACGCGATGATGGGCGCTGCAGAGCTCAAAGTGCCCCTCGAGGTCAGCATGGGTTCGGGCGAGAACTGGCTCGTCGCCCACTGATCATCGTTAGGGCCGTCAGCGATCACGAGCGGCGCTGACAGCGGTAAGGACCACGGGGCGCGACGGAGATGGCGCGCGGGCCCGTTGACGAGCCCTGGCCTCAGGCGCTGCCGCCGGACGCCGGCGCGCGAGCGCCTGAGCACTGCTGCTGCAGCCAGGCGATCATCACATATCCTTCGGCCGTGTGCCGAGGCCCGCGCAGCCCAGCGACGCGCCGCGCGCTGCATTGAACGAGGCGAGACCGGAAAAACTCGAACAAGATCGACCCACTGTCTCGAGCGACGTCTTCGCAGCTGCTGTCCAGCTCGATGCTGCTAACGCCCTGGTCGGCCATACGCGCCGAGAGACGGCTCAGCTCTTCCGAAGACGTGCCGAAGAGAAACTCTCGGAAGGCCTGCAGTTCGACCTCCCCGTAATCCTCGCCGGTAAAGAAGTCTACGAACTGCTCGTCTGCTCCCTGCGTCATCAGCTGCACCAGCTCTGATCCCCCCGACAGAGAACCGCCCACCACCTGCACGCGTAAACGCGCCTCCCAGGTAGCGTCGAGGATGGGGAAGAACTCGTTCACCCGCCACGTCAGTCGATTGCCCCAGAGGTTGGCCAAACTGCGCACGCCCTGCGCCCGCACGTCACGCTCGATCGACGCGTCCGTAACCACGTCGACCAAGACCTCCTCGACGAGTCGGGTGTGCACCGCCGTCCGCAGCCGACGGGCGGCGAGTTCGCGCAACCGCAACCCTGGAGCCTCATCGTCCAAGCCTCGCGTGAGGTGCCAGATCATGCGCAGGAAGTTGATCTGCGCCATGTTCATAGATCGGCCGACCAGCGCCTGCGTCGGCGCACGAAACGGGAAGGTCGCCTGGTCTGCAGTGACCATGCTGTCGACCAGCGTGTCCAACCCGCGACGCTTGCCAGAGAGCACCTGGTCATGCAGCGGCGACGGGAAGCGCTCCAGCAGCCTTCCGAACATGCGCAGGCTCTCTAGCTGGTGTCGGATCGTCTGCACCGTGTCTGCGCTCGCCTCACCCGGGGTCTGACCCAGCGTCGCGATGACCTGCTCGACCAGCTCCAGTTCCTCCGGCCGCAGCGGCTGCTGTTCGTCGACAGGGTTGGTGGGCTTTGGCTCGGACATCTGTGTTCTTCGATGCGTTTCGGCCGCGGCCGTCAGTCCTGAACCTTTCGTGCAGCCTCGCTGATCATGCACGACTCTTGCTGACCCGTGCGAAGATCCTTCAGAGATACGGTGCCGTCGGCGACTTCTTGAGGACCGAGGATCGCCGCGAAGGCTACCTCGAGGCTGTTGGCGTAGCTGAGCTGCTTCTTCATGGGCGCCGCGTCCGCGTAGACCTCTACCCGCGCGCCGGCGGCGCGGAGCGCGCTGGCGACCGAGATCGCCGCGGATGCCGGGACGTCACCCATACGACAGAGCAGCACTTGAGGCCCGATCCCCAGCTCAGGGAACATTTGACGCTCCTCCATCACGAGCAAGACACGCTCGAGCCCGAGCGAGAACCCGACGGCGGGCACCTGCTGCTTCTGGAACATACCGATCAAGTTGTCGTAGCGACCGCCGCCGCCCAGCGACCCAGCGAGGCCGTCGACCTGGATCTCAAAGATCGGTCCCGTGTAGTAGCTCAGCCCGCGCGCGAGGGTCGGGTCGAACGTCGCGTGCTCGGCAGCTTGGCCGTGCGCAGCGTAGCCGAAGAGCTCCAGCAGCTCGGCTGCGCCGCGCGCGCCCGGCCCGTCACCTTCGGCCAGCCGCTCCAGCGCGCCGGGCGCCCGCATCTGCTCGAGCTTGCTCAACAGCGCGTCGGCACGCTCCGCGGCGATGCCCTTCTCGCCCAGCTCGTCCTTCACGCCGTCGCCGCCGAGCTTGTCCAGCTTGTCGAGGGCGATCAACGCCAGCGACTCCTGCTCAGCAGGGATGCCCGCATCCGCGACCAAAGCGCGAAGCAGCTCACGGTGGTTCGTCAGGATCTTGAAGTCGGCGAAGCCCAGCTCCCGCAGGACCGTCGCGACAGCGCAGCAAACCTCGGCGTCGGCCACGAGGCTCGCGGTGCCCGTGACGTCGACGTCGCACTGGTAAAACTCACGAAAACGTCCCCGCGCGGGTCGGTCCGCGCGCCAGACGGGCTGGATCTGGTAACGCTTATAGAAGGCAGGGAGGTCCTTGTAGTTGGCGACCACTCGAGCGAGCGGGACGGTCAGGTCATATCGCAGCCCCTCAGCCGCCAGGTCCTGCTCGGTCAAACCGCCTGGCTGGTCTGCGCCGCCTGCGATAGCGCGCTTGAGCTTGTCCCGGCGGTGCAGGAGCCGGTACAGCAGCTGGTCGCCTTCTGGACCATACTTACCCAGGAGGGTGCCCAGGTTCTCGATGGTCGGCGTCTCCAGCGGGACAAAGCCGAAGGACTCGTAGACTCGCTGCACGACGCCCAGCACGTGACGCCGCTGGACCACGTCGGGCGCCAGGAAATCACGCATGCCGCTCGGCGGCTTGGTCGAAGTGCCCTTGCTCATCAGTATGAAGGTGTAGCCGCGCTGGCCCGCGAAACCAGACCCACGACGGCTACCTCGCTGAGATGAGCCTGCTCGCACGCTCTCTCGGCCTCGCGCCGCCCCTCCTGGCGCTCCTGCTCACCACGCCTCTTCGTGCTCATGGAGGACCAATGAAGCTCGGCGAGCCAAGCCAAGCGGCGCTGTCGATCCTCGCCGATAAGGAGAGGGGCCACGCAGCCTACCGATCGTCAGCAACCGCCGGGGCGCTGCTCAGAACACGCCGAGGAACGTCAAAAGCATCGGACGAATGAAGTCTTCCTCGGCGTCGAGCCGCTGCAAGGCGGCCTCCGCAGTCGTCCCCATCAACAGGTAGGCCGACGCTGCCTTGCCTTTTCTCCGCAACCGATCGACGCACGCGCGCGCGTCGTCGTAGATCTGCGCGTCATCTTCGTCGCCGCAAATGCTCAACAGAGACGCCGCTCCGATCGCCTGCGACGGCTCCAGCGTCAACCGCGCGGCCTGCAAGGAGCGCCGCCCCAGCGGCGAGCCAGCCACGAAGCGACCCAACAGACCGTCCGCGGCGCCAGTCAGCGAGCACGACGCCACCGCCGCTCCGCCGATGCCGTAACCGGCCACGAAGCACAGCGGCGAACGACCGGCCCCCGCGCGATCCCGGCGAAGCGCGCGGTAGAAGTCCGTCACCCCGGCTGCGTCCGGCGACGCCGCCATCTGGACGATCACGTCGACGCCGGCCGGACCGCACACGCGCGCGACCGCTTCGCCGAGGCGGCGCTCGCGATCGTCAGCGGCCATCCAGAGCATCGCGCACGGCCCCGATCGCCGCCCGACGCGCTTCGCTGCTTTCGGGTCCCTCAGGAAACGCACGACCGAACGCGTCACCACGTCGCGCCTCGTTCCGAACTGGAAGATGTAGTTGGCGTGGCTGCGGTCGCGGTACACCTCCCATTCGACCGGGATCCCGCTGCTGAGGAGCCGGTCCCGCAGCAGCTCGCCGCACAGGGGCAATCCTGGGAGCTCGCGCTGAGCCCAAGAGACATAGGTCGGACAGTCCGTCGGGTCGACGTAGAGCCAGGTCGAGGCGCGCCGCCGCGCGGCCCCGTCGTCGCCAAAGACGCCGTCGAGGAGGAAGTGACGCGCCCGGACGTCGTAGACGCCCGACAGCAGCACTGCCCCTCGCAGCGCGCGCTTGGGCACACCCGCGAGCGCGAGCTTGTCGTCGTCGTAAGCCAACCAGCTGCAGAGATGCGCTCCAGAAGAGTGCCCCATAACAAACAGCTGATCGCCGTCGTAGCCGTAGTCGGCGCCGTGCCGATGCAGGAACCCGAGCGCGTTGGCGCAGTCCACGACCATCTCCGCGGGCTTGGCGAACGGGAAGAGGCGGGGGTTGATCGTCGCGCACGCGAAGCCCTCCGCCGCGATGGTCTCACCGATCGCGTCGAAGTGGTCCTTGCTGCCGCCCGTCCAAGAGCCGCCGTGCACGAACATCACCATCGGCGGCGGCGTGTCGGAGTCCGGAACGAAGAGATCTAGACGATTGCGGCGAGCGTGCTTCGCCGTCTCCGAATACTGCACGTCCCCGTGAACGGTCACCTCCCCCTGGGGAGCGAGAGACAGGACCGCGAAGCCCAGCGCGCTGATCATGACCACAAATTACGACGCCGACCGCCTATCACCAAACCTGGACGAGCCGTCGACGCCAACCTCCTGCAGCAGCGCAGGCTGCGGTCACTTCGATTTCCCCAGCAAGTAGGCCACCAGGTCTCGGAGCTCGTCGGCCGAGAGGCGGTCGACGAGGTCCTTAGGCATCGGCGAGATCGGGGAAGGCTCGACGCGCGCGACCTGCTCGATCGGAATCCGCATGGGCGTAGCGTCCGCCTTGGCTTCCACGACCTCGTAGACCTGCATGTCGCCGTCCCAGGTCTTGTGCGCGACCCCGAAGTAGGCGGTCCCGTCCTTTTTGGTCAGGACCTTGCCGGCGTATTGGTCGCTGATGACCTTGGACGGCTCGAGGATCGACTCCAGCAGATCTTCGGGCCGCATCTTGTTCTTCAAGCTGGTCAGGTCCGGCCCCCCGAAGCCACCTTCGCCCTTGAAGTAGTGGCACGAAGCGCAGCCGGCGGCGTGGAACAGGTTTCGCCCAGCGCCGCTCTTCCGACCGGTGAAGCCCGACCGGACGAGCGTCGAGATGTCGTCCAGCTGCCAATCACGCCCAGGCCCGCGCGCCGGCTTGCTGTTGTATCTCTGCTTCTCGGCGCGCGCCCGCCCGACGTCGAACTCCAGCTCACGGCGCTGCTCTTCCGGACAGTTCTCCCAGTGACCGTCGGCGATCCGGATCAGAAAGCCGTCGTAGCTCGCGCCGCCGGAGCGCTCGCGGGCCTGCTCTAGGAACCGAAACAGCGTCCGCCGTTGGGCGACGGTCCAGCCTCGCTTGACCATGCGCAGCGAGTCGGCGATCGCCAGCTGCCCGGCCGGCGGCATGTTCGCCATCATCTTGTTGAGCACGCCGCCGTAGCTAGCGTTGCGCGTCGCCAACTCGGCCCAAGCCGGCGGCGGCGAAGGACGCAGCGCTGCTAGCATCGGGACCGCCGCAGACAGCAGCCCCGGCGCGTCGACGAAGGCCAAGAGCTCACATAGGTCGGCGTCGACGCGCTCGTCACCGCACGGAAAGTGCGGCGACATCCGCGCAGCGACGAGCTGATCAGCCGCCGGATCGATGGGACCCAACCGCAGCAAGGCCAACGCGTGGGCGCGGATCCAGGCGATCCGTTGGCGGTGATCCAGGTCTGCGAATCGGAACCGGCCCAGCGCGCCGAGGAGCGGTCGGAGATCGGCCCCGACGCCGCGGCGGGCAAGCGCCATCAACCCGGCGAACGCTCGCTCGGGACGAGCCTCGTCGACGTCCAGCACCGCAGACCGGATGTCGCCGACAGGTCGCCGCTCCAGCGCGATGCGCATCGTGACGTAGGGATCCGTCCCGGGGTGCTCGGCGTCGAGGATCTCACGCGCGCTGCGCTCCTCGGACACCGACCACGGGACCGGCTCGCCCCAGCGCTCAAGGCTCGGCGGCGCACCTGGCAGCAGCGGCAGCCGGAACAGCCGAGACGGCAACCCGCGGCCGCCGCTGACCGCGTAGATGCAGTCGGGCGCGACCGCGGTCCAGGTGATGTCGGCGACCGGCCACGGCGCGCCGACCACCCACGGCGCGCCTTCGCGATAGAGCGTGCCGAAGGTCCAGTCGAGGCCGAAGATGCCGCCGCGCTCTCCGGGGACGTAGATCATGCCTGTCGGCGAACCCGGGCCGATGTCCTGCAACGCCGGCGGCGCGTCCGGATAATCGGCCGACCACTTGGCCGAGCCCTTGCGCCACCCATAGTCGACGCCGCTCTGGCCCGCGAGCCACCGCGTGGGTCGATACCAGGGCAACCCCAAGTCCCACTCCATGTCCGCGTCGTAGACCACGACCTGACCGTTGGGCAGCACTGCGAAGTCGAACGGGTTGCGGAAGCCGCAGCAGATCAGCTCCCACCGCTCGGCGTCCGGGTCGATCTGGTAGAGGCAGCCTCCAGGCGGCGAGTATCCGCCCCAGAAGCCGCGCGCGTCGTTGATCCGCGGCGTCAGCCGGTCCTGCTGCCACTCCGACGGCACGCGGTTGGCGTCGACGTCGGTCAGCTTGGTCATGTTGCCGTTGAGCACCAGCAGGTGCTCTCCGTCCGGCGCGACGGCGATCGAGTGCGGACCGTGCTCGCCGCTGCCCTCGAAACCGCGCAGCAATTCGACGTGCTCCAACAGGTCGTCCCCGTCCTTGTCCGTGACGCGGTATAGCCCGTCCTTGCCGTCCATGCCGCCGTTGACCACGGCGTAGAGCGCGCCCCGGAACCAGAGCAAGCCGTGCGCCCCGCTCAGCTTCGCTGGCATGCGCACGAACGTGGTGAGGTCGCCGACCTCGGCGGCTGGCTCGACCCGGAACAAGCCGGCCTTGCGCTGGTCGCACGAATACAGCCGGCCGCGGTCGTCGGCGCACAACGACACCCACGAACCCAGCCCCCGCGGCACCTCCAGCAGGGTCATCGCGCCCGGGACCCGGCCGCCCTCGGCCAGCCGCAGGTCGTCGGCCGGAAAGGCCACCTGCGGCGCGAACTCGCTACGACCGGCGCCACCCAGGGAGCCGAGCCCGACGTTGCTGGACCAGACTACGTCGCCGCCCAGCGGCCCTAGCACCGTCGCAGCATCCCAACCGTCATCGTCGAACCCAGGGAGGTCCCAATCGTCCGGGTCCTCTTCGCTGCAGCGCCAGGTGGCGTCGGTGACGACGCCGCCGAGTTGGTCCCCTGTGCTCCAAGAGAGCCGCGCGACCATCCCTGCGGGTCCGCCGTCGTTCCATGCGTGGATGGCGACGACGTTCTCGCCGACCTGCAGCATGTCGACGACGTCGACCAGGGTCGGCGACTCCCAGCTGTCGTCCTTGCCGGCGCGCTCGCCGTTGACGTAGATCCGGCAGTTGTTGTCGACGGAGACGCCGAGCTGCGCCTTCTCCGGTACCGCGTCGAGACGGAACGACCGGCGGAAGAACAGCTCGTCGTCGTCGGCGGCGTCGTCATCCCAAAGCCACTGCGGCGTCGGCCCGGTAACGCTTCGCTGCTCGATCTCGGCCTTGCGCAGGAACGCGCGGAGCAGCGGCGGCGCCCGATCTCGCCACTGCGCCGCTTGCTCGTCGGTGAGCGCGCGCAGCTGCAGGCCCCGGTGGTACACCTTCATCTTGGGGCCGCGGTGAACCTGCAGCGCGATGCGACCGGACGACGGCGCGCGCCCGCGCTCGTCCAGCAAGGCGCAGCAGAGCTCGCCGTCGAGCTCGTGGTAGACCAGGTCGCCGCAGGCGACGATGCGCAGGTCGTGCCACTCGCTCCATCTGACCGGAGCGGTCGCCGGTCGCGACAGCTCACCGATCACCTCGCGGCCAGCTTCGGTCCATCGCACGAACTGGCCGTGCTGCGCCAAGATTCCGCCGGCGCCCTCTCCGTAGAGCATCGCGGCATACTCCGGCTTGGGGTGGACATCGCACTGGTATCCGACCACTCCGAACGGTCGCTTCGGCAGCGCCCGACTGCGGTACTGCACGCCGCCGTTGTTCGCGCCTTCCATGCGCACCTGGAGGCGCAGCTCGAAGTCTGCGAACGAGCCCTCGTGGATCAGGAACGTGTTGGCCTTGAGGTCGACGTCGTGGGACGAGCCGACCAGCGCGCCGTCCTCGACCGACCAGACCCGCGGATCCCCGGACCATCCATCGAGCGAACGACCGTCGAACAGCGGCGCCGGCTTTGGGTCGTCCTGTGACACCAGCGGCGTTACACAGCCCAGCAGCGTGAACCCGAAGACGAGCGTCGTGCGCAACATCACGCCAGTGTCACCGAGCCTGGGCCGCAGGTCCATGCCTCCCCGTGCACCGGAATCGCAACGCCAGACGATCCCGGGCAGACGTGCTAGAATGCGTCCATGCGGCCCCTCCCTGCGCTCCTAGGATTGCTGTTGGCCTCGACCCCCGCGAGAGCCGAGACCTTCTGGCTGGCAGCGCCTCAGGGCGCTGCCGACGCCGAGCCCGGCTCGGCGCCGCCGACGCTACGAGGCGTCCTGCTAGCTGAAGAAGACGGTGTCTACATCATCCGCGTCGTGGGTGGCTCCGTCCGCATCCCAAAGAGCTTGGTCTTCCGTGTCGACGAGGACGACTGGACGTTGGCGACGGTCGCGGCCGCCGAAGCGGCTGCGGCGCCCGCGGGCCTGCTCGCCAACCAGCAGCGCCGACAAGAACAGTCGGCGCTCCGGGCCACACGCCAGAAGGTCGCACAGGGCCGCGCGAGCGCGAGGCGGCGCGGTCGCGCCGTCGAGGCGTCGGCGACGGTCGCGAAGCCGCGCGTCGAACGGTTTGACCCCGTGCTCGGGGTCGCGGCAAGCGGAGACCAGCTGCGACAGCGCATGGACGCCGCCGAGCGGGATTGGCAGCGAACGCGAAATCGCCGATACCTCAAGCTGCTGCGCCAGCTCCGACGCGCCCGCTGAGCCAGCGGCGCCTCACCTGCTCGACTGCTCGGCGATCGCCTCCAGCGCTTCCCATCGCGCGTAGAGCGTCGCGAGCTCGTCGGGGAGCGCCTCGCGCCGCTTGGTCAGCGCGTCGAAGCGATCGGTCTGCTGGTCGCTGTAAAGGTCGGGGTCCCCCAGCTGCCTGTCCACGTCGGCGAGCTCGTTCTCCAGCGACTCGATGCGCTGCGGCAGCTCCTTGAGCTCACGCTGCTCCCTGGTGCTGAGCCGCTGCGGTCGCGGCGCCCCGCTTCCCTCGCGCTGCTTCTGCGCGAGCGCTCGCTGCTTCGCCGCGGACGCCGCGGCGGCCGCCGCCGAAGCGCGCTCCGCGCCCTCCTGCCGCAAACGCTCAAGCAGCAGCGAGAGGTCGCCTTCGTGCACCCGCGCCGAGCCCGACCCGTCGAGGTGGACGACGCGCGTCGCGACGCGGTCCAGAAACCATCGGTCGTGGCTGACGATGATGGCAGCGCCAGGGAACACCAGCAGCGCGTCCTCCAAGGCCCGAAGCGACGCGAGGTCGAGGTCGTTGGTGGGCTCGTCCAGCACCAGCACGTTGCCGCCAGCGCAGAGCAGCTTGGCGATCAGGACGCGGTTGCGCTCGCCGCCGCTCAAGCTGGAGATCCGCGCGTGCTTCATCTGTCCGGGGAACAGGAACTGCTCGAGGAACGACTCGATCCGCAGCGAGCGGCCGCCGACGAAGACATAGTCGTTGCCGTTGCTCACCTCCTCGAAGACCGTCTTGCTGCCGTCGAGGTCGCTGCGCTTTTGGTCAATGTCCGCGAAGACGACGGTCGGACCGACCCCGACCACGCCCACGTCCGGCTCGAGGTTGCCGAGGATCATCCGCAGCAGCGTCGTCTTGCCCGCGCCGTTGCCGCCGACGACCCCGAGCCGTTGGTTCGGTCCGAGCTCAAACGAGAAAGGTCGCAAGATCGTGCGCTCGCCGAAGCTCTTGCCGACCTCCTGAACCCGCAGAACGTAGTCACCGAGCCGGGGGCCCTCTGGGATCTGGAACTCCAGCTCCGCCGAGCTGGGCGGCGGCGCGGCGTCGACCAGCGCCTGGTGCCGCTGGATCCTGGCCTTCGCCTTGGTCGTGCGGGCGGGCGGCCCGCGCTTGACCCACTCCGTCTCGCGCCGGAGCGTGTTGAGCCGCGCGCTCTCGGCCTTGGCCTCGGCTTCGATCCGATCCGCGCGCTGGACGAGGTAGCTCCGGTAGCCGCCCTCGTACTCGAACAACTTGCCGCGGTCGAACTCGACGATGCGGGTGCAGAGCCGATCGAGGAAGTAGCGGTCGTGCGTCACCAGGATCAGCGGCGTGCCCGCGTCGAGCAGATAGGTCTCCAGCCAGTCGGTGACCTCTGCGTCGAGGTGGTTGGTCGGCTCGTCGAGCAACAAGACCTCCGGCCGCGACAGCAGCAGCCGCGCCATCGCGACGCGCCGTCGCTCCCCGCCAGAGAGGTCGGCGCAGCGCGCCTGCTTGTCATCGACGCCGAGCGCTTCCAGCAAAGCCGCTGCCCGGTGGTCGACGTCGTGCCCCCCGAGCTCTTCGAGCCGCTCGTCGAGCCGCTGCTGCCGCTCGAGCAGCCGCTCCAGCTGGTCGGGCGTCGCGTCCTCTGCCATCGCCGCGTGGACCTGCTCCAGCTCTTCGAGGACCTGTCGGCGGCCGGCGATGCCGCCGAGGACCGCTTGGTGGACGTCGCAGTCGGCGGGCAACTCAGGATCCTGAGAGAGGTAGCCCAGGCGCAGGTCACGTCGCTCCGTGCGGTCCCCCGCATCTGGCTCAAGGACGCCGGCCAAGATCTGCAGCAAGGTCGACTTGCCGCAGCCGTTGGGACCCAACAGGCCGATGCGCTGCCCCTCCTCAACGACCAAAGAGACGCCGTCCAACAGCTGGCGGTCGCCGACCGCGAGGCGGATGTCCTTGAGTGTCAGCAGCGCCATCGGCGGATGCTTGCCGAAACCGAGCTCAGGCGCAAGCAGCCAGCGCTCGTCGTCATGACTAGCTCGCCGCGCCGCCGCGCACCGGTTCTGACGCGGCCGCCAGGTGTTGGAGGAGCTGGCGCTGGTCGTTGGTGAGCTCGGCCGGCAGCGCCAGCCTCACGACCAACACCAGGTCTCCGCGCCCGCCGGCGCGCCGCTGCAGGCCCTGCCCGCGCAAGCGCAGCCGCTGACCTGCGCGCGTATTCGCGGGGATCTTGGCCGTCGCTGTCCCGCCGCGTACCGCGACGTCGACGGACACGCCCGCCAGAACGTCCCACGGCGCGATCTCGACGTCGGCTTCGACGTCACCGCCGCCGCGGAGCCTGTACACGTCGTCGTCCCGCACCTGCAGCGTCAGCAGCAGATCTCCCGGCCCCGCAGCGCCCGAAGAGCCCAGCCCGCGCAGCCGCAACACCTGGCCGTCCCGGACGTCCTCTGGGATCGCGAGCTCCACCGTCTTCTCGTCTGCCGTCGCGCCCAGCCCGCCGCACGCTGGACACGCGCCCGTCGCGAGGCGCCCGCTGCTCGCGCACGCCTGGCACGGGACGCGCGACCGCAGGGTGAAGGCGCGCTTACCGCCCAGCAGAGCCTCGCCCACCGTCAAGGCCACCACGGCCTCGGCGTCCGCGCCGCGCTGCGGAGGGCGCTGCGCGCGCGTCTGGCCCGGCCCTTGGGTGAACATGTCGCCGAACATCTGGGCGAAGAAGTCCGAGAAGCCCGCGCCGCCGCCTGCACCACCGAACATGCGCGCGAACTGCTCCGGGTCGATCCCGCCTGCGCCTTGGAACTCTTGCCCTTGACGCCAGTCGGCGCCGAGCGAGTCGTAGCGTTGACGCTTCTGTGGGTCGCTGAGCACCTCGTGCGCTTCAGCGATCGCCTTGAAGCGCTGCTCGACGGCGGCGCGCTCGTCCTCTGGGTGGCGGTCGGGGTGCCACTCTTTGGCGAGCGCGCGGTATGCGCGCTTGATCTCGTCGGCCGACGCCGATCGCGAGACGCCCAAGGTTTGGTAGTAGTCCTGAAAGCTGGACACGACGCCAAGCTAACCAGACAGGGGCAGCGCAGGAAACCCGCGGTTCTGCGGTCTCCTGGCTGCGCCCCCCCGCGCGAGCGGGGACGCGCGCGCCGCCGACGTGCGTCGGCGGCGCGAGCCGCGGCCTTAGTAGAGGCCCAGCGTCGCTTGCACGCCGTTCGAGGTGCGCGTCGTGGGGCTAAGGAGCGTCAGATCAAGCGTAGCCGCCTGGAAGTAAACGTCCGCGCCGATCGCAGCCGACGTCAGGACGTTCGTCAGATCGAAGCCCTGCCACGTCAGAGAGTTGCCAGGCGGGAAGTCCGGCCCCAAGACAACGTCGGTGGTGACGTTGAGGAAGCATCCAATCTGAGCCGACGGGAACGCGAACTGCAGCGGCACCGAGACCTGGGTCAGGCCGATCAGGCCGAAGTGGAACGTCGGCCCTGCAGGGATGTTCGTCGTCTGCAGCTCGAACGGCGCGCCGAGCACCGGCGCCGCGACCGGCGCCAGCTCCAGGCCATCTTGGTCAGCGTTGGCCATCAAGAACCCGAACAGGGTCGCTTGAGAGAGGTCGCGCGGACCGGGGTCCGTGCTGATGCCAGCGCCGCTGTGGCCCACGGCCCACCGGCCGGTGCTGGCGTTCACGCCAGCGCCGAACGCGATCGCGAATCGACCCGTCGTCGCGTTGCCGCGGAACTGCACCGTGACAGGGTCCGTCGTGCCCCACAGGTAGACCCCATCATAGGTGACCTGCCATCGCTGACCGGCCTCCTCGTAGTAGACGAGGCCGCTGTTCGCGGCGTTAGGCTCCAGGTCCGTCCACGCGTAGTAGCCCTCCGAAGGGTTGTCCAGCATGGTCTGGACAGACGGCACGTAGAAGGTGCTGTTGTTGGGGCCGTAAGCGACCCAGCAGTTGGACGCGACGTGCAAGCCGAGCGTCCCGCCGTAGTTCACCGTGTCGACCGAGTCGTCGTCCCCCAGTGCCGTCAGCGGCTGTGCTGGGCCGAGACTGCCGACCGGGTTGATCGTCGCGGGGCGCGTGTTGACGTTTTGCCCGAAGAACACCGGGTCGCCGTAGACCTCCAAGCCTTCCAGGTCCATGGTTGCCGCGTCAAAGAACTCGTAGAACGAGGTCCACGTGTTCAAACAGCCTGAGCCGTACGGGGTCGCCACCGCGACGTCCGAGCAAGCACCACCGAGCGAGTAGTAGATGTTCGTGTTGGCCACACGCGGCTCGAAGACGACTCCGCTGCCGAATGCCCCAGAGGCTCGCCCCGCGGTCATCCTCAGCTGGCCGTTGTCGTAGATCTCCGGGTTGCTGGCGCCGTTGGTGTAGCGGTGCCCCCAGTTCACAGCGCCAGTGGCCTCGATCCCAACGCCCAGGCAGCAGCCTTCACCGAGCTCGATCGGCGTCGAGAGGACAAACGACGTCGGGTTGTCTTGTCCTGCGGCCGTGCCGGTCGCAGCGGAGCGCAAATACCAGAGGCCGTCGACTTCGTAGCCGCAAGAGCCGTCGTTCGGCTGCACGTAGACGTTGATGCCCACCGAGCTGCCAGCTGGGGCAGTGCAGTTGAGGTCGAACTCCGTGATCGTCACGCCTCCGGTCCCCGCCATCGCCTCCAGCGAGAAGTAGACCCCCTCAATGCCTGAGCCACCATTGTTGGAGGCAAACAGCGTCGTCAGCGGCGAACCACCAGGGTTGGGGCACGCCGTGATGGGGTTGATGCCTGGCCACTGGCTGATTTGCGCGTTGGCGAGCAGGTCCGCTTCGGACGGGAACCGGCGTTGACCGGTGCTCGCGCACCCTCCGCCCATCAAGAAATTGCATGTGGTCAAGTGCGCTGACGTGGCCTGCAGCGGCAGAGCAGAGCCCGCATACGGCCGCGGCGCCGTCACGTCGATGTCGCCATCGACGCGCTCGGCTTGGAACGCGACGTTGGCGCTGCTGAGCCCGAGCGCGTGCCCGACCTCGTGCAGCGCGGTGCGCATCAGGTCGTAGCGCCCGACCGCGTCGCCCGTAGGCCCTGTCCAGGCGACATCGTCGGTCATCGCGCCGCCGCCGTAGTTGCCGGTATTGTTGGTGAACGTCGTGAACTCCGAGTTGTCACAGGGGGTCGGATCCACGAACCACACAGTCGAGCCATCGTTATCGAAGGTGATGTTGCCTTCAGTCTCGCGGCTCGGCGAGCCGCCTTGAGAAACGAGGGAGTGCGAAGCCAGTACGCCGCCGCTCTTCGGGCCCCAGTTGTAGTTGAGCGTAAGAGTGTGGGCAGGGGTGGTCACCAGCGCGACCTCCCACCAGTCGCAGGCCGCGTTGAAGATCGTGTCCAGGTCACCGCCGCCCGCTGTGTTGCCAGGCGCTGTACCGCCCGTGCTATTGCGGACAATCGTCAGCTGGGCGTTGGCCGAATCGGCCGGGATGCAGATGGCGGCGGCTACGGCGAGCGCGCCGAGAGAGAACGTGTTCTTGAGCGAGTTCATGATCAGCGCGCCTCCACAACGTCAGCGAACGTCACGACGGGCGCCGAAGCGGCCTTACCGGACGCGTCGAGCTTCAGAGTCACCGTAGCCAGCATCCCTGGCTTGCTCCCGTCAAAGGTGTAGGTCTTGCCGCCTTTGCCGTCGTCGTCGACCTTGCTGAGCTTGCCGAGCAGCTTGGGCGCCAAACGGTCACGGAGTTCGGCTGGCCAACCGATCTTCTTCAGGTGGGCCTTCCAGGCGTTTAGCGCCTGAGCCTGCGGTGACTCTACCGATACGGTCGTCGCCTGGTACGTGTCCGCAGACGCCGCTGCAAACGTGGAGGGTAAGAGGCTCAAGAGGAGCCCCAGAGACAAGGGGAGACGCATGGATTGCTCCTTAAAACAAGAAAGACGCCTTACATCATTTGGCGCTCTGGGCTCTAGCCTGCCAGAAATGCCGCCTAAGGGTCACCCCCCCAGGCGAGACAGAGACATGCCTCAGGCCGGAAGCGAAGTGATGGCGCTGATGGGAGACATCCCTGCCCCTCCCACGCCACCGCGTCTATTTCGGCGGAGCAGAGCGTGACCAGAGCTCCAACCTCGCAGCCGCCCTGCGCAGAAACGTAGAGACTCTCTCAAACTCGGCAGACCCGCCCACCGCAAACGTCAGCGCGCGGTGACTCGTTCGGTGGCCCGCTAGCGCTTGCGGTATACGCCGAGCAGACAGTGCTCTGGATAGGGCAGCCCGAGCCCGCGACAAATACGCATGACCGCCAGTTCGGCCTTGGAGATGACGCGGAACCGCGCGAACGTCCGGCAGTCGTCCAAGCGCAGGAAGGCCTCTTCGAACATCCCGCGCGACTCGAAGTGTCGGCGAAGGCCTCGCCGGGTGTTCATCCGGAACCGTGTCGGGAACGTGTCCTTAGGCTGCGTACCCCATAGCCACGACTTGACCGCGTGACGCAGCGACATCGGCGCGAGCCGCGTGAGCAGGGGGACCGGCGCGCCGGCGAAGACCGTGAAGATCACGGCGAGCCCACCCGGTCGCAGCGCGGCCGCGATGGATTGACTACAGGCCGCTGGATCATCGATGTGCTCCGCGACCATCCTCATGGTGACGAGGTCGAACGCCCCCTGACCGTCGTATGCGTCGATCCCGCCTGCGACCTTCTCGTGCACCCACTCGTTCTCTCGCAGGGTCGGGTCCGGGTCGACGCCGGTGAGGCGCGCGCAGCGCTTCGAGAGCTCCTCGGCGAGGCCGGGGTTGTTCGGAAAGAGATCACGACCGCAGCCCACGTCGAGCCACGATATGCCGTCTACCACGAGACCAGCGACCAACGCCTCGTAGACGTCATCAGGCGTGAAGTGATCGTGCTGCAGCCGCATCCGCGGCCCCCACCCGAGCTGCTCGAGCGGGCCGTAGCGCCGGTGGAACATCTCGCGCAGCGACGCGCGATCCGGAAGGCGGAGCTGCACGGGAGCGCCCGCAGCTGTCTCAGCCGGCTCGCTCACGCCGGGAAGATCTCGTTGAGTTCAGCCACGCAATCATCGGACAGCGTGGCGTCCAACGCGCTCAGGTTGTGATCTAGCTGCGCGACGCTCTTGGCGCCGATCAGGACCGACGACACGCCCTGGTTGCGCAGGCAGAACGCGAGCGCGACCTGGGTGGCGTCGTAGCCGTGGCGCGCGGCCAGCTCGACGAGGCGCTGCGCTTTGCCGAGGTGCTCCTCGGTCATGTAACGACTGACGAACCGCTTGCCAGACTCCTCAGCCGCTCGCGACCCCGCAGGCGGCGCGGCGCCTGGCAGGTATTTGCCGGTGAGCACGCCCTGCGCGAGCGGCGAGTAGACGAGCTGGCCGAGCCCTTCACGCAGGCTGGTAGGACAGACCGCCGCCTCAATGTCCCGGCGGAACAAGTTGTAGAGCGGCTGGTTCGTCACCGGCACGTGCCACCCCTCGCGGCGACACAGCGCGACGACCTCCGCGATCCGCTCCGCGGGCCACATGCTCAACCCCCAGTAGAGCACGTGCCCTTGCTGGATCAGGTCGTGCATGGCCAGCGCCGTCTCGCGCACCGGCACCTCGGGGTCGAACCGGTGGCACTGGTACAGGTCGACGTAATCGGTGCCAAGGCGCTGCAGCGACATCCGGATGGACTCATGGATGTGCTTGCGCGACAGGCCGCGGTCGTTGACGTCTTCGCTCATCGGGAAGAAGCACTTGGTGGCGATCACCAGCCGGTGCCGCGGCAGATCTCGGATCGAGCGACCTAAGGCCCGCTCCCCTTCGCCGTCATTGTAGACGTCGGCGGTGTCGAACAAGTTGACCCCACGGTCGAACGCGCGCGCGACGAGGTCCTCAGACGACGCGTCGTCCATCTCGTTGCCAATGGTCAGCCAGGCCCCCAAGCCGATGGCGCTGACCTTGACGCCAGACCCTCCGAGGTAGCGGTGTTGCACGCCCGCTTTGTAGCAGCCGGGACGACGTGTCGCCAGAACGGCCCAGCGTTGGCCTTTCACATCGCGCGGGTTTGGGCGATGCTGCG
>NYVR01000087.1 GCA_002684655.1 Planctomycetota bacterium | reverse complement strand
GCGCGGCCGTCGGAGAAGAAGTCGAACGCGCCCGTGCGCATGCGCGAGCCGAACGGGTTCTCGAAGGGGATCGTGATCGTGTCGACAGCGAACGGGCCGTCGTCGTCACCGCGCGACCCTTTGGTCACGAGAGGCTCACCCCATCGCTTGGCGCCCGGTCCTTCGGGGAGCGCCGCGACCGCGCGCTTCTTCTTCGCCTCCGCCAACAACCCGGCAGCGGCTGCATCAAAGCTCTCCTTGCCCGCCTCGCCGGCGACGAGCGCCAAACAGACGGAGATCGTGCTGCGGTGCGGCGGCACGTGCATGACGACGCGTTCACCATCGATCTTCAGCTTGGCTTTCGTATCGCCGTTCAGGAACGCCACCATCCGTGCGTCGCCGACCTGCAACGTCGCCATGCGACCAGACCTCAGCGCGGAGCCTTCGCACCCGTCGGGGCCGTCGAGCACGACCATGACCCGCGCTTTGGTCGACGCGCCGAGTTGCAGCGTACGACGCAACACCGGCAACGACTGCTGGTCGATCTCATAGTGCTCCTTTACGTCCATGTCGCCGACGCGATAGTCGATGATGATCTGATCACCGACGCGGCGATGGCCGCCGTATCGGCCCCAGTCCGTCGGGAGCGGGCCGTGCGGGATCGGGCGCGGGTCGTCCGCGTCATCGCCGCGATACCAGCCGGGTCCAGGACGCGTTTCAGCGAGCGCGTCGCCGTCGCGCGAAGGGAACGGACCGTGCGAACCGTCGTATGCCGTACCGCGCAGCTTGAGCTTGCCGCTCCACGCTACCGCCATCCGCAGCAGCTCCGTATCGAAGGCAACCGCACCCTCGTCGCCGAAGCGAACCACGAGGCCTTTGTCGACGTCCCCGCATAGGCCTTTACCCGAAAACGTCGTCATCAGAGCCGGCCCGAAGTCCATCGAGTCGGGCCACGACGGCTTCTGGGCGAAGAGCAGAACGGTGCTCGAGAACAGGGCAACAACAGCGTGATGGGTCTGCATGATCGGAACGCCGATCTTACGGACAAACGCGCGGTAACGAACCCCCGCTCAGACTTCCTCAGGCCTGGAGACGCCCGCGGTGACGCAGAAGCGTAGAGCCTCTTCGACCGTCATCGACACCTCCCGCACTTGGTCGGCCGGGACGAGCACGGTGAATCCACCCAACTGGTAGCTCATCGGCAGATACACAGCCACTTTGTCGGCGCCGATCTCGGGGTGTTCGTCGAACGCATCCCGAGTCAGGAAGCCAATTTGCTCCAGGCCCTCGGGCAGCTTCACGAGCACCACTTTGCGGAACGGCTTCTCGTCGCCGCTGGCCACTAGGCGGGCGACGTCTACGAACATGCCGTAGATCGTCTTGACGACGGGGATCCGCTCGATGAGCGCGGTGAACGCCCGATAGATCCGCCGGATCACGAACGAATACATCACCAGCCCGATCAGGAACACGAGCCCGATGGCCAGGGCGGTCCCGAGACCGCTCCAGTATCGCTCAGCCGGCATCCATCCCAGCCATTCGACGATCACCTGCCGCAACCCGGACTCGACGCTGACCACCGACCACGTGATCAGCGACCCCGTCAGAGCCAGCGGCAAGACCGCGGCGAGGCCGCGGGCGAAGGTCTTTAGGACACGCCCCAGCAGGCCCGCGGGCCTCGGCGTCGATTTGGGAGCTGGTGCCATTCGTGCAACGAGCGGAGCGGTTTGGCGCTAGTGACCTACTGCCGTGAGACCTGTGTAGTGACGGCGAGACAGTCACCGATTGGTCCGCGATGAGAATACGCTGAGCCGTACAAATCGACCAGTTGGTAGCCGGTTCCTGGGCCTCGAACCCGGCTTCCGCCCGGTATCCTTTTTGCTGCTCTGCTGAAGCGCTCGCGCTGCGAGGAAATATGACCAGCACTCGTTCGACCCTCTTTCTGTTGCTCAGCCTGCTCATCAGCGTCCCGCTGTGGGCGCAACGCGGCCGCACCCCGACGCGGCCGGGAGCCCGGCCGTCGACCTCCCGCCCCGCGCCGAGCCGGCAAGCGCCGCGATCGACCCCGCGCGCGACGCGGCCCGCGCCGCGCGTCAGTCGACCTGCCCCGAGCAGGCCCTCGGTCCGCACATCGAGGCCGTCGCCGAGCAGGTCGACGCCGCGCACCACCCGGCCCACCCCCAGCCGCCCCACGGTGCGCACGACGAGACCGACGCCCAGCCGACCGACGACCCGCACCACGACGCCTGCGCCGACCAGGCCGACCGTGCGAACGGCGCGGCCTCCGAGCAGCAGCTCTACGTCGCGCGCGTCCACGCCGCGATCGAACAGCAGCTCGCGCTACCGGCCCTCGACGCCGAGCCGGTCCTCGAACAAACCAACGACGCGCGCGACCCGACCGAGCCCTTCGCGCAGCGCCACGCCGCGGACGAGCAACAGTTCGCGATATCGACCCGCCGCTCCCAGCCGGTCGCCGAGCAGCGCGTCGCCGGGGCGCTCCATCACGCGGACGCCCCGCGCTCCGACGACGACCCGAGGCAGCGCGCCGAGGACCTCGACCTCCTCGCGCTCCAGCGCGGGCCGTTCGTCTACGCGGTCTCGGTCCAACGCGACCCGATCTGCCCCAAGCCGCAGCGGCGCCGCCAAGCCCGATGACCGCGCCGCAAGCAGCCGCGCCGCCAAACCCGACGCCGCGCGCGCGCGCACTGGCGCCTCCAGGACCAAACCGCGCGCGGCCAGCCGGTCGATCGATCAACGCTATCGCCCTCGCGGCGCCGTCAGATCTTCGTCAAGCAAGCCGACCACGAGCGCTGCGGACACGGCGCGCCTGAAACCGCGCCGCGCAGCGACGACGCTCAACGCAGGCGCCATGACGACGGCCACGCCGCGGGTGAGACCCAACCTCGGGGCCCCTCGACTCGGCGCTCCCGCGCGCCATTCGGGCCTGTCAGGCAGACGACGCGGCACCTTCGTCGGCCGCGCCTCGCCGTTTATCAGCTACCGCCCAGGCGTCTGCTGGGACTACGGGTGGGGCTGGAACAACAACTGGTGCGCGAACAACTGGGGCCTCGGGTTCGGCTGGGGCTACAGCCCCTTCGGCGCCGGCTGGGCCACGCGGTGGAGCCTATGCAGCTGGGGATGGGGCGGCTTTAACCCTTGGGCCTGGAACGTCGGCGTGCTCGCTCCTTACTACGCTTGGCACACCACCTATTGGGACAACTGCTACCGCTCGGCCTACTGGAACACGTGGGCCGCTCCCAGCGCGGCGCCCTCCAACTACTGGTGGTACCCGACCACCACGTATTGCCCGACCTACCTCTACGTTCCTAGCAGCATCGTCGTCGCCGACGACGCGCCGGCCGCGACGACCGGCGAGACGATCATCGTCGCCGGCGGCGGGGTCGCTGACAGCGCTAGCGGCGGCGTGACGGCAGCTCCAGCGCGCGCCGTTGGCAGCGCAGAGCGCGAGTCGATGCAGCTAGCGCAGAAGTATGTCGAGCTCGGCGACTTCTACTTCCAGGCGACGCGCTACGAAGCCGCCGCCGAGGCCTATGCCAAGGCCCGCAACTACATGCCTGAGGATGCGTCCGTGCACCTCGTGATGGCCGACGCGGTGTTCGCCAACGGCGACTACCACTACGCGGCGTTCCTGGTCGCGGAAGCCGTGCGCTTAGAGCCTCAGATCGTCACCTCGGAGACCGACAAGCGTGACTTCTACGGCGACGTCGGTGACTTTGTAGCACAGCTCGATGCGCTCCAGCGCTACTGCGATGACAAGCCCTACGACGCCTGGGCGCAGCTGTTGCTCGGCTACAACCTGCGCTTCACCGGCCGGTCCGCGCGCGCCGCGGACGCGTTCCGGCGCGTCCTGACGCTGGATCGAGACAATCCGACCGCTCGCGCGTTCCTGGCAGATCTGGAGCGCAGCGGGCCTGAAGGCGGAGGCCGCCGCTGAACGGCTCGGCCTCCGTCGACGCCAGCGCTGGTGTCGGCGCCGCGTGCGGCCTACTCTGTCTGCCCGATGGCACGCAGAATCGACACCTATCTCGCCAACTTGATCGGCGAGGACAAGTTTGCCTTCTACGAGGCAGTCCGTGATTTCAGCGACGAACAGGTCGCGCCTCACCTCCTCACGTGGGAGCGGGAGCACAAGCTGGTGCCCGACTCCTGTATCCAGGCCATGGGCGAGATGGGCCTGTTCGGGCTCCCGATCGCGGAGGAATTCGGCGGCCAAGGCGGCGACCACCTCGACCTATGCCTCATGGGTCTCGCCATCGGCTACCACAGCCAGGCTGTCGCGATCACTCCCGGCGCCGCGATCTCGCTGGGCGCGAAGCCGCTGCAGCTGTGCGGCACCGAGGCGCAAAAGCGCGCGCATCTTCCGGCGCTGGCAGCGGGCGAGCGCATGATCGTCTTCGGCTTGTCAGAGCCTGGTCGCGGCAGCGACGCGGCCAACCCCGAGGTCACCGCGGTGAAGAAGGGTGACAAGTGGGTCATCAACGGCGAGAAGTGCTGGTCCACAAACGCACACTGGGCGAGCCACGTGGTGGTGCACGCGCTGACCGATCCCGACGCACCCAACGGCAAGCGCTCGACCTGCTTCATCGTCCCGATGGACCAGAAGGGCGTCTTCTACCAAGAGATGCAGGGGAAGAAGGTGTGGGAGCAGTCCTCGACCGGCTCGATCATGTTCGAGAACGTCGAAGTCTCCGACGACGAGATCCTTGGCGAGGTCAACAACGGCTTCAAGGTGATGGTCACGACGCTCAACGGCGGCCGCCTCTTCATCGCCTCGCTGGCGCTGGGTTCGCTGGCGTTCGCGCTGGACAGGTGCCGCACCTACGCCGAGGAGCGCAACCAGTTCGACGACAAGCCGATCGGTCGCTTTCAGCGCGTGCAGGACGTGATCGTCGACATGGACATCGCGCTGGAGAGCGGCCTAACGTGGCTTACCCATTGCTGCGACCTCTACGAGAAGGGCACGCTGGGCCGCGAGCAGGCCGCCAAGATCAAGGTCGAGTGCAGCCGGCGCGCGAGCGAGCTCGTGGCGCTGGGCATGGAGATCTGCGGCGGCGTCTCGAGCTTCGACGAGTTTGGCCTGATCCGCCACCACAATGACCTCTTCGTGACGCGCGTCGGCGAGGGCAGCAACTTCGCCCTCAAAGACCTGATCGTGCGCCCGCTCCGAAAGGGCTGAGTGATCCGCCAGCCGAGCCGGTCCTGCGGCGACGGCGTCGCCGCGGCGACGCGCGACCAGGCCGGCGCGCCAGACGGCCAATAATTCGCAAGCCGTTTTCAGATAGGTGCTTATGTGCTTATTTGCGTGTCGTCCCAGGTGCAGCCCCTGCCAAGGATGCTTGACAGCAGGTCCCCGACGCGCCTAACAAGTCGCTCCGCCCCAGCACCTCATGGCCAGCAAGAAGAAATCAGGCACCCCTGTGGTGATCGTCGAATCGCCCGCCAAGGCGCGCACGATCGGCAAGTATTTGGGCTCCGACTATCGGATCGAGGCCAGCATTGGCCACATCCGGGACCTGCCCAGCACGGCCAGCGAGGTGCCGGCCCGTCTGAAAGGCGAGAAGTGGGCCAAGCTCGGCATCGACGTCGCCGAGGACTTCAAGGCGCTCTACGTCGTACCGGCGGAGAAGAAGGAGCACCTGAAGAAGCTCCGGGCCATGGTCAAGGACGCCTCGACCCTCTACCTCGCGACAGATGAAGATCGCGAAGGAGAGTCGATATCTTGGCACCTCTTGGAGGAGCTGAAGCCCAAGTGCGAGACCAAGCGGCTCGTCTTCCACGAGATCACGAAGGCTGCGATCCTCAAGGCGCTGGAGTCCCCGCGCGAGATCGACATGGACCTCGTCGAGGCGCAAGAGACGCGCCGCATCGTCGACCGGCTCTACGGATACACCGTCTCCCCGCTGCTGTGGAAGAAGGTCAAGCCGAAGCTCTCGGCAGGCCGCGTACAATCGGTGGCTGTTCGGCTGATCGTCGAGCGTGAGCGCGAGCGCATGCGCTTCGTGCCCGCCGATTACTGGACGCTCGAGGCGACCCTCACGGGCGGCGCCGAGGCGCGTACGTTCCCGGCCAACCTGCAGTCGATTGGGGGTAAGCGCGTCGCGAACGGCAGCCACTTCGACCCGGACACCGGCAAGCTAAAGGACAACGATGACGTCGCGGTGTTGCCAGAAGCCGTCGCCAAGGCGTTGGCAGAAGAGTTCGCCCGCGGGCAAGCCAAGGTCGTCAAGGTCGAGCAGAAGCCCTACTCCGAGCGCCCTAAGCCGCCGTTCACGACGTCGACGCTGCAGCAGGAGTCCGCGCGCAAGCTGCGCTTCGCGGCGCAGCGCACCATGCGCGCAGCCCAGCGGCTCTATGAGAACGGCTTCATCACCTACATGCGCACGGACTCGACGACGCTGTCGACGCAAGCCGTCGCTGCGGCGCGTTCGCTGATCGGGGGTGAGTTCGGCGCCCAATACGTGCCAGACGAGCCGCGCAGCTACTCGACCCGGGTCAAGAACGCGCAGGAAGCGCACGAGGCGATCCGCCCCGCCGGCGAGTCGTTCACGCACCCGAACGACCTGTCCGCCGACATGGGCGACGACGAGCGCAAGCTCTACGACCTGATTTGGCGTCGCACGGTCGCGTGCCAGATGAAGGACGCTCGCGGCCAGCGCACCTCGATGGCGCTGACGATGCAGTCTCAAGAGCACGGCGAGGCGCGCTTCGGCGCGACCGGCAAGACCGTCGACTTCGCCGGCTATCGGCTCGCCTACGTCGAAGACCTCGACGAAGTCGACGCTGAGGACGCCAAGGCCGACGCCGAGCGCGTGCTGCCGAGCCTCAAGGAGGGCGAGCACGCCGCCGCCGAAGGGCTGGCCCCTTCGGGCCACACCACGCAGCCGCCCGGACGCATCACCGAGGCGGGCCTGATCAAAGAACTCGAGGCGCGCGGGATTGGACGCCCGTCGACCTACGCCGCGATCATCGAGACGATCGTGCGCCGCCAGTACGTCTGGAAGAAGGGCTCAGCGCTGGTGCCCACGTTCACAGCGTTCGCGGTCGTCGACCTGCTGGCGCAATATCTCGGCTGGCTCGTCGACTACACGTTCACCGCCAAGATGGAGAGCGACCTCGACGAGATCAGCAACGGCAAGGCGACCCGCACCGACTACCTCAAGCACTTCTACCTCGGCAACGGCTCACCTGGCCTGCAGGACCGCATCGGCGCCGTCCAGGACGACATCGACCCGCGCAGGATCTGCTCGATCCCGCTCGGCAACGACGACCAAGGCGAGGTGGTCGAGGTGCGCGTCGGCCGCTACGGCCCGTTCTTGTCGTGCGGCGACAAGACCGCGGCGGTCCCGGACGAGACGCCTCCAGACGAGATGACGCTGGCCCGCGCGCTCGAGTTGATCGAGAAGGGCGCCGAGGGTCCAAAGGAGCTCGGCTCGGACCCGGAGACAGGCAAGACCGTCTATCTCAAGATCGGCCGCTTCGGTCCCTACTTCCAGCTCGGCGAGATGCCTGAGGTCCCCAAGGGCAAGAAGCTCAAGAAAGAAGAGAAGCCGAAGATGGCCTCGCTGCTAAAGGGCATGGACCCGGAGACGGCGACCCTCGAAGAGGCGCTGGCGACGCTGGCGCTGCCGCGCACGGTCGGGGTCGGCAAACCGCCGCTCGCCGAAGAACCGGACGAGCTGCCGCTGACCGCCGCGAACGGTCGCTTCGGCCCCTACTTAAAGTGGGGCACCGACACGCGCAGCATCCCGGCCGACGGCTCACCGCTGACGTTTACGATGGAGGAGGCGGTCAAGCTGTTCTCCGAGCCGAAGCAGCGAGGTCGGCGCGCCGCAGCCCAACCAAAGAAAGAGATCGGCGAGCACCCCGAGTCGAAGGTGATGATCAAGCTCTTCGACGGCCGCTATGGCCCGTACGTCTCGGACGGCACGACCAACGCGTCGTTGCCAAAGGACGAGAACCCAGACGAGCTGTCGCTCGCGCGCGCTGTCGAATTGATCGACGCGCGCGCTGCGAAGGGGCCCGCCAAGAAGAAAGCCAAGAAGAAGGCCGCCAAGAAGAAGGCGACCAAGAAGAAGGCGGCGAAGAAGAAGGCGGCCAAAAAGGCCGGCAAGAAGGTGGCCAGCAAAAAAGCGACGGCCAAGAAGGGCCCCGAATAGCCCCAGGCGCCTCAGACGCTTGGCACTTCGCGGCTCATGGCCGATGATCCCGCTATGACGTTCGCTCCGACAAAAGAGTCGGGTCTCATCGACCCGACCCTCGACTTGTTCGAGGAGATCGACCGTCTACGCACGGAGCGTAAGGCCGTGGTCCTGGCTCACTTCTATCAGGACCCCGACATCCAAGACGTCGCCGACCACCTAGGCGACTCGCTGGATCTGGCCAAGCGGGCCCGCGACGCCCATGACGCGGAGGTGATCCTCTTCTGCGGCGTGCACTTTATGGCCGAGACCGCGAAGATCCTGAACCCCAGCAAGACGGTCCTGCTGCCCGACCTCGACGCAGGCTGCTCCCTGGCCGAGCAGTGCCCGCCGGACCAGCTGCGCGCGTGGAAGGCGCAGCACCCCGACCACTACGTGGTCATGTACATCAACTGCAGCGCGGGCACCAAGGCCGAAGCAGACATGATCTGCACGTCCTCGAACGCCGAGAAGGTCATCCACTCCATCCCCAAAGACCGCCCGATCCTGTTCGGTCCGGACAAGAACCTCGGCGCGTTCTTGATGAAGAAGACGGGCCGCAAGATGGACATGTGGCCGGGAGCCTGCATGGTGCACGAGACCTTCAGCTCACAGAAGATCATCAAGATGAAGGCCCAGCACCCGGACGCGAAGTTCATCGCGCACCCCGAGTGCGAGGACCACGTCCTGATGCTGGCCGACTACGTCGGCTCGACCTCAAAGCTGCTGCAGTTCGTGCAGGAGGACGACTCGGGCAAGTACATCGTCGGCACGGAGACCGGGATCTTGCACGCGATGGGCAAGCTGGCGCCGCACAAGCAGCTGATCCCGGTTCCCTTCCAGGACCGGACAGCGGCTTGCCAAGGCTGCAACAGCTGCCCGCACATGAAGCTCAACACGATGGAGAAGATCTATCTGGCGCTGCGCGACCTGCAGCCACAGATCGACATGGAAGAGGGGCTCCGCGAGCGAGCTCGTCTTCCGCTGGAACGCATGCTGGCGATCAGTTGAGCGACGCCGAGCCAGGCGAAAACGCGCAGCGCAGGCGACTGCCCGTGCTGCTTCCCGTCCTCGTCGTCGGCCTCGTCGGCTACACGATCTTCCGGCTCTCTCATCTCTCTGATCATCTGCCCTACAACCCGGGCCCTGCCTACCCGGTGACCACGCTGCCCGCGAGCGACGGCCAGCCAGACCTAGCGGCGATGCGCACAGCGTTTCTCGCGAGGCGCTCCGTGCGCCTCTCTCAGAGCGGCTCGCCCACCCTATCGTGTTGGCCGCTCGCTGGGATCGAGCGCGAGCGCGCCCTGCGGGTGCTCGCAGAGATGCGCGGCGAGCGGCCAAGCCCGCTCTGCAGCGCCCTCGCGGCGGCGATAGAGAGCGACGAGGTCTTCGTGATCGAGCGAGACGTCTTTCCGGCCGCTGCTGGCCCTCACTGGCGCTATTGGACGCACGAGCTGTTCCGCCACAACGACCGTCGCCGACTGCTGGTCGTGCCCGTCGACCTTCATGACTATCCACAAGCGCGCTGAGCACCGCGCGGGCTTGCAGGGACTCGACGACAGGCCGTGAATCCGCTCCGCCCCGGTGGCAAACTCGGCTGAGCATGGTGGACCTGAGCCTGGAACCTCTGGCGGACGAACTGCGCTCAACGCGCTCGGTGAAGCCGTGCGTGCTGGTGATCTTCGGCGCGACCGGCGACCTGACCCGAAGGAAGCTCGTCCCTTCGCTGATGGGGCTCAGCAAAGACGGCCTGCTGCCGTCGGCGTTCGCCGTGGTCGGCTTCGCGCGGCGGCCCTGGACCGACGAATCATTCCGCGAGGTATTAGCCGACGGCGTCGAGACGTTCGGTCGCCCTGATACGCCCGCGCACTTCGCCGAACAACGCGAAGCGTTTATCTACCATCAATCTGACTTCGGTGACGCCTACGGCTACCTGAAGTTGAAGCAACGCCTGGAAGAGATCGACCGCACCCGTGGCACAGCTGGCAACCGGATCTTTTACCTCGCGACACCCCCGAGCGCCTACTCGCTGATCTTGAAGAACCTCGCCGCAGCGGGCCTGTCGAGCGAGCAAGGCGACCGCTTCTCACGAGTCATCGTCGAGAAGCCCTTCGGCCGTGACCTCGACACAGCGACTGCGCTGAACAGCCAGGTCAGCGCCGCGTTCCGCGAGCGTCAGGTCTTCCGGATTGACCACTACCTAGGCAAAGAGACCGTCCAGAACATCCTCGCGCTGCGGTTCGCCAACGGGATCTTCGAGCCGCTGTGGAACGAGAAGTTCGTCGACAGCGTGCAGATCACCGTCGCCGAGTCGATCGGCGTGGGCAGCCGCGGCAGCTACTTCGAAGAGTCGGGGGTCATCCGCGACATGATCCAGAACCACCTGATGCAGGTCTTGACGCTGGTCGCGATGGAACCGCCCGCAGCGATGACGGCAGACGCCGTTCGCGACGAGAAGGTGAAGGTGCTTAAAGCGATCCGGTCCTTTGACCCCAGCAAAGTCGACCGCAACACGGTGCGCGCGCAGTACACCAGCGGGTCGTTCGGGGGCGAAGACGTCAAAGGCTATCTGGAAGAAGACGGCGTCGCGCCGAACTCCACCACCGAGACCTACGCCGCCGTTCGGCTGAAGATCGACAACTGGCGCTGGGCGCGGACGCCGTTCTACCTGCGGTCCGCCAAGCGCATGCCGAGACGCGCCACCGAAGTCGCGATCCAGTTCAAGCAGCCGCCGCACGCGCTGTTCGAGGCGCGCAAGGCCCCGACCCCCAACATGCTGCTGCTGCGCATCCAGCCAGACGAAGGCGTCGCGATGCGATTCGGCGCGAAGGTCCCTGGACCAGACGTGCGCATTCGCGACGTACGGATGGACTTCCGCTACGGCACCGCGTTCGGCAGCGAGACCGCCGACGCCTATGAGCGCCTGCTGCTCGACTCGATCCTCGGCGACGGCACCCTCTTCGCCCGCGACGACGAGGTCGCCGAGGCGTGGCGGATCGTCGACTCCATCGTCGCCGGCTGGGCAGAATCAGACCGACCGCCTGCGACCTACACGGCGGGGACCTGGGGGCCGCCGGACGCAGACGCGCTGCTGCGCAGAGGCCGCACCTGGAGACGGCCGTGAACGGCCCCTCATTCGAACGCACGGAGACCTTTTGCGCCGCCTGGACGGAGTTGCCCGACGCCGTCAATGACCTCTGGGACGCCTGCATGCAGGACCAGCAGGGATCGGACGTAGCCCGCGCCCTCACCGCCAACTTCGTGGGCGTCGCCGCGGCCCCGTATGCGGGTTGCTTGATCGACGCGACGGAGCAGCTGCAGCGTCGCTCACCTTGCCGCGCGTTCCTGTTGGCCATCGACGACGACGCTCCGACCGACTACGCCGAGCTGACCGCGACGACGCGAAAGCACGGCCCGCTGCGCGACATCGTACTCGAACAAATCGTGCTCCGGATCAGCGAGCGAGATCTGCGCCTCGCGCCCGGGCTCCTGCGCCCGCTGATGCTCGACGAGCTTCCCAGCCACCTCTTGTGGGCCTTGCCCTGGCCTGCCGACGAGCAGAACTTCGAGCTGCTGATCGACATGTGCCCGCACGCCATCGTCGACTCGCGCTCGTTTGGGGCCCCTGCGCGAGAGCTTAAGCTCCTGCGCGAGCGTCGCGCACGCGGCGAGGCGATCAGCGATCTCAGCTGGCTCCGCCTGCAGCCCTGGCGGCGCGCGCTGGCTGAGGCCTTCGAGCGCTTTAACTGGGTGCCTGGCACCGACGTTCAGGCGACGATCCGCCACGGCCGCGAGGCGCGCACAGCGGCGATGCTGCTGGCACACTGGCTAGAGGAGCGGCTCGGAGCAGACGTAACCTACGAATCCGGCGACCGCGCTGCGCTGCTGGGCCCGGTCCACGTCAGGCTGGTCGTCGGCGACATCGAGGTCGACGTTGAGTACCGAGACGGGATGCTCGTCGCGCACGTGACGACCCCGAGCGTTTGCCTGCTGCCGTTCACGAACAGCGCGGCCAGGGGCAACGACGCCGAACTTCTCGTGCGCGCGATGGACGAAGCCTGACGGCAGATGTCCCCGTCGACGCGTCGGTTCGGCGACGCGCCCCGCCTAGTGCCCTTTGTCAGGCTCGCCGGCGCGGGTGTCGCTCTGCGCTGGTTGCGCGGCGCCGGCCCTGATGTCCTGCGTCTCCCATGACCAGCCCAAGAACAGCAGCATCGCGAAAAAGCCCAAGATGTAGCCGACCACGACGTGCCAACCGTGGATCAGCCAGTTCTTGACCGACTTCGCCTCGGAGAACAAACCAGCCAACGCCACGCCTGCTGAGGACCCGAACCAAAGCATCGATCCGCCATAGCCGACGGTGTAGGCCAGCAAACCCCAGTCGTAGTGATTCTGCGAAATCGCCAGCTTGGTGAGCGGGATGTTATCGAAGAACGCGGAAACGAAACCGAGCGCCAGCGCCGTCCACTCGGAAGGCTCCGGTAGCTCCTCGACCGGCATCATCGAGGCGGTCGCCACCAAGCACACCAGAAAGACCATACCGTGCGCCGCGTGAGGCAGCGCTTTCCAGTTGGCCTTGCTGATCAGCTGACCGATCGCGATCGCAGCCCAGACGCCGGCTGCCGGGAAGCCGAAGGCCACGTTAGTCGAGATCGTGCCCACGATGATCATGCCGACGATCACGAGCTTCAAGGTGTCCACCGGCGGCGCCTTCTCCTCCGGCTTGATGAGGGGCTGCAGCGAGTTCTGCTGCGCGCTGGCGAAGAACCCGAAGAAAGAAATCGCGACGATCGCGCCGATCGCAGCTTCGACCACCCAGAGCGGCGACGCACCGGCGATCCAGATCATGGTCGTCGTCGTGTCGCCGATCACGGACCCAGCACCTCCAGCGTTGGACGCGGCGACCATCGCGGCCAGATAGCCGATATGCACCTTGCGCTTGAACAACGTGATCGCTGCGGCACCTCCGATTAACGCTGCGGCGATGTTGTCAAGAAGCGCCGAGAGGACGGCGATCAGCAGCAACAACAAGAACGGTCCAAACTTGCCGGTTGGCAGCTTCTCGGCCAGCTTCTCAGGCATGTTACTGCGCTCGAAGTAGTCCGCGAGGATCGCGAAGCCCAAGAGCAGGCCGGAGAGGTTCACGAGCTCTTTGAGCTCGTGCGAGAAGTGGCTGAGAACCTCGAAGCCGGTGAAGAAGCGAACACCAAGGACGAGCACGAGGCCGCTGGCCGCGATCTGCACGGCGTATTTATGAAAACGCGCGATGCCCAGGAGAGTGGCCGCGAACAGGCCGAAGAGGAGGTAGTTGATCACTGGCTGCGGGAGAGGGAGACCCGGGGTCAGCGAGCTATCGTGCCGCAACGTCGCACCGCGACCAAATCGAACCCGCAACAAACTCGCGCGGAGGTGTCGCGGTCATCGTCGCGCGATATCAACCCACACCAACCTATGGTCCGACGTCAATACGAGCGGCAGAGTCTGCTCGTACGATTGGGGCCAGAACACCGCAGCGTCCGCGACGATTAGATCGCTCGAAGGCAATGCGTAGTCAACGCGCAGATTGCCGGGCCCTTTACCAGGGTCGTCGTCGAAGTCACCCGTGTCTAACGCTGCGTCGCCATGATGCTGCATGTTTACGCCAAACTGCTTGAGCTTTTGTTCCGCGCCACCTGGGCCGCGGGGCGCGGGGTCTTGGACCCGCGGGTGAGCAAGCAAAGCGAGCAACGCCTCGCGGCGCGCGTCGCCATCGGCGGGATCGCAGTTAAGGTCGCCCATCAGGACGAACGACGCATCCGCTGCGAGACCGCCATCGACCCCGCGGTCGTCGACGATCCACTCGGACTTCTCGGGCGTCAGGTAGTCGACCCAGAAGCGGATCTCGTCGTGGTTCCGACAGCCGTTGCGGTCCTCGTCGCCGTCGAAAGACGGGGGCGTCGGGTGGCTGCAGAGCGCGTGCACGACGTAACCGTCGGCGCGCGTCCCGATCCCAATCGGGACGTCCCAGTGGCTCTTGGATGACAGCCGCAGACGCTCCCATACCTCGTCCGCGTAGTAGCCGTCGGGGCGCAACGCGCCCGGCATCGAACTCCACTTCAGCTCACGGAACGTGCGCGCTTGGTCCTCGAGGATCGGGTAGCGCGAGAGCAAAGCCATCCCGTACTGGCCTGGAAAGCGGCCGTAGCCGAATGCATCGCCAGGGCCTGAGAGGTCGCCGTCACGGTCTAGATCCAGACCAGAAGGCACGCCCGTGTTGACAGGGGCGACGAACCGGTAGGTAAAGTCGATCGGATCCTGGCCGCCCTGCGAGACCGCGACGTATTGTTCGGCGAAGACGCGGGCAGCCTCCGCCGCTTCGTCCCAGTCGAGCTCATTGAGCAAGATCACGTCGGCCCTGGCGCGCTGGACAACTTGCGCGAGCTTCTTCGCGGCGACGCTCTCGCCGCCGCGGAGCTCTGCGAGCAAGCCGCCGGCCTCTGGTCGATTGAGCGCGAGGTTGTACGACGCGAAGCGAACGCTAGGTCTTCCGCCCCGCTGGTTGCGGGTGGCCAAGTGATAGACCAGCGGCACAGACAGCCCTACGCAGAGCAGCGCCATCCAGTTGTAGTTGAGCTTCATATATCTGTGGTCGTCCGAAAGCCGGTGAGCGATGCGAAGATCTCCTGCTTGGCGGCCCAGCGCAACCACCGAGCAGTTACGTGACGTCACCCCTTGTGCAGCCACGGTCGGGCTGGGAAAGTGCTCGCCGAATGAACACCTCCTTCCTAAAGAAGCTCGGCGTCAACAAGATCCACAGCGGCGCCTTCGACGGCTCCTGGCGCAAGACCAAGGGCCAACTGCACTCTGTCATCTCACCCGTAAACGGCAAGGAGGTCGGCAAGGTGCGCATGGCGACGCCCGCCGACTACGCGGCGATCAGCAAGAAGGCGCACGCGACCTTCCTGAAGTGGCGCGAGCTGCCGGCTCCCCAGCGCGGCGAGTATGTGCGACAGATCGGCAACGCGTTCCGCGACAACAAAGAGCTGCTCGGCAAGTTGGTGACGCTCGAAGCCGGCAAGATCGTGCAGGAAGGTCTCGGTGAGGCCCAGGAGTGCATCGACATCGCAGACTTCGCGGTCGGCTTATCTCGTCAGCTCTACGGATTGACGATCCAGAGCGAGCGCGACCAGCACCACATGCGCGAGATGTGGCAGCCGCTGGGCAACGTCGGGATCATCACGGCGTTTAACTTCCCGATCGCCGTCTGGGCGTGGAACTCGATGCTCGCGCTCGTCTGCGGCGACAGTTGCATCTGGAAGCCGTCGCTAAAGACGCCCTTGACCGCGATCGCGATGACCAACATCGCTGCGAAGGTGCTTGGCAAGGAGTGGGCGCCGCTGGTCAGCTGCGTGATCGGGCCAGACGACACGGTCGGATCAGCGCTGCTTGACGACCCGAACGTGCCGCTAGTCTCGGCGACCGGGAGCACCCGCATGGGTCGCATCGTCGGCCCTCGCGTCGCCCAGCGCTTCGGACGTTCGCTGCTAGAGCTCGGGGGCAACAACGCCATCATCGTGATGGACGACTGCGACCTCGACCTCGCGGTCCGCGCCATCGTCTTCGGCGCCGTCGGGACAGCAGGGCAAAGATGCACAACAACGCGGCGCGTGTTGGCCCACAAGAAGGTCATCGACAAGCTCCAAGCCCGCTTGGTCAAGGCCTATAAGACGTGCAAGATCGGCAACCCCTTCGACGCCAAGACGCTCGTCGGACCGCTGATCGACCAGGGGTCGACAAAGGCGTTCAGCGACGCCGTCGCCGCCGCGAAGGCACAAGGTGGCAAGGTAGTGCAAGGTGGCAAGCGAGCGCGCGTCGCGCCTGCCGTGCAGGGCGGCGCTTATGTGCAGCCGACCATCGTGCGCTGCCCGAAGACGCTGCCGATCTGCAAGGAGGAGACGTTCGCTCCAATCCTCTACCTCATCCCGATTCGTTCGCTCGAAGAAGCGATCGCGCTCAACAACGACGTCCCGCAAGGTCTGAGCAGCGCGATCTTCACCAACGATGTGCGAGCCGCCGAGCGCTTCACGTCTTCGGTCGGTAGCGACTGTGGCATCGCCAACGTCAACATTGGTACGTCGGGCGCTGAGATCGGCGGCGCGTTCGGCGGCGAGAAGGAGACCGGCGGCGGTCGCGAGTCAGGCTCAGACAGCTGGAAGGCCTACATGCGCCGACAGACCCAGACCATCAACTGGGGCACGAGCCTCCCGCTCGCGCAAGGCATAACCTTCGGCTAGCAAACTCGATCGCGCGCCGTCGCCCTGCGGCGGCCGCGGCATCGCAGCGCTCGGCCCACAGCCGCGACCACGATTCTGCGATGCTTGGGGAGACCGTCCCACACGCTGAGGCCGGTCAGGACGTAAGGTGAAGCGATGATGCCGCTCCGTCCTGCGTCGCTCTTCGCCGTTATCGCCTGCGCCGTCCCGGCAACAGGTCAGGATCACGCAGAGATCGCGCGGAAGATCATCCGCGAAGGCACGACCAACAGCCGCGTGATGCGCTTCCAGGACGAGCTCTGCCATAACTACGGCAGTCGCCTCACCGGGTCGCTCGCCTTCGACCGCGCAGCAGATTGGGCCGTCCGCGAGTTCCGCGCCATGGGCCTCGACGCCCGCCTCGTCCCCTGGGGCGAGTGGCGAGTGCGGTGGGATCGCGAGCAGTGGATGGGCCGCATGGTCGAGCCTGCGCAGCTCGAGTTGCAGGTCGCGTGCCCGGCGTGGACTGGCGGCACGCGCGGCATCGCCCGCGGGACGCTGCTGCGGACCCCCACCGACGACGAGTCCCTGGCCGCGATCTCTCGCGCGGTCGCGGGTGAAGGCCAGTTCTGGCTCTATGGTCCGCTGTCTCGCGGCCGTCGCGGAGACGGCGTCCGCGAGCTGCTGCAGCAGGACAACGTGCACGGCATCGTCCAGTCCGCCACCAGCACTCGCTGGAACGACAGCAGCTACCCCAACCAGATCCGCGTGTTCGGCGACAGCAACGCCGCGCTCAAGCCGTACAGCGACCGACAAAAGTGGGCACAGGCGGTCGTTCGCGACGACCAGTGCGCAAAACTCGAAGCAGCGCTGCAAGGAGACCGGCCCGTAGTCGTCGAGTTCGAGCTGCGAAATCGGTGGACCGACGGGCCTGCGACGCTCAACAACGTCGTCGCTGACCTAAAGGGCAGCGAGTTCCCCGACGAAGTGGTGATCCTCTGCGCGCACCTCGACAGCTGGCACCAAGCGACCGGCGCGACGGACAACGGCACGGGGACGTGCTCGACGCTCGAAGCGGCGCGGCTGATCACGCAGGCCGGTTTTCGCCCCAAGCGGACCATCCGCTTCATCCTCTGGGGCGGCGAAGAGCAAGGGCTGCTGGGATCACGCCAGTACGTCGTCCAGAACCGATCGCGCATGCACAAGATCTCAGCGGTCTTCAACCACGACAGCGGCACCAACTGGGCGCACGCGTTGACGGTGGCGAAATCCCAGAAGGACGACTTCACAGCCTTAATCGCGCCGATCGTTGAGGCCATGCAGCCACCGGAGGCGGACCATCAAGGGCCGGTCTTCAAGCTACGCGCCTTCAAGAAGATTCAACCGGCAGGCGGCGGCAGCGACCACGCCTCGTTCGCAGCCGTAGGAGTGCCGGCGTTCTCGTGGAGCCTCACCGGGCCCGTGCCCTACGGGCGCGGCTGGCACTCTCAGTGGGACACCTACTCGATCGTGCGCCCAGACTTCCAAAGACACAACGCGACCGTGTTCGCCGTGATCGCCGCGGGGGTCGCCAACCTCGACCACATGCTGACGCGCGAAGGAGTCGAGCGCGCCAAGCCCAGCGGCCGCGGCCGCGTCGACGCGAAGCTGATCATCGAGACGTGGCTCGGCTTCGAACTCGACGAGATGAAGGTGCTCGCCGTGACGCCAGACGGGATCGCCGGAAAGAGCGACCTGAAGGTCGGAGACACCATCGTCAACGTCGGCGAGGAACCGGTCTCGGACACCCGCGAGCTGCTCGCCGAATTCCGCGACGCCGTCTCAGAAGAAGAGGTCGTAACGCTGGTCGTGGAGCGCGGCAGCGCGCGCGTCGAGGTCCAGCTGCGACCCTGAGGCTCGCCGACGGACGACCGCAGAGCGCCGCGCTCGACCGCCCGCAGGTGAGGAACACCCGAGAAGGTCCGCGCCCGTTTCGCGCACCGACTTTATGGGCGGCACACCAGCGCAGGCGATCGCGATCGCGGAGGCGCCGGTCACCGCTAGGCCTTACACAACGAGCTCCGCGCTGGCCCGAGAAAGCTTGCCAACAACGTCGCTGCTCGATACGTTGCGCGGCCGCGACGCTGCGCGCGAGTCATCGTGGGCCGTTAACTCAGTTGGTAGAGTGCGATCGTCACAAGGTCGAAGTCACTGGTTCGAATCCAGTACGGCCCACCACTTTCCGACGCGCTTGTCGCAGCGACAAGCGCTGATAAAGCCGTGCGTCGCGCGCGCCTCGCGCTGCGGACAGCGGTCGCGAACACGACCGGCCGGCCGCCGCGCCCGCACTCGACGCGGGTAAGTCTGTCGCGCCGATGAGGCCGCGCACCGCAAGGGAGAGCTGCACGCGCAGCTCCCCCATACGGAGCGTCGCGCGGATCAGATGCCGACGCTAGCTTTGCCGGCGTCCGAGACGACGATGCCTGCCGGGTTGACGCTGTCGAAGACCGCCCACTGGTGGAACACCTGCAGCCCCATCAGCGCGGGCGAGTTAGGGACGCTCAGCGTGCTGCTCGCGCCGCCGGTCACCGAAACGGTCGCCGCGGTAGTGACCTCAGGCGACGCCTGGATGTCACACCCGGGCGCGCCTGGCAACGCCGCCGGGAGCGGGGCGCCTTGGAAGACGCTGTCCGAGAGACCAGAGATCAGCACGGCGATCGACGACGCCGCAGCGCGGCTCACCGTGACGTCATAGCTGCCGCCGAGGCTGGGCAACCCGACGTTGCCGAGCTCCGGCACCGAGAAGCCGCTCCCCTGGCCGCAGTCCACGCGCCAAGACGGACGGTCGACGATGCCGGACTGGTTCCAGTTGCCGGTGACCGCCGTGCGGTAGTAGCCGGTCCCCGTGGCGCCAGCGTTGAGGTTCGAGATCACGCCTCCAGGAGAGTTCTCGTAGCCGATGTAGAACGTCCCGCTCACCGCGACAGGCGTCGGGAACGTCGCCGTGTAGAAACCGGGCGTCGCCCCCACCGTGATCGTCGTCGTCGCGAGCGGGGTGTTGCTGGGGCCGCCACCCGAAGCCGCGTAGATGTGCGCCGGGCGCGTGATCGTGCCCGAGTTCGACTGGGTAAAGATCTCGAAGCTCTGCACCTGAGCGTTGCCCAGGCCAGCGACCGCGAAGCAGTACTCGAACGAGTTGGTGTTGTTCGAGAGCGTGCCGCCGTTCGCGTTCAACGTCGCGCAGTAGGTCGGCGCAGGGAACGATCCCTGGCAGCCTTGGCCGTATGTGTCGAACGCGGCGTAGACCGGGTCCTTCGAGCTGGAGACGACGAGTCCGTAGTCGGCGTCGACGGCCGCGGTCTCGACGTGGTTATCGACGACGATCGCGGTCCCCAAGACCTCGACGGTCCAGCTGCCTGCCTGCGGGTTGGTGACGAATACGCACTCGATGGAGTTGACGTCGTCCTCGGGACCCGCGGCGTTGCTGACGTTCGACTCGTTACCGACCTGGAGACCGTCGTTGCCCCAGTAGACCGTCCCGTCGGGAGCGGTAACGCGGAGCGACAGGTTATTGACCAGCTGACTGGCAGCCGACGGGTTGCCAGCGACCTCTGACCAGTTGAGCACCGCCTGGAAGCTGTTCTGACCGCTGGGCACCACGACAGCGTGCGAGCTGGTCTGCCCTTGCGTGATCACGTCGGCCTCATCGACGACGAGCGTGTCTGCGCGGGCGTCCCACATCTTCTGCAGGCTCGGGTATCCCCAGCCGACGTGCTCGCGGCGGTTGTCTGTGCTCGCAGCGTTGAAGGCGTACTTCGAGGCCGACGCGACCATCAGGCACTTGAGCGTCGTGAAGTGCGGGCGGTTGCTGTGCGTCGAACCGCCGGGGTTCCGCAGGACGTTGCCGAACGGCCCGACGCCCGGCGACGCGCTGTCGTCCGTGAACATCTCGATCGCCAGCGCGTTGTGCCCCGCGACGATCGGGGTCGCACCGGAGGTGCCGCCGAAGCCCGTCGTGTAGCCGCCGCCCTGGCTGGTCGTGCCGATGCCGTCGTAATAAGCCGCCAGCGTCGGCTTAATCCGACCGTCCGAGGCCGGGCCCGTGCTGCCGCTGCCGCTCCACGAGTCGTCGAGCGGATCCGCGTTGTTCTGGTGCCGAACGCCGCCGATCGAGAAGACGTTCTTCGCCCAAGCCTGCGGACGCGAGTCCTGGTTGCCGGCGTTGCTCTGGCTCTGGGTCCAGGCGATGTCGTGGTCGAAGACCGCGTCGTCCGCGTCCGCCGAGACGGTGGTGTAGAAGAACGTGCGCGCGTCCCCCCACGAGGCCGTCGTGTGGCTCACGTTGTGCACGTTGACGAGGTCGTCGAAAACCTGCCACCGCGACGTCGTCACGCTGCTGTAGTTCGTGAAGAACTTGCCGGAGTCGGGCGCGAAGCCGCGGAACTGCGGGTTGCCGGTGCCGTCGCCGAAGACGATGCCGGCGGTGTTGGTGCCGTGACCCGTCGAAGCAGGGGAGCTGTTGACAGCGACGACAGGCCCGGAGAAGCCCGGGTGTCCCGTGTCGATGCCTTCGTAAATGTGCAGGTTGAGGGTCGCCCCGGTGTAGCCCGCCTGGTTCTCGACGTAGTTCGCACCGCCTTGGATCCGAGCGTTGTCGACGTCTTCCTCGATCGGGGACCAGGCGTCGATGAACATCACCTGATCGAGGTGAGCCACCGCGAGCACCTGCGGCGACGTCAGCGTCGCCGTGTAGAGCAGGCTGCCCGGGTGCTCGTTGTCGACGACGCCGCCGATGGCCCGGATCTGCTCGCCGAGCGCAGGCTTGTCGTTGTGCTTGTCGACGACCATCATGTTGTAACGACGGGCGCCGCGGTCGCCGGCGACGAGCCCGGGGATCAACGCCGGGTCGATCCGGTAAGCAGCTTCATACGGTCCGACCCAACGAACGCTCGGGACACCGCGCGCGGAGCGCAAGCGGTCCGGCGACATCCGGACCACGTAACAGTCGTCCGGGAGGTAACCGTGGACCCGCGCGCCGATGCGCGCGAGGTCATCCCGGCCACGCTGTGTCGGCACGCCGTCGAACTGGACGATGAACAGCTGCTCGCTGTCGCGGCTCTGCAGCGCCGCCGGGATTGACGGCTGCTCCGCCAGGGGATCAAAGGGCGCGAAGCGCAAACGAACGCGAGACGGGTCCTGCTGTGCGGTGAGAACAGGTGCAAACGAGGCGGTAACGGCCAACGCCGCCAACGCTCCCAAGGAGCTCATTGGGTGCATGAACGTGAGTGTGGTGGTGAAAGAGACGAGGTGGGGGTCCGTGGATTTTAACGACTCCCGACGTGGCTCGCGAGCCGCCAGATCGCCAGCCTCCTCCTCACGGACGTCCGCCCCGCGGATTGCGCGCCTGGGTAAGGTCTATTTCCCGTTCCCGCCGCCTTGCTGGGCCGCCATCGTTGCGCGCGCCGCCTCGATCGCTTGTTGGACGACGGCGACTTCGTAGGGCGCCACCAGCCGGAGCGCTTCTCCGCCGGGTATGAGCTCGACGTTGACGGCATCCAGCTCCACGGCCTGCGGGCTGCGCCGGAGAGGACCGACGAGCAACACGACCTTGTATGCGCCTTCGGCGCTTACCCGGACGCGGGCCGTGTCGACCTCGTCGAGCCGCCCAGTGCCGTGCCGGGTCTTGTCGTACCAACCGGCAATGCGCTTGCTCATACCGTCGAAGGCCTCAAGAGACTCAGGGCGCCCGTCCAGCTCCACTTGCTGCAGCTGCACATGCACCGGCACCTCTTGGGCAAGCGCCGAGAGCCCGTGGAGCACGACGTCGACCGGCGGCACGCTGCGGAACACCAACTCGCTCCTGCCCGGCGCGAGGATCTGCTTGTCGGCGACGTAGCCGTTCATCATCGGCATGACCTCTAGCTGCGGCGCTGTGTTGAACACCTCACCGTAGTCGCCCTTCATCACCAGGCCGATGAACTGCTGGGTCCCGTCGCGCCGCATGATCTTTGCCAGCTGCGGCCGATTGACGGACAGCCCCTGACCGTTCTCGTCGACGGGGTAGATCTCGAACCGGAAGATGTAGGCGCCGAGGTCGAGGTCCTGCATCCGCGGGTGCAGACCGATCTGTCCAGGCTTCAGGACAAGCCGATCGATCACCAAGAAGGCGTCCGGGAATCCCTGCAAACGGAAAGTGACGTCGTAGGTGCCGGGCCGCACCCAGTCGAAGAACGCGTAGGTCTTGCCCTGGTGATCGTGCAGTTGGTCCTCGCGCGAGTTCGGCGCTTCGCCGGGCGGCGCCGAAACCGCGACGGGTCGCAGCTCCACGCGGACGCGCTTGCGGTTCATCCACTCGGGCGCGACCACGGTACCCACGACGCGGCACTTGCGGGTCATCTCGACCCGAAGCTGATCGCCGCTGGATACGTCGGCGAAGGTGCGGAAGTGCTCGCGCTTCTCCACGCGGAAGCGATAACGACCCGGCGCGAAGTCCCCGAACAGCTGGAAGGACCCGTCCTCGCTGGTCTCAGCCCTGACGAAGGGCTCCTCTACGTAGCGCATCTCTTGCGCGTCGCCGACGGCGCGCTCACGCTCCAACTGCAAAGAAGCGCCAGCGACGGCGGCGCCGCTGTCATCGACCACCACGCCCCGCGCAAACGCAGAGAGGTCGTCGAGCGCGATCTCGCCTAGATCGGTCACAGTGGCGACCGGAAGCTGCGACAGCGGCGACGCGAAGCCGCGAGTCGGAACAGCGTCGTCGAGTCGGACCTCAAATCGATATGGCGCGACCTGACCTTCGCGCACCTTGTAGGGCAGGTGGAACCGCCCTGCGCGGTCGGTCGTGACCTCTTCGCCCTCAAGCCGACCGCCGCGAGCAGAGATCAGGAACGAGGGGCTGACGCCTCCGAGAGGGGCGCCAGCCGCGTCGACGAGCTTGGCGAACAGCATGCCCGCCTCAGGCGCCACGACGAGGTCGACCTCAAGCCGCTCGCCGGCGGCGGTGGGGCCCTGGAGCCCGCCGCTCTGCCAGCGGAAGTCGTCGTCGTCGAGGCGGCAAGAAGCCTGGAGCACGAGACCCAGACCAACATGCGGGAACTCGATCGTCTCTTCGTCCTGTTCCTTGCGCAGCATCACGCGAGACCACGCCGACGACTCGTCGTCGATGAGCTCGAGTTGGCCACGGACCGGGTGCGTGAACGGCCGCCCGTCGCGGTCGACCGTGCGCAGCGCCAACGCCGCGGTCAGCGGCTTCTGCAGCTCGATGACGCCTTCTGGCAGCGGGTCGACCGAGATCTCTTTGGTCACGGGCGCTGTCAGCGGCATCAGCAGCGCGGCCTCGAAGGTCGACGGCAGCTGGGCGACCTCGAACCCATTCTTGCCAGCTTGCCCTCCCTTACCCGCGCCTTTACCCGCGCCCTTGCCGCCGCGCGCGCCGCCCTTGTCGCCGCGAGCAGCGCCCTTGCCGCCGCGGGCCGCGCCCTTGCCGCCGCGAGCGCCGGCCGCCTTGCCGCGACCGGCGGCTTTCTTCGTGTTCGTTTTGGCCGCGCCCCGCTTCTGCTGCTTCGCCTCGCGCTCGTCCGGGCGACGATAGAGCTGGAAGTGCTCGACGACCGCGAGGCCGTCCTCGTCGGTGAGGCGGCGGGTCCGTACTTCTAAGCGAGCGAGGGGGCGCTGGTCTGCGAGCCCGCCCTGTCGCTTGCGACGCTCGCTCTCGACTCGCGCGACCTCGAGCTCTTGACGCGTCTCGCGCAGCTGCTCCTGCAGCTCGGAGAACTTGCCGCCTGCCTTGCGGGCGTCATCCGGGTTGCTGCTCATCCACTGACGCATGCTGTCGACCCACTGACCGAGCTGCTCGGCGCGCGCCTGCAACTCCTCCATCGGCCCGGCCAATGGGATGCGCTCAACGACACCGACGGCAGCGCCCGGCACCGGCGCGCCCCGTTCGTCGACGACCTTGATGGTGACCGCCTCATCGGCCTCCATCGTCAGGACCTCGACCTGCCCGTCCGCCGCGACTTCTCCGACCCACTTGAACGCGTAGGCGCCCGCGGCCTTGGCGACGACGACGGAGTTGTTCGCGAAGCCCGGCACGTCGACGCGGCCCTCTTCGTCCGTGCGGAAGCGCCGACCACGGCGCTCAGCGACGCTGCTCCAGTGGAGCGCGAAGGGACCTCGGGTGACGTCCCAGTCGGCCTCAGCGCTGTTCATCACGAAGACGTCGGCGCCCGCGGCGGCGACGCCCTCATCGCGGTCCCAGACCTGAACAGTCACAAGCTTGCGGCCGTTGGCCTCGTCGTCCGCCGCCAAGAACAAACTCTCCGGCACCTCGCGCTCAAGCGCTTCGCGGCTCGCCGCGTCGGCCGGGTCGTCCACCGTCGCTGCTTCGACGGCGTCGACGTCTGTTGGGGACGTGACGTCAGCTGCCTGCTGGGGCACCGGCGGCGCGAAACCAGCGTCAGCAGAGGCCGACCAAAGCCAGATACCGGCGCCGATCAGAGCCGAGAGAGCGAGCAGAGAAAACGCGCGAGAACGTGCGGGCATGGTCATGGTGGGGTTCTGCAGATGACGGCGCGATGCGCCCATCGAGCGGGTCGGATCATACGACAAGCTGTCGTTCCCGACGACGGATCCGCACTCCGCGGCAACAGATAGTGACAGAGGACGCCGACCCTGTCAGCGTCGGAAGCGATCGGTCGCGTCCAACAGCGCGCTGCGGATCCCTGGCTCGAACGCCGAGTGGCCGGCGTCCTGGACGATGACCAGGTCCGACTCAGGCCACGCCCGCTGCAAATCCCACGCTGAGCGCGCTGGGCAGACGACGTCATAGCGGCCCTGCACCACGACCGTCGGGATGTGACGGACTCGATCGACGCCGCGGAGCAGCTGATCCTCGACCTCGAAGAAGCCGCCGTTGACGAAGTAGTGGCACTCGATCCGCGCGAAGGCGACCGCGAACTCATCCGCACCGGTCTCGGCGATCTTGCCCTCGTCCGGGTAGAGCAGGCTGGTCGTCCCCTCCCAAATCGACCACGCGCGCGCCGCTTCGACCCGGACCTGCTCATCGTCGCTAGTCAGCCTGCGGTAGTACGCGCTCATGAGATCCCCGCGCTCAACCTCGGGGATCGGCTCCAAGTACTTCTCCCAAGCGTCGGGGAAGATGTTGCTCGCGCCCTCCTGATAGAACCAAAGCAGCTCTTTGCGCCGCAGCATGAAGATCCCGCGCAGCACCAGCTCGGTCACGCGCTCTGGATGCTTCTGCGCGTAGCTGAGCGCGAGCGTGCTGCCCCACGACCCACCGAAGACCTGCCACCTCTCGATCGAAAGGTGGTCGCGGATCTTCTCGATGTCTGACACGAGGTGCCACGTGGTGTTGTCCGCGAGGCTCGCGTAGGGCTTGCTGCGGCCGCAGCCGCGCTGGTCGAAGAGCACGATCCGGTAAGCCTCCGGGTCAAAGAACCGCCGGTAGTCCTCGCCTGCGCCACCGCCGGGGCCGCCGTGCACGAAGACGACGGGTTTGCCGTTCGGGTTGCCGCACTGTTCGTAGTAGACGTGGTGCTCACCGCCGACAGCGAGGTGACCGCTGTCATACGGCTCGATGGCGGGGTAGAGCGTGCGGAGATCTGCGCGCGGCGGCTGCAGGCTGGTGACAGAGCGGATCGACATGTCCGACACGTTACCGGCTCGGAGGCGCTCTCAGAAACGCATCACCCCGCATCGAACGATCAGTTCGGAGGTCCTCGCCGGGCCCGACAAGCGCGGCGGCGCCTGAGATCTGTCCTGATCGCAGAGCACCGGCGCCGTGGCCGCGCCGAACGCGGCCGCGCGAGTTCGTCTTCGGGGGCGAAAGCCCGGCGCGTGCTAGCCGTTGTTCCGACGCAGCTCGCGGAGGATCTCGGCGCGGAGCGTCGCGTTCTCTTCGTAGATGCCGCACAGATGCTGCGTCACGGTCGTGGCGCCAGCGTTGCGGATGCCGCGCATCGTCATGCAGTGGTGCTCAGCCTCGACAATCACGGCGACACCTTGCGGCTTGAGCGCGCTCATCAGGGTGCGCGCGACCTCGGCGGTCAGGCGCTCCTGGATCTGCAGGCGACGCGCGAACCCGTTGACGAGGCGCGCGAGCTTGCTGATGCCGACGACCTTGGCGTCGGGAAGGTACGCGACGTGCGCCTTGCCGATGAATGGGACCATGTGGTGCTCGCAGTGCGAGCGGACGTCGATGTCTCGCACGATCACCGCGCCGTTGTAGGAGCCTGACTCGTCGAAGGTCTTCTCGAGGACGTCGGCCGGATCTTGCTTGTAGCCAGCGAAGAACTCCTCGTAGGCGCGCAGCACGCGATCCGGGGTCTCGATAAGACCTTCGCGGTCGGGATTCTCTCCGATCCACTTCAGCAGCGTGCGGATCGCAGTTACGGCCTCGTCACGCGATGGCCGCGCAGCCGCGGCGCGCCGTGAGACGGAGCGTTGAGAAGTCTTGGGAGGCAGCAGATCAGTCATGGTCGGAGGATGCAGAGGCCACGCTGCCCGGATGTCTCTTCTACGCTCACTTCGATGCGCGACCAGCGCGTCTCGGGGCTCGCGTCGCGCAGACCGTGCAGCAACTCGTTGGAGATGTAAGCAGCCAGCTCCTCGGAGCTGGTGTTGGTGATCGGTAGGACGACCACTTCGTCAACGGGGACGACGTAACGACGACGATCGAAGCGCACCGTGATCTCTCCGTCCGCTTCTTCCCAGGTCAGCAGCTGGTTTCGCCCCGGGATCAAAAAATGCTCGTCGAGTCGGTCGAGGAGGCACTTCAACTGTTGTTTGACGACGTTGAAGTCGACGATGACGCCGTGCTCAAGCTTGGCTGCCTCAAGCTCCACGGCCACGCGGTAGTTGTGCCCGTGAAGGCGTTCGGCCGTGCCATCCTCGAAGATGAGGAAGTGGGCACAACTGAACTTGAGATTCTCCTTCTCGACGCGAATCGCGTAGACGCGGTCGACTGCGCGGTCGGACGACGTGATGGTCGACGATCTCATAACCTGAGGATCGTCGACGCGCGCGCGACGGATGCGCGCTCGATCAAAAAAGCCCGCGCGGCCGCAGGCGTCAGATCATCCCGTCGCCATCATCGGCGCCGCGCCGCCGCCGCAGCCGCGATGCCTTCGAGCCCGATCGGCGCCCGATTCACCGGGGCGCTGCGTCCGCATTTTTTCAGCTCGTCGAGCAAACTTCGCATCTGCTCACGACGGTCTTCACGTGCGTAGAAGAGGTTGTCCGTCTCACCTGGGTCAGCCGCGAGGTCATAGAGCTGACCCGCGGCATCAGGCGCCCGCTCTGGCAGCGCGTACGCACGCATCAAACCGCGGTCGTATCGATTCCCTCCCGATCCGCGATGGTCTAGGTATTTCCATTGACCACACCGGAGCTGGAACTCGCCGCGGAAGCTCTGGGTCAGCAGGTGCGGTCGGATGCTCTCCCCCGCAGGCTGTGTCCCCAGCATCGCCGGCAACATGTCGAAGCTGTCAGCCGCTTGTTCGTCCGGGAGGGTCACGCCCACAACGGACGCCAGCGTGGCGAAGATGTCGGTCGTGCTCGTCAGTTGGTCGCTGACCGACCCCGATAAAAATCGGCCCGGCCACCACGCCAGGTATGGGACGCGGTGCCCTCCCTCCCAACCGTCGCGCTTTACGCCGCGCCAACCGCCGGCGGGGTCGTGGCCGTGGTCTTCGCGCATCCAGGCGGTGTGCACCGTCTCCGGCCCGTTGTCGCTGTTGAACAAGACGATCGTGTCCTCGGCGACACCCAAGTCCTCCAACAGCGCGAACATCCTGCCGACGAGCGCGTCGAGCTCCTCGACGAAGTCACCGCGCGGCCCGCCGGCGCTGCGGTTCGCGTAGGCAGCCGCGGGCAACACGGGCGCGTGGCAGATCTGCGTCGAGAGCAGCGCGAAGAACGGTTGATCAGCGCGCTGTTCGCGGTGACGGGTGATGAAGGACTTTGCCTTGTTGAAGAACAGCAGGTCGGCGTCGACGAACCGGTAACCCTCCGCCATCCAGCCTTCGTCATTGTCCCAACGCCACTTCCCCCCCGGATTAGGCAAGCTCGCGCGCGCGTGCCGCTTCGTCGCCGGCACCGGCACCATCCCGTCCTCGATGTAGATGTAGAGCGGGTCGGTCGTCGGGCAGTTCGGCGTCACGAACGACGTGTCAAAGCCACGGGCGTTGGGGCCGTCGACCAACGGCGTGCTCTTATCGTAGTCGATGCGCAACGAGTTCTCGAAGCCGCCACCCAGCCGCTCGCCGTCTTCTCCGAACCATGTGAGTCCGACGTGCCACTTACCAAAGACGCCGGTGCGGTAGCCAGCCTGTTGCAGCATCTGCGCCATGGTCAACGTCCCTGGCTTGAGGTAGCTAGGTCCGCCAGGCCCCTCCCACGCGCCGCCGCCGCGCCCGGTCGAGCGATAGATCTGCTGACCTGCGAGCAGGCCATAGCGCGAGGGGCTGCAGATGGTCGAAGGGCTATGCGCGTCGGTGAAACGCACGCCTTGGGCTGCCATCCGATCTAGGTTGGGCGTCGCGTAGGCCGCGTCGGGGTTGTAGCAGGACAGGTCGCCGTAGCCGAGGTCGTCCGCGTAGATGATGACGATGTTGGGGAGCGACGGCGCAGCTGCTCTAAGCGCGGCGGGAACGCCGTCTGGGGCTGCCCCAGAAGAGCAGCTCGTCAGCGCCAGTAACGCGCCGACGTAACGAGGTCTCGTCATCAACGCAATCTAGGGCAGTCCGACGGCCGCGCACATCGCCAACACGCGAGGCAGCGCCGATTCGCCTCAGGAGCGGGTCAGCTCGCGGCCGAAACCGACCGGTTGCTCGCGAGCGCGATGCTGCCAGGGCGCAACAGCCGCCGCGCGATGTGGTGCTCCTCGCGGCTCTGACACGAGATCGAGACCAACACCTGACCAATCTGCAGCGCGCGAACGGCCGCTGCCAACCGCGGGTTGACCAGCCCCGCGCCGACGATGCCAGACATCACGGCGCCGATGAGGGTCCCCATGAAGGTCCCGCAGGTCACGCCGCTGATCGCCGTCATGCCCAGCGTCGTCCAGATGACGACGCCGCTGACCGCGCCCAGGCTCGCGCCTAAGCCAAGGCCGATGCGCAGGCCGCGGCGACCGTCCGACTCCGCCCACGTGCAGTTGCTCATCAGCCCGTCCAGGATGGTCGCTTGAGAAGACTCGCCTCGGCACTCGAACAGCTTGACCTTGGCCGCACCCAGCCCGAAGTCCGACAACTCCACGATCGCAGACTGGGCGGCTGCCCGGTCCGGGAACGTAGCGAAAGCGGCGTAGCGATAACCCATGGGCGTTCGTCACTTCGCTCGGGGCAGCCGAGCGGATGCCGCAGAGGGCGCCGAGATCACCGCTGCGAGCGCGACGTGGCCCACATCGGACGACCCAGCGCATCTGCGCGGCGCCAGAGGCGATATCGTGGGGTCATGGTGCTCTCTTCGGCCTGCCTCTCTCTCGCGCTCTGCCTGCCCGCGCAGCGTCCCCAGCAGCAGCCTGAAGACCCAGAGGCGACCGCTGTCGGGCGGACGACCTACCTCGGGCGCGAGGTCGCCCACACGATGCACTGGGCCGGCGCTGGCTGGCTGATGCGGCAGACCCGCGAGGACGAGGAGAACGGCGTCGCGCTGCGCGCGTGGCTCGCGGTCGAAGAGGGGCAGGCCCTGTGCGATCTAGGCTGCGGCAACGGCTACCACACCTTGCCCCTGGCACAGGCCGTCGGGCCCGCGGGCAGGATGTTCGCCGTCGATCTGCAGCCGCAGATGCTGGTGATGCTCGAGCAGCGCACGCAAGACGCTCAGCTCGAAAACGTGCAGTTCGTCGAAGCCACGGTCGACGACCCCAAGCTCCCCAAGATCTCCTGCGACCTCGTGCTGATGGTCGACGTCTACCACGAGCTCTCTCACCCCGTCAGGGTCATCCAGCGCGTGCGCGACGCGCTGAAGCCAGGCGGCGAGGTCGTCCTCGTCGAGTTCCGCGCCGAGGACCCCGCGGTGCCGATCAAACCCGAGCACATGATGAGCAAGGCGCAGGTCATCCGCGAGATGGCCAGCCACGGCTTCGCGCTCTCTCGCGAGACCAACGACTTACCTTGGCAGCACGCGATGGCGTTCACGCCGGTGACCGAGCGCAGCGCGGACTTCGAGCCGCGGCAGCTGCTGCGCGGGTTTGCGGCGGCGCTGCGCGGCGCTGACCGACGCGTCGTCGCAGCGTTCCTACGGCGCGGGGCGATGCTCCCGCAGAAGTTGACGCCGCCCGCGGAAGACGCCGACTACAGCGTCGCCGCTTCGGCGGCGGGCGCGATGGTCGCCGACTGGCCAGACAGCGAGGTGACCCTTCGTCGCGACCGCGCCGGACGCTGGCAGGTCGCGGGCGTCGAGCCAAAGCCGCGTCGCCTCGATCCGGTGATCCGCGACCTGCACGGCTTCCGAGTGCACGTTGACCCCGCGCTGCTCAGCGGCGACCACGCCAAGGCCGGTAGCAAGGCCCTCTCGATGCTCGCCAACCACCTCGAGCGAATCTCCGTCCTGGTCCCGGCAGCGCCGCTCGCGAGGCTGCGGAAGCTCGGGATCTGGATCGAGCGCGAGCACCCCGAGCTCTCAAACATGCAGTATCACCCGAGCGTCGGCTGGCTCGAGCACCACGGATATGACCCTCGCCTCGCGAAGAAGGTGCACATCCCGCGCGCCCGCGCGCTGCTGTCGCGCGCGCAGATGATGAAACACCCGGCCGTCGTCCTGCATGAATTGGCGCACGCATTCCACGATCAAGTGCTCGGCTTCGATGACCAGCGCGTCGTCAAAGCCTTCCGCGCGGCGCGCGCAGCCCGAACGTATGAGGACGTGCTCGCGCACGACGGCCGCCGCGTCCGGCACTACGCGCTCACCAACCACAAGGAGTACTTTGCAGAGGCCACCGAGGCTTTCTTCTACCGCAACGACTTCTACCCGTTCGTGCGCGCAGAGCTGCGACAGATAGACCCCGGATGCCACGCGCTGCTGGAGACGATCTGGGGGTCAGCGCGATAGAATCGCGTCATGCCGCTCGCCGCACTCCTAGGTCCGCTCGCCCTCATCGTATCGCTGTCGCTCTGCGCGCAAGAGCCCGCGGCCCCAAAGAAGAAGCTGCCGCTGCCCGGCGAGGTATTCTCCGTCGCCGAGCACGCCGCCTTTGTAATCTCGCCTGCCGCTGACCGCCGTCGGACGCCGCAGCCGTGGGTTTGGTATGCGCCCACGCTCCCCGAGCTGCCTTCGAAGGCCGAGGCCTGGATGTTCGAGCGCTTCCTCGCAGCAGGCGTCGCGATCGCCGGCGTCGACGTCGGCGAGTCGTACGGCAGCCCGACAGGAGTAGCGGTCTACGACCAGCTGCACGCGACCCTCGTAAACGAACGAGGCTTCGCGCCACGCCCCGTCTTGCTCGCGCGTAGCCGCGGCGGGCTGATGCTCTACGCGTGGGCGATCGAGCACCCGCAGCAGGTCGCCGCGATCGCCGGCATCTATCCGGTCTGTGACTTGCGCAGCTACCCAGGTGTCGACCGCGCCTGCGCAGCGTTCGAGATGAGCGCCGGAGCGCTGCGCGACAGCCTCGACGCCCACAACCCCATCGCCCGCGTCCATTCACTGGCCGCGGCAGACGTGCCGATCCATCACATCCACGGAGACGCAGACCGCGTGGTGCCGCTCGAATCCAACTCAGCAGCGCTGCGGCGACGCTACGAGGCGCTCGGAGGCGTCATGTCGCTCGAAATCCCGAACGGTCGCGGCCACGACATGTGGCGCGGATGGTTCGAAAGCCAGGCGCTGGTCGACTTTGTCACCAAGCACGCTCCTGCGACGACGACCCGCGGCTTCGGCGCCGACACCGAGACGCCGCGGAAACCAGTCGACGCCGTCCAGCTGATCGGACCGCGGGGGTCGCTCATGGTCCCGGAGAACCGAGACGGCGACCACCTGTGGTCTTTCGAGGGCGGCGTGCTCACCGCGTCGCCGAAGTGGGACAGCGTGGTCACGCCTGAGTCGTATCAGGACTTCCGCATGCACCTGGAGTTTGCGACGAACGTGGTCGAGGGCAGCAACCCAGAGGCGCGCGGAAACTCCGGCGTCTACATCCAGAAGCGCTATGAGGTCCAAATAAGCGACGCGCACGGTGTCGCCGCCGAGGACTACAAGGCGAGCTACTGCGCGAGCCTCTACCGCCTCAAGAAGCCCGACGTGCTCGTGTGCCGGCCTGCGGGCGAGTGGCAGTCGTTCGACATCATCTTCCGCGCCTCTCGCTGGAGCGGGACACAAAAGACCGACGACGCGAGGATCACGGTCTTCCATAACGGCCAGCTCGTGCACGACGACTTCGCGATGCCGCGCAAAACCGGCGCCGGACAGCAGGAAGGACCGACGCCTGGGCCGATCAAGCTGCAAGGCCACAGCAACGAAGTCCGGTTCCGCAACGTCTGGATCCAGCGGCTCGAACTGAGCCGCTGACGCGCGGCGTCGGTGCGAGCGCCGAGGAGACGAGCTAGGCTAGGAGCGTGAACACCCTCCGCCGCCTCCTCCTGCTCGCCGCGCTGCTCTACGCCGCCTCTGCCGCGACCTCACAAGCGCCGATCGAGCGACTCTTGTGGCCGAGCGGCGCACCGGGCGCGCTCGGGGCCGCGCCGAAAGACCGACCGAAGCTGCTCGTATGGCCGGCGCGGCGAGCAGACGCCGCGACGCCTGCGGTCGTGGTCTGCCCGGGGGGCGGCTACGGACACCTCGCGATGGCGCACGAGGGTCGACAGATCGCGGCGTGGCTAAACTCGATCGGCGTCGCCGCCGCGGTGCTCGACTACCGCCACCGGGGAAAGGGCTACCAACATCCGGCGCCACTGCAGGACGCGCGACGCGCGCTGCGCGTAGTGCGCGCCAACGCGGCCAGCTGGCAGATCGACCCGACGCGCGTCGGCGTGCTCGGGTTCTCCGCCGGTGGCCACCTCGCGTCGAGCGTGAGCGTCCACCACGACTCCGGCGACGCCGAAGCTCGCGACCCCGTCGAGCGGATGTCGTGCCGACCCGACTTCGCCGTGCTGTGCTACGCGGTGCTCGCGTTCGACCGTCCGTTCACCCACAGCGGGTCGCAGCGCAACCTGCTGGGAGCAGACGCATCGCCCGCGCTTATCGCCGAGATGTCCAGCGAGCGCCAAGTAGACGCCAACACCCCGCCGACCTTTCTCTGGCACACGACGGCGGACCGCGCCGTGCCGGTCGAGAACAGCCTCGCTTACTATGCTGCGCTGCGGCGCGCCGGCGTACCGTGCGAGCTGCACTGCTTCGAGCAAGGGCGCCACGGCGTCGGGCTAGGCGCAGGGCTGGCGGCGAGCGCGTGGCCGAGACTCTGCCGCAGCTGGTTCGTGGCGCGCGGCGTCCTCGACAAATGACGTGATCGTAGGGTCGCGCCTCCGCGTGCCGCGCGGCCTAGCACCGCGCTGCACCGCGCCCTGAGCCGCCCCCCCGCAGGCCATGCCGCGCCGTCGTCGCGCAGGCTGCGCAGCCTCGAAGACAGGAAATCACCCGCCGACGAAGCGACCGCCGAACCCGCAAAATACGGCGAAATCGGATCTAATGAGCGTCCGTCCGACCGTAATCTCGTGGGAGTGCGCCTTGGTCCTTGTGCGGAGGCTTGAGTCAGCCATCATCAGGCAGCAGAGCGCGAGCTGGCCGCGAGGCCGTCGCGCAGTCCTTCAACCCAATCTCCACGGCACGACTTATGAGCGAAGAACAACCCGAAAAGAAGAAGCGCAAGCCGAACCCGGCCCTCATGAAGCCTGTGCAGCCGGACGAGCTCCTCGCCGTCGTCGTGGGCGCCGAGCCGATCCCGCGCAGCGAGATCACCAAGAAGCTCTGGGAGTACATCAAGGCCAAGGGGCTGCAAAACCCCGAGAAGAAGACCGAGATCATCGCCGACGACGCCCTGAAGGCGGTCTTCGGCGGCAAGGAGAAGGTCACGATGTTTGAGATGACCAAGCTCGTCTCGCAACACATCAAGGGCTGAGACGCCCTCGTTGGCTTAGCCCGGCCTAGCGACGAAGCGTGGATCCGCGGAGCAGTCGCCCGCGGCGCGCTCGATGAGTGGTGATCCGCACCAACTCATCCACAGGCATGTCGACGTCCACCGCTGACCTGGGCTGGCGCGGCGATCGCCGCCGGACCCTGCGTCATCAAATCGAGCGGCTCCAGCAGCAGGAAAGCCCAGTTCGGCTGCCCGACGAGGCCGCCGACGCGCTCTAGCTTCCCATCGACGCCGAACTCCGCGATGCCACCGGGCGGATCGGCGAGACATCGCCACCGACCGCGCAGCTCGTGTTCACTGAGCTCGGGACCCGCTCGAACGCCGGCCCGCCTCACGCCAGTCGCAGAACTGGCTTCGTGCGACGTCTCCCTGCAGGCGCTCACGCCAGTCGGTCGATGAGCGTCATGGAGTGAGGATGCCATGGGTCTGATCGAGTTCTGTCTGCTGTCCCTGATGACCCCGCAGGGACCGGCACAACCCCCCGCACACGCCGGCGCGGCCGTGGAGGCCGTCGTCGCCGCTACACCCAGCGAGACGCTCGCCAAAGCCGAGGCCGCGGGCCAGTATGCCGACGCATCCACACTGACCGAGCTGACGCGGTGTCCGGAGGAAGCTGTCGCGGCCCGCGCTGCCTGGATCCTCGCGAGCAGCGGCAACCAAGCACACCTGACAGCGCTCCCCGACGTCGTCGAGGCGAGCCCACACGCCGAAGCGCGACTTCAGGCCCTGCACGGGATCTTGCAACACGGTGACATCTCGACGACGGCCACCGCGATCCACGCGCTCGGCGACCCGGACCGACGTTGCCGGACCGTCGCCGCCCAGGCCCTCGGCCGGCTTCGCCGGCCGGCTGCGATCGAGCCTCTGCTGGCGTTGATCCGCGCCGCCAAGGACGCATCCAAAGACACGCCGCCTACCGATGTGCAGGCCGCGCTGCTGACGCTGACCGATCTCGGCGCGTCACGACACCTCCTCAGGATGGCGAGCGACGTCGCGCACGCGCAGGTCGCGGGCTGCGGCCAGGCGCTCGCCTACGCGTTCCAGGAAATGTCGCCCAGACTCGAACCCCGCGATGAGACCACAGCGCTGATCGCGGTGTTGGGGCACGAAGAGCTGCTAGTGCGTCGTTACGCCATCGCGCGCCTGACGGAGCTAGCAGACCCGCGGTCGATCGCGGCGCTCGACGCGCGCCTCGACCTCGAAGGACCCGCGCTGCGTCCGCTGCTTGAGGTCGCCGTCGCCCACCTCATGGACGACCGTCAAAGCGAGCCCGCCGGACGCCTTGGTCGCTTGGTCGACGACACCGCAGCGCTCAGCGCAAAGGCCGCGTCGTGGTGGACTGAGCAGCGAGCGACAGGCAAGGCGATCCTGTGCGCGATCCCGTCGGCGCTCTTGTTCGGACTCTGGCTGATCCGTCGGTCCCTTCAGCAACGCAGGCGCTACGCCGACGCGCTGGCAGCGGCGGCGCTCGTTAGCCCGTCCGATGAATGCTACGCCGAAGATGACGTCCCCTTTGAGGATGATGAGTGCAGCGACTACGACCCATACGAGGAGCACGAGCCCTACGACACGTATGACCATGGAGAGGTCAGCGTCGCAAGCGCGCCGCCGAGCGACGCGCCGTTCTGGCCCGAGGCAAACCAACTGGTGGCCGCCCATGAAGGAGAAGCCGCAGATGACCGCTTCTCGTAGCACGCTCCGACGTTCGACGCTCGCCGTCCTGCTAGCGGCATCGACAGCAGCAGCGCAGAGCCCGCGCCTACACGCCGCAGTCGCGTCCAGCGAACACCGGAGTGACGTGCCCGCCATCGCGTGGCTCTGCGAAGACTATCTCCCGAGCCTCCCGACGTGGCCGCGCGATCTCGACCCGTTGGGCCCCCTGTCGATCACGCTCACCGCAGACAGGCTGCAGATCTCACCGACCGCTGTAGCTATGCCTACAGGCGCCGTCGCCGTAGGCGTTGTAACGACCGACGACGACCGCCCGGCATCAGCAATCCTCTGGCGCTGCCGACGCGACGGACGCGAGGACTGGTTTGTTCCTGACGGCTTCGAGCCCCCAGAGTCCGCGCTCAAGCTGCTGCGCTCGATCGGCGCGGACACCCTCGAACGCCCGCGCACGTTGGCGATCGGGGTCCTGGCAGGGCACCTGTCAGGCTGCACAGTCGAAGGTGATCAGAGCGCGAATCTTCTGCGTATTTGTCCGTCGCTGTGCGGCGACGTGTCTTGGCTGGCGTGGCGCGCCCAAGAGGGAATCTGCCTGCGCGGACGCAGCGGCGGCGGAGTGATGCTGCCGCTTATGTTGATCATGTCTGCGGCCGCCAACGGCAACAGCGACCCGACCGCGCTGCAGCTACGCGCCTTCGCAGCACGGGACGGTGATCGACACGAAGCAGCACGGCAGCTGGCGCGCGACGACCGCGAGCTTGACGTCGAGACGCTACGAGCGCTGCTGATGGGCGACGATCAGCTGCGACTGACCGCGATCCGCGCGTTGACGCGACGCAGCGCCGTGACGGAGCTGCCGCGCATTGTCGAAGCCGCACGTCAAAGCCTCCCCTGGACAACACAAGCGGTCCGCGACGCCGTGCTCGCGCTGCTGCCCACGGCGACGCCTGAGGTGCGACGCGCCACCATCGCGGCGCTCCGAGAGAGCCGCGCCCAAAAAATCCGTGACCTCCAAGAGGAGGTTACGAGCGCGGTCGCTAGCGGAGTAGATGAACCTGCCGCCGCGCACATCGGACTTCGCGGCCGCGCGATCGCTGTCTTGCTGTGCAGCGGCTTTGGTCTGCTCGGCCTATGGAACCGGGCGCGCGCCCGCCTCCGCCTAGTCACCACGTGACCCGGACCTAGTCCAGGCGACCGGCGCCGCAGGTCAGACCACGTGCATGACGTCGTCGACCGGGCGGCGCTGAAGCGCCGCGCGAGGCACCATGCACCCGTCCGCAGGATAGCCGACAGGGATCACCAGGAAGGGGCGCTCTCCCGCGGGTCTGTCGAGGACTTCGTTGAGGAACTTCATCGGGCTCGGCGTATGCGTCAACGTCGCCAAACCCGCGAGTTGCGCGGCCGCCAAGAACATGCCAGCGGCCAGCCCTACCGACTCCTTGAGGTAATAGACCTGCCCACCATTCGCGGCCTTGGTCATCGTGAACACGACCACCACCCATGGCGCGACGGTGAGGAACTCCTTGTTGGCGTCGGTCCCGAACGGACCAAGGTCCGCCAACCACTCTTCGTTCGCGCGGCGCTCATAAAACGCGCGCTCTTCCTTCTCCGCGGCGTCTCGGATCTGCTGCTTGATCTCCTGGCTTTGGACGCAGACAAACTTCCATGGCTGTTTGTTCGCGCCGCTAGGCGCGGTGTGAGCGCAGCGGACGAGCCACTCGATGACGACCTCCGGCACTGCGCGATCGCTGAAATCGCGGACGCTGCGACGACGGCGCAGGGCGTCGTGAAAGGTCGCCAACGCCGCCTCCGGGGTGACGGTGGGTTGATAGCGGTCGGAGTAAGGGACGAAGACGGGCGCGGTCACGCCGCGAAGATCGGAGTTGTCGCCGCTGCTGACAAGCTCGCCGCCGCAGAACTTCGCGGCGCGCTGTCGCGTCGCCTGCGAAGATCTGCGCCTCCGCAGACGAGACGATGTGCCGCGGCCTCCAGGATCGGTCATGATGACGAGCATGACGGAGACGCCAGAGTCAGACCTACCGCTGACCGATGCGTTGGAGGATGCTGCGCTCGAGATCCTCGACGGCGACG
>NYVR01000086.1 GCA_002684655.1 Planctomycetota bacterium | reverse complement strand
CTCGCTGCGAGGGTGCTTTTCTCGTCTCTGCTACGGCAGGAACTTCTTCGCTTCGCTCAGCTTCCGCGGCAAGTACTCGTCGATGACAAAGTTGAGGCCCCACTTCGCGAGCGCCTGTTGCTCGGCGCGGACGCCCATCTTGAGCATCTGCTTGATCGCCTTCTGCCACTCCTTGTGCGCCTGGAAGAACGGGTCGTTCTTCAGCGCGTCCTTGGCGCGCTTGATGTCGACGTCCTTGAGCGGGTGCGTCGCCTGTTCGAGCTTGAAGTCGATGATGTCCTGCGGCGTGACGCCGAGGTAGCGGGCCTTCGGCACACAAAAGAACTTGTTGAGGTGGACCGCGTTGCCGGAGCCGACCTTCAGCGTGCGGTAGATGTTGGAGATCCCGTAGGGGTCGCAGTCGTTGAAGCAGTAGACCGGCAGGTTCTTGTCGTCCGAGAGCTTGCGGATAAACCGCCGCGTCGCGCGTGACGGGACGCCCTGCGTCCCGACGAGGATGCAGTTCGCTGTCCGCCAATACTTGTGGTGGCTGAGTCGGTCGAACATGCCGCCCGTCTCGACGACCAGCACGAACTTGGCCTTGGACTCGAACGTCAGGTGCTCCACCGAGCGCGGGATTTGATACGCGCTGGAGCCCATGCGGGTGCAGTCGTGGCGGATGATCTCGCCGTCCTCGGGGTCGCGATCGATCACCACCAGCTGGCCGGCGACCGAGCCGCCGTGGTCCTCAGGACGGAAGCGCAGCTGTTCGCGGGCGACGCCTTCGAGGCTGAACAGCGCCTCGATGTCGTCCATGACCGTGTCCGACTCCGGCTGGTCCTTGAACTTGGCCTCGCCCCAGTTCTTCGAGATGTAGTAGGCCTCTCGCTTGGTCGCGAAGTCGTCGTCCTCGACCATCGTCTTGCTGAACGCCATCAGCTTCAGCGTCTGCGCGAAGGTCTTCACGGTGTTGACCGTCAGCGTGCGCTCGATCCGGTTGCGGCCCATCTGGAAGCCGCCCTTCTTGTCGTAGCGGGCGTTCTTGAGCGAGCGCTCGGGGAACTTGAGTTCGGGTTTGCCGAGCTTCTCGATGCGCCCGTAGACGTGCTCAGCGCACCGGTTGATCTCCCCGACCGTGACCTGGTCAAGCTTGGACATCGGCTTGCGTTGCTTGGTCTTCGCCGCCGGCTTCTTGGTGATCTTTTTGGTCTTCTTGGCTGCCATGGCTTCTGATCGGGCTCTGACCAGCCCGATGCGGTTCGATCGTAGCGAAGGCCGCTGGGAGATCGCAGGCAGAAATGAAGCCGTCCGGAGCGTCCTCAACAACGAACGACGACGCGCGAGCGCCGCCTCGCGGCGCGCTGGCGACCGCGCGTCGGCTCGGTCCCGGGCTGATCGTGGCGGGATCGATCGTCGGCTCCGGCGAACTGATCGCGACCACAAAGGTCGGCGCTGAGGCCGGGTTCACGCTGCTCTGGCTGATCGTGCTCGGCTGCGTCGTAAAGGTGTTCACGCAGGTTGAGTTCGGTCGCAGCGCGGTCGGCGGGGGGCGCGGCGCACTGCAGCTGCTGGACGGGTTGCCTGGGCCTCGCTGGCGCGGCGGATGGGCCGTCTGGCTCTGGGTGGTGATGACCGCGCTGACCCTGGGCCAGCAGGGCGGCATTGTTGGCGGCGTCGGCCAGGCACTGGCGATGGCGCTGCCGTTGACCGAGTCCGGCGCAGCGGTCCAAGCGCTGCAGGACCAGCTGGTCGCGCTGCAGGTGCAGGCCGCGACCCAGCCGCTGGCCCTCGGGGGCAGCGACGCTGCCGCTGCCGAAGGCGCGCGCTTGCGCGAGGCGATCGGCGCAGCGGGCAGCGCGCCGGACGCCGTGATCTGGGCGGCGGCGCTGACGGCGCCGACGGCTGCCGTGCTCGTCGTCGGCCGGTTTACGCTGATTCAGCTGTTCGCGACAGCCATGGTGGTCGCCTTCACGATCGTCACGGTGCTCACCGTCGCGCTGCTGCAAGGCCAGCCCGACTGGGCGATCCGCGCCGACGAGTTCGTCTCAGGGCTGCGCGGCGCGTTGCCGCCTTCGCGCGACGACGGCGGCTCGTCGATGCAAACAGCGCTCGCCGCGTTCGGGATCATCGGGGTCGGCGCCGCTGAACTCGTGATGTATCCGTACTGGTGTTTGGAGAAAGGCTACGCGAAGTGGAGCGGCCGCGCCGACGGCTCGGCAGCGTGGCGCGCGCGCGCGCGCGGGTGGTTGCGCGTCATGAAGTGGGACGCGTGGATGTCTGCGGCTGTCTATACCTTCGCGACGGTCGCGTTCTACCTGCTCGGCGCCGCCGTTCTCGGCCGCGCAGGGCTCAACCCGGAGAAGGGCGCGATGGTGCGGACGCTGGCGCAGATGTACGTGCCTGTATTCGGTGAATGGGCGCGGCCGATGTTTTTGATCGGGGCGTTCTGCGTGCTCTACTCGACGTTCTTCGTCGCCAGCGCCGGCCTCGCGCGCATCGCTGCGGACTGCGTCGTTGTGCTGGGATTCGCGCCGGACGAGGCGGACGTTCGCCGTCGCTGGACCCGCTTCTTCTGCGGTCTTTTGCCGGTGGTCAGCTTCGCGGTGTTCGCGTGGTTCGAGGCGCCAGCGCAGCTCGTTATGGCTGGCGGGGTCGCGCAGGCCTTGATGCTGCCAGTCCTCGGATTCGGCGCGCTGTGGGCGCGTTATCGGTGGACAGACCCAGGGCTGTGCCCTGGCCGCGCCTGGGATGCTGCGCTTTGGCTGTCGTGCGCCGCGTTCGTCGTCGTCGGCGTATGGTCGCTGGCGACGGTCTAGGTGTGCTGCGCCGCGCGCGACTGCAGGCGCGCCCAGTGCGCTGGCGTCGCCGGCAGCGGCTCTCCAAAGGCCGCCGCGGCCAGCAACTCGCCTGCCCAAGGTCCAGTCACCGCGCCGCGCGAGCCGTGGCCGAGCGTGACAGCTAAGTCGGGCGCGGCGAACCCGACCAGCGCGATGCGCTGCGGTGTGCTGGCGCGAACAGCCGCGAAGCGACGCTCGGTCGGCGCCGCCTGTAGCGCCTCGGCGAGCGCGGGGAGCGCGTCGAAGCGGTCAAGGATGCGGTGGTCGTCCTGCGGCCGCTCGTCGGTGCGTTCGTCGTGGCGGTCATATGTCGAGCCGAGCCACGTCAGGCCGTCTTCGCCGGGTGGGCATAGGTAGCCGTTGGTGCAGATGACGGCGCTCGGTGCAGCCGCGCCGAGCGCGACTCCGAGCGCCTGTCCGCGCACGACCTCGCCGTTCGGGACGCGCGCGCGCGCGTCGACGACTAAGTCGGTCGTCTCGGTTATGTGCTGGCTGCACACCGTGACGCGGGCGTCTTCAAGCAGTTCGCGCACGAGCCCGCCCAGGTCGACGCAGCCGCCCGTCGGTATCCAGGCCGCGCCAAACGGCAGCTCGACGCCTGCGTGACGAGACGCCTCCGCCGCTCCGCACCACTGCACGACGTCCGCGGTCGCTGGGTTCGTGGCGCGGTCTCGCACCTTGACTTCGTCGTCGGCGTCAACGGCGCACAACAGCACGCCGCAGGCGCGGAAGTGCCTCGACGCGACGTCTTGCAGCCACCTGCTCGTCCAGCGGAACGCGTCGGCCAAGATCTCTGCGTCGGGCGCCGCGTGCGCGGTCGGCCGCCACAGCCGCGGCCGGAGCGCCGCCGACGGAACGCCCGACGCGCCGTCTGCGATCCCGCTCGGCGCGACCACCTTGACCTCGCAGCCCCGCGCGGCGAACGCGCGCGCGGCGCCGGCGCCGGCGATGCCAGCGCCGAGCACCGTCACAGTTTGAGGAGGTCTCTTGGGCGGCGTCATCGGGGATGATTTGGCGGAGACAGTTACGCGCCAGTTGAGTCGCTGGCCTGGTTGTTCGCGGCGTGCTGCGCCAACATCGAGCTCGCCATGGAGCTGCTGCGGAAGGACGTCAAGCACGGGACGCCGAGGCCGAAGCCGCTCAAGGTGTTCTGCCAGAGTTGCGCACCGTTGGCGGCGTCTATGCAGTAGGTGTAGCCGTGCACGGACGCGATCAAGCGGTCGCCGTCCAGCATCACCGCGACGGGGCCGTAGCCGCGCGGGGACTTCCAGCTCCAGATGAGCTGGCCTGTGGCACGGTGGAGCGCTGCGACGCGGCGGTTGAGTCCGACGAAGACAAGATCGGAGACCGACGGGTCGCTCGACTGCGTGTTTGTGCTCATGCGACCACGTTCTACGCCGCCGCCGCGCAGAGCAACCCCTAGGGTCACAGCTTGCGGCTGCGCTCCAGCACGTCGGTGAGCTTGCCGGTCGCTCGTTCGACCTCTTTGTCCTCGAGCTCCAGAATCTCTTTGAGCGCGTCGACCACGTGCGGGATGTACATCGTGATGTAGTTGCGCTTCTTGAACTCGTTCGCGAGCTTCTTGCCCTTGCGCACGTGGGTGCCGAGTTTGCGTCCGCACTCCATCAAAGCGCGCTTGAGCTCGTCCATGATCTCATCGTAGCCGGCGATCGCCTCTTTGGACTCGCTGGTGAACGGGACCCAAACAGACGCGATGTGCACGAAGATGACCATGGGGCCGATCGGCAGCGCGCCGCGCGGCTGCTGCAGCCCGTAGTTCTTCCAGTTTGTGCCGACGACGGCCTTCGTGATCGCGCAGGCGGCCTGCTGAAAGACGAGGGGCACGCGGTTCGCAAAGCGGATCAGCCGCACCGGCTCGTCTGCGTTGCCCATCAGCAGCTCTTCGTTCTTCTTGACCGACTTCTGTTGGATCTTGCCAGTCTCGGTCATCTCCAGGGTGTCGCCCGGGCGTCCGTAGGCGATGCCGACCTCGACCGCGAAAGGCCTGCCGCGGTAGACCACGGGCTTGCGCGAGGCCGCCTGGTAGAAGTCCGCTTCGACCTCCTTCTTGAGCCCCGCGATGATCAGCTCTTCGCCGATCGGCGCGATGCACGTCAGCGGCGGCGACATGATCTTCGTGGTCTCGATCGCGTCTTTGATCTTCTGGACGGTCTTGGTGTCCAGGCGGCGGGGGTTGGTGGTCGGCTTGACGCCGGCCTTCTCGCAGATCTCCTTGGCGACGCCAGGCCCGACGCGCGAGAAGTCCTGCTGCAGGAACGCGCTCACCGTGCGGTTCTCGCTCTCCTGGATCATCTTCAGCAGGATGCCGAGCTCGACGCCGTGCGGGTGCGGCTTGATCTCTTCGACCTCTTTGGGGAGGTCCTTGGTGTTGCGAACGTATTCGGTGACCGTGCCGTCCGGTTCGGTGAACGTCAGGTTGACGTGCGGGTTGGACACCGCCATCAGCTTGAGGAACTCTTGGATGCTCCGTTGGCCTCGTCGGTATTCACCCTCCATCGGGATGGTGACCTCGGTGCCCTGCTTCGTGTCCCACTCGATCGGCTCGTCCTTAGCCTCGGGTCGGTTCTTCGCCGTGTCGATGCGGATGGTGTATTTCATCGGGATCGCGCGGCGTCCCGCTTTGCTCCGCACCTGCACGGGCTGACCGGTCGTCAGTTGGCCATACATGCCGGCAGCGGAGATGCCGATGCCTTGTTGGCCGCGGCTCTGGCGCAGGCGGTGGAACTTCGAGCCGTAGAGCAGGCGGCCAAAGACGTGTGGGACCTGCGCCTTGACGATGCCGGGGCCATTGTCCTCAACGATCATCCGGAACTGCTTGTCGTTGTCGCCGATCCTCTCGATGGTCACCTTCAGGTCCGGCAGGATGCGCGCCTCTTCGCACGCGTCTAGGCTGTTGTCGACCGCCTCCTTTACGGCGGTCAGCAGCGCCTTCCGCGGGCTGTCGAAGCCGAGCAGGTGCCGGTTCTTTGTGAAGAACTCGCTGACCGAGATCTCCCGCTGGCGCTTGGCCATCGTCTCTGCGTTGATCGCCTTGCCTTTCCTCGGCCTAGAGGCGCCTCCCTTCTTCGGCTTGCTCGCTGCCATCGTGTCTTCGTCGGTCTCGCCGGCGAACAAGCCCTGTTGCCCGGACGTGTTGCTCATTGGTTGACGGTCTCGGTTGCTATGGTCGACCGTACGGCGGCTGCGGTGATCCCCACCTGGGCGCAAAGCTGTACGGGCCCAGACTCTGACCAGCCCAGGCTCCCAGAGCCTAGCGAAGGCGTCGCGGCGCAGGAACCGCGATTTGTCTCGGTTGGCCGGCTGACGCGGCGCTGATGCGCGGCGGCCTGAGTGCGCGCAGCCCGGGCCGTGACACCGGCGGTATCGCAGGGACGCAATCGGCTGGTCGGCGCCCGCTGCGCGGCCCGGCGACGGCCGCTGCCCGGTCCGCTGGCTCGTCCTGCTGCCAACTAGCTATCCGTCCGCTACCATTGAATGTCTGTCAGGCTGCCGCCCCCAGCAATCTCCACGCTCGACATGCACTCACCACGCTTCCGGTCCGTTCTGCTCGCGTTGGCCCTCGGCCCTGCTCTGCACGCCCAAGCCGACGCGCCGGGCGCCGAATCACAGATCCTGATCCGCTACGGCTCCTTTGATCCGCTCAGGTCGGTGCCAGCTGTGCCCGAGGCGCTCCAGGCGGCCAACGAGCGCGGGCTGTGGATCGTGCAGTTTTATCGGACTCCGACCCAACAGGATCGTGACGCGATCGTCGCCGCTGGGGGGGAGCGCATCGGCTACCTCCCTCAGGACGCCTACGTAGTCCGTATGACCGCGTCGGCCGCGGGCGCGCTGCGGGCCGCTGCTGCGGTCCGCTGGGTGGGCAGCTATGAGGTCGCGTACCGCGTCGACCCCGCGCTGCTGGACCGTGCCGCGCACCTGAGCGCAGCGCCGGCGCGTTACAACATCGTCGTCGCGAACAAGCGCGTCGACAAGCCGACGCTGGCGGCCAAGATCGCGCGCGTCGGCGGCCGCATTGAGGACCTTCACCAAGGCAGCGTGTTGGTCGACGCGACGCTGACAGGACCACAGCTGCTGCAGGTCGCGGGCTTCGACGAGGTCCTCTGGGTCGACCAGTGGTCGGCTCCCGAAGAAGACATGGACAACGCGCGCGTGCAGGGTGGCGGCGACTACGTCGAGAGTCAGGGTGGCTACACCGGCGCGGGCGTCAACTTGCACATCTACGAAGGGATCGAGGCGACGCACCCGGATTTCACGGGCGGCGCCCAGAACGTCCAGAGCGGCGGCGGCGCTGAAGATCACGGGCACTGCACCGCAGGCATCGTGTTCGGCAACGGCAGCTCGAACCCGGCCGTGCGCGGCATGGCGCCCGACGCCGGCAAGTTCTACACCAACTACAACTCCGTATCGGTCTCTCGTTGGCAGGTGTTCGACGACCTCGCCAACGTCCACGGCGTCAGCCTGTCGACGGCGTCGTGGGGGGATTCGCTGACGACGCAATACAACTCGGTCTCGATGGAGTCGGACGACATCGTGTTCGACCACGACATCAGCTGGACGCAGAGTCAGTCCAACTCTGGGACGCGCAGCTCGCGGCCGCAGGCGTGGGCCAAGAACCTGATCTCGGTCGGCGGCGTCGAGCACGGCGACGACGCGGACCCGACGAACGACTCTTGGGCGGCTGGCAACGCCAGCATTGGCCCTGCGAGCGACGGGCGGATCAAGCCGACCCTCTGCGCCTACTACGACAACATCGCTACGTCGGACCGCACCGGCAGCGCTGGCTACGCGTCGGGTAACTGGTACGCCGGCTTCGGCGGGACCTCCGGCGCTACGCCTATCGTCGCCGGTCACTGCGGCCTCGCCATCCAGATGTTCACCGACGAGTCCGGCAACCCGGGCTTCGGCAAGTTCGGTAACGCGCTGCGAGCGCCGGGCGGCAGCGTCTTCGACAACCGCCCGCACGCTCCGACGCTCAAGGCGCTGATGGTGGCGTCCGCGGCCCAGTACTCATTCGACTCACAGAGCTCGGACAACGTCCGCGCGCATCAGGGCTGGGGTTTCCCGGACCTGCAAGAGATGTGGGACCGTCGCGCAGAGACCTTCATCGTCGACGAGGAGAGCGCGCTCCAACAGGGCGAGGTCGACACCTGGAAGATCACCGTCGCGGCGGGGCAGCCGTCGCTCAAGATCTCGCTGAATTGGAGCGAGCCAGGCGCCAACCCCTCGGCGACGCAGCAAGCCATCAACGACCTGTCGATGCGGGTCGCGGCGCCGGACGGGACGCTCTACGTCGGCAACGCCGGTTTGGAGGACGAGATGTGGTCGGTCGCCGGCCTGGGCGCGTTCGACACGGTCAACACGATCGAGAACGTCTTCGTCGAGAACCCCGCGGCTGGTGAGTGGTTCGTCGAGGTCCGCGCGACCGCAGTCGTCGAGGACAACCACTTGGAGACGCCCGAGTTCGACTGTGACTACGCGCTGGTCGCTGTCGGCGGCGTCGGCGAGTCGGCGCCGAGCGGCGTGTTCGCTGGCGTCGAGACGATCGGCTTCGGCTGTGACGGGAACGCGTGCGTCGACGCGATCTACGAGTACCCGAGCTTCAGCATGGCCAACAACTCGATGACCCTCGATTACAACAACGGGGACTACACGCTGGTCGCAGGGCAGGGGACCTGGATCCCGCCAGCGGGCACCAACCTCGGCCTCGGCGACAACCAGGAGGTCATCCGAAACGTCGGCTTCACGCTGCCTTACCCCGGCGGTTCGACGGGCACGATCCGGATCTGCAGCAACGGCTGGATCACCGACGGTATCTACACGGGCTCCTCGAACATCCTGCCGGACCCTCAGGAGTTCCTCGCGCACACGATGTGGGCGCCGCTGTGGCGCGACCTGAACCCCGCCGCCGGCGGCTCCGTCTGGCATGACATCACGGCGCAGCGGTGCGTCGTCTCCTGGATCTCGGTGCCGAACTTCTTCAACGCCGGCTCCTCGACCTTCCAGGTGCAGTTCTGGAACGACGGCGACGTGCACTTCATCTACCAGAACGTCAACGTGCAGGGAGACTACCTCGCGGGCTTCTCCCCGGCGGGGGCGAGCGACCCGGGCAGCGTCACGCTCTCGTCGAACCTCAACGGCGGGATCGGGATCTGCACGTCGAGCCAGCCGGAGATGGCGTTGAGCACGTCCGCGAGACCCGTGCTCGGTCAGTCGTTTGACTTCTACACGGACAACATCCCGACGCTTGGCTTGTTCGGCACTCTGATCCTCTCGACGACGCCCTTCTCCTCACCCGTGGACCTGACGTTCCTCGGGATGTATGGCTGCGAGCTCTATCAGAGCGTCGAGTTCGGTCTCCTGATCGCGGGATTCCAGACGGCCACCACGCCGTTTCAGATGCCGATCAACCCAGCGCTGGCGGGCTTCGAGCTGTACTGCCAGAGCTCGTATCTGACGCCGATGATCAATCCGTTCGAGATGGTGGTCTCCAACGGACTGAAGTTGACCGTCGGGATCTACTGAGCCGGCGTCGCTGCCGCGACGCGCTGGTGCAAGTCCCTTACACCTCCCCGCAGGAGGTGGTTGGTGGATCCGTCGTCTGGCGATCTAATCCACATCTGCACTACGGGTCTGTTTGCGCCGGCGGTTTCGCTGCGCGCACCGGCCGCGGGCTCCTGTCCTTCACGTCCTCTGTAGCAAGCTATGCACCGCTCACGCCTCCTCGCTCTCATCACTTGCCTTACAACCCTGGCGCTGGCGACGGTCTTGCCAGCCCAGCGCGACGGCTGGACTTCGCTCTTCGACGGCAAGACGCTGCGGGGCTGGACGCAGCGGAACGGCACCGCCAAATACAAGGTCCGCAATCGCACCATCGTCGGTACGACCGTTAAGGGGAGCCCCAACTCGTTCCTCTGCAGCGACAAGTTCTACGGGGACTTCGAGCTTGAGTTCGAAGTGAAGCTGTTCGACGACCAGCTCAACTCGGGCGTCCAGATCCGCAGCCACTCGTTCGCGCCCCACAACAACGGTCGCGTGCACGGCTACCAGGTCGAGGTCTCAACCAACGGTCACGCCGGCTTCGTCTATGACGAAGCACGGCGCGGCTGGCTGAGCAAGGACCGCGACGACCCGCACAGGCGCGCGGCGTTCAAGAGCGGCGAGTGGAACCGCTACCGGGTCATCTGCCTTGGCCCCACGATCCGCACGTGGGTCAACGGCGTGCAGATCGCGCACGTGGTAGACGAGGTGTCTCCCGCGGGCTTCATCGGCCTGCAGGTGCACTCGGTCAGCGGTGATCCGAAGTGGCGCGTGGCGTGGCGCAACCTGCGAATTCGGGAACTCGGCGACGGCGGCGGCTATGCGTCGCTGTTCAACGGCAAGGATCTGCAGGGTTGGAAAGTGAACGAGAACCCGGCGTCAGTGCGCGTTGAGGAGGGCGCCATCGTCGTCCAGGGCGAGCGCTCGCACGTCTTCTACGACGGCCCGGTGTATCACCACGACTTCAAGAACTTCGAGCTGCGCGCGCTGGTCAAGACCAAGAAGAACGCCAACTCCGGCATCTACTTCCACACGCGTTTCCAGAAGGGTGGATGGCCCGAGCGCGGCTATGAGGTCCAGGTCAACAATTCGCAGGGCGACTGGCGCCGCACCGGCGGCCTCTACGCTGTCGACGACGTGAAGGTCGCGCCGGCCGAGGACGATAAGTGGTTCTTGATGGAGGTGCGCGTGGTGGGCAAGCACGTGACCATCAAGGTCGACGGCAAGGTCATCGTGGACTACACCGAGCCCGACGACGTCCGCCGTGAACCGGGCTTCAAGGGTCGCCTCATCGACCGCGGCACCTTCGCGCTGCAGTGTCACGACCCGGGATCGGAGGTGCACTACAAGGACATCGCGGTCCGCTTGCTCCCTGAAGGCGCTCAGTAGGCGCGCGTCTCGCGGTGGACGTACCGCGGATTTCGATGGTCAGCGACGCCGCCTGGCGAGGCGCTGTCGCTGCGCCTTCTTCGCCGCGCCGATCATCCGGTCGGCGGCGTCAGGGTTCGCCTTGCACTCGAGCAAGGCGCTCAGTAGCAGCGGCGCGACGATGGTCGCGTCCGATTCGATGACGAACATCGGCGTCTTTTCGGTGAGCTTGTCCCACGTGATCTTCTCGTTGGGCGTCGCCCCCGAATACGAGCCGTACGACGTCGTCGAGTCGCTGATTTGGCAGAAGTACGCCCAGGGCTTGGCGCGTTGCTCAAGGTCATATTTGATCGATGGCACGACGCAGATCGGGAAGTCGCCAGCGATGCCGCCGCCGATCTGGAAGAACCCGACGCCTTTGCCCTTGGCGAGGTCTTTGTAGTCGTCGTAGAGCCCGGCCATGTATTCGATGCCGGACTTGACGATGCTCGCGCTGCACTCGCCGAACTTGACGTGGCCCGCGAAGATGTTGCCGAAGGTCGAGTCCTCATGTCCCGGGACGACCATCGGCAGCTTCGCGCGCGCCGCCGCGAGCAGCCAGCACTCGTCGGCGTCGCCGCGGTGCTTGTTCTTCGGGAGGCGCTGGATCAGCTCGTAAAAGTATTCGTGCCAGTAGCGGCGCTCGCCTTCTTCGGTCGCGCGCTTCCACATCGGCACGAGGATCTTCTCGACCGCGCGGAACGCCTCGTCCTCGGGGATGCTGGTGTCGGTGACCCGCCGCATGCGCTGGTCGAGGATGCGGGTGTCGTCCTGCTTGGTGAAGTAGCGATAGTCTGGGAAGTCCTTGTAGTGATCGTGTGCGACGAGCCGGAACAACGACTCCTCGAGGTTGGCGCCGGTCACGGACATGCCGTGGATCAGGCCTGCGCGGATTGCTGGGGCGAGCGTGATGCCGAGCTGTGCAGACGACATCGCGCCAGCGACCGCCCAATACATCCGCCCGCCCTTCTGGATGTGCTCCCAGTAGGCGAACAGCGCGTCGCGCGTGGCGCGCGCGTTGAAGTTCTGATAGTTGCGGGTGACGAACTCGAGAATGGGCAGCTTGCTCATGCGTTTGTGTCGCCTGCTATAGCGGGTCGGCAGTTGGTTGTCTCATTTCGTATCCGGCCGGGTCGGCGGGGCGGCCGCTGGTATCGAAGATTCCGCGGCGCAGCATCCCGCGCGGGTATTGGCGCGAAACCCTTCAAACCAGAGAGCTAGACTTGTCTGGCCTTCTGCTCTGCCGTCCAGAGCCCGGAATCCTGCGGGCGCCACCAGCTATGTTCCATGTCACCTCAAGCGTCGCGCTCGTCGCGTTCGCAGCCGCGACGTCCCTGTGGGCACAGGCCCCCGCTGAGCCGGTCTCCCGCAGCTTGCTGCTGCGATTCTCGTCCTTCGACCCGACCGCCCGCGCGCCCGAGATCCCTTCTGGCTTGCGCAGCGGCGCCGATCAGCGCCTGCTAATCGTGCAATTTGCCGGCACTCCGACACAGCGCGGACGAGACCTGATCGCGGCGGCGGGCGGTGAGATCGTCAGCTACCTGCCTCAGGACGCCTACGTGGTCCGCATCGACCGCGCGAACGCAGGCCTACTCCGCGCCGATCGCGAAGTGCGATGGGTGGGGAGCTACCACCCTGCCTACCGACTCGACCCCGCGCTGCTCTCCGGCGGCGCGCTGCAGAGCGTCCAGGCCGCAAGATACGACCTCGTGGTCGCCAACAAGCGCACGGACAAGCCGGCGCTCATCGCCAAGCTCCGCGCCGTGGGCGCCGCGGTCGATGATCAGCACGTAGGCGGCCTGTTGGTGACCGCGACGATGACCGGACCACAGCTTCGCGCGGCGGCAGGCTTTGACGAGGTCCTCTGGATCAACGCCTGGTCGCCGCCAGGCGAGGACATGAACAACGCCCGCATCCAGGGCGGCGGCAACTACGTGCAGAGCCAGGCGGGCCTCACCGGCGCTGGCGTCAACGCGCACATTTACGAGGGCGTGCAGGCCAACCATCCAGACTTCACCGGGACCGTCACCAACGTGCGAAGCAGCGGCAACGCGCAGTCACACGGCCACTGCACTGCCGGCATTGTCTTTGGGAACGGAAACTCCAACGCCGCGGTGCGCGGCATGGCGCCGGACGCGGGCAAGTTCTACACCAACTACGGGTCGGTGGTTGGCTCGCGCTGGCAGGTCGTGGATGACCTCGTCAATATCCACAACGTGAGCCATACCACCGCGTCATGGGGCGGCTCGCGGACGTTCTTCTATACGGCCACGTCGGCGTCGGCTGACGACATCGTCTTCGACCACGACATCGCCTGGACCCAGTCGCAGTCCAACGCCGGTGACCAGGATTCGCGGCCAGAGGCCTGGGCTAAGAACGTCTTCTCAATCGGAGGTGTCGTGCACGGTGACAACTCGTCGCCCTCGGATGACTCCTGGCAGGCTGGCAACGCGTCGATTGGTCCGGCATCCGACGGTCGCATCAAGCCGACGCTGTGCGCCTATTACGACAACATCGGCACCTCGGACCGGACAGGCAACTCCGGCTACTCCAACGCCAACTGGTACGGCAGCTTCAGCGGCACGTCTGGAGCGACGCCGATCGTCGCGGGGCACAACGTCCTCGCGATCCAGATGTTCACGGACGAGGTCTCCCCGGGCTTTGGTCCCTTCGGCAACCAACTGCGAGTGCCGGGCGGGACCTCCCACCAGAACCGGCCGCACTTCCCCACGCTCAAGGCGCTTCAGGTGGTCAGCGCCGCGCAGTATGCGTTCTCGGCTTCGAGCAGCGACAACCGGCGCGAGCATCAGGGATGGGGCTTCCCCAACCTGCGCACGATGTGGGACCTGCGCAATAAGACCTTCATCATCGACGAGACCGACCTGCTGACACAGGGCATGGTCCGCTCTCACCCGATCGCCGTCGCCCCAGGCGAACAGGCGTTCAAGGCGTGCTTGAACTGGAGCGAGCGCGGCGCCAACCCGGCTGCAGCTCAGCACCTGATCAACAACCTCTCGCTGCGCGTCACGTCTCCTTCAGGCGTGGTCTACTGGGGCAACAACAACCTCGAGAGCGGCGTCTGGTCGAGCCCCGGCGGCGCGGAGGACACGGTCAACTCGATCGAGTGCGTCTTCGTCCCGACCCCAACGCCAGGGACTTGGAACGTTGAAGTGATCGCGACGGCGGTGGTGTCGGACAACCACGTCGAGACGGCCGCCGTGGACGCGGACTACGGCCTCGTAGTCACGGGCGGCAGCGGCTCGAGCGTGACCTTCGCGAGCTTCGCGACCTTCGGCGCGGGTTGCTCTAGCTCGGTCGCGATCCCGGCGCCTCCATGTCAGCAGTGGAACCCTGGCGGCGGCGCGTTGACCAACCAGACGACGACCGACGAGGTTATTTACCGCGTTGGCGTCTTAGGCTCCCAGCAAGTCGTCAGCTTTGACCTCTTCACCGCGTCGACGACCGGGAGCCCGGTCACGGTCCCAGCGCGGGTCTACGCGGGCACGCCGCCGAGCAGCGCTCCGATCGCGGTCACCAGCGTGACGGTCGGGCCGTCCCCGGGGTACTACCGCGCGACGTTGGTCAACCCCGTGAGCGTCAACAACACGCTCTACATCGGCCTCGATCTCAGCGGCCTCGACGTCTATCGGCCCGAGCTGCAAGCCGGTTCTTTCAATGTCTCCTACGCGCGCTCCAGCAGCGCGGCGGCGTGGTCCCTTCAGATCAGGCGCCCGTGCTACGTGTTGAACTGCGTGCCTGATTACGAGGTCCCCAAGATCGCCAACAGCGGTCGACCCGTGCTGGGGTCCAGCTTCGACGTCGAACTCACCGACGCGCCGCCGGTGAGCGTCGCGCTGCTGGTGCAGGGCCTCTCGGACCAGGCCTACCAGGGGTTCCCGCTGCCGGCAGGTTTGCCGGGCGCCCCGGGCTGCGAGCTGCTGGTCTCTGCCGAGGCCACCGACACGGCGCCGACCGACGCGAGCGGCAACGCGACCCGTAGCGTCGCCGTCCCGAACAGCGCGGCGCTGGAGGGCTTGGACGTCTTCTACCAGTGGGTGGTGCTCGACCAGCCCGCGAACGCGCTCGGTGCGGTCTCGTCCAACGCCGGCAGAGCGACGCTCGGCCAGTAGCCTGGGTTCACAGGCCTCGCGTTTTTGGTCGAATGTCGCTCCGCGCAGGCGTCCAGGCGCTGCTTAGCGCTCGCCGTCGCCTTCGCGCGCGGCCCCTTTGAGGAGCTTCGCGACCAGCGCGCGCACGTCCGCGGCTGGCAAAGCCAGCGTCTCGATTCGGCCAGCGCGGGCGACGTTGACGCCGACGACCGCGCCGGTCAGATCGACGATGGGTCCGCCGCAGTCCTCGGGCTTGAGCACCGTGTCGTGTTGCAGGACGCGTTGGAAGCCGCTCCTGACGTCGCTGAGTTCGCCCCATACAGACTCTTGGTCGCTGCGCATGGGGCTCGTGTTGGTGCCGAGCACGACCTCGACCGTCACGGTCTCTTCGCCGCGTTTCAGCGTCACCGAGACCTTGTCGCCAGGAGTGCACGCGCGGATCGCCGCGCGCAGGGAGTCGGTGTCCCCGATCTCGGCTTCGCCGAACTTCACGACGACGTCGCCGCCTAGGATCCCAGCTGCCTCGGCGGCGCCGTGTTCGACCGTATCCTCGATCTCCGCTGTGCCGCCGTTAGGGTTGGCGAACCGGATCCCGAGGAACGCGCGGGGGACCGTGTGCACGTAGGAAGCCGCTGCCAGGATCCCGACGCCGAACGGCGCGTCGCTGCCGTCAACGCTGGCGAGGAAGGAGCCGGGGACCGGCTCTTCTTTTTGCCGCCAGCGCACTGGCGTGAGCTCAGCGTCCGTCACTCGGAGCAGCGCGATGTCGGCCGCTCTATCCACTCCGATCTGGACGCACGGCCAGGTCTCCTCGCCTTGGTCTATAGAGAGCTCGACCGATTCGTTGTCCTTGGACGAAGACAGCGTGAGCTCGCTCATCTTCGTGACCACGAGGTCTTTGCCAACGACGGTGCCGAGCACCATGGCGCGCTCGTTGACGCAGACCTCGACTACGCTGCGGTTCGCCTCGGCTACGATCGGCTTCCAAAGGTCGCGGATCGCGCTCCCCTGGGTGATGTTACGTATGCTCTGCGCTGGCAGCGCGAAGGGGATGGCCGCGAGCAGCGCCGCGGCTGGTAGTGAGCGAACGCTCACCGCCCGCCTCCTTGCTCCAATTCGATCTCCAGTTCGAGGCCTTTGCCGTCGCGCTCGACGACGATCTCGACCTTGTCGCCGGCGCGGAACGTGCGCAGGGCCCGCATGACGTCACGTCGTGAACTGATCTCTTCGCCGTCGATCTCGAAGAGTCGGTCGCCCTTTTTCAGCCCCGCTTTTGCCGCGGCGCTCTCTTCGGCGACGTCTTCGAATACCGGGCAGCCGTCGCCATATTTGAGCGGGGCGCCGAAGCCCAGTCGACTGCGGCCTCTGCGTCGGCGCGACTGGGTGACCTTGCCTTCGAGCAGCTCGTCCCATTCGCTCATCAGCGCGTCGACCGGCGCGTGCATGTTCATCGCGAGGTTGCCGCTGATGCGGCTGTTGATGCCGACGACGCGTCCTTGCATGTCAAACAGCGGCCCGCCGGAGTCGCCGCCCTGCATCGTGCAGTCGGTGACGAGGTAGCCTTCTTCGGGGACGCGCAGCACGCGCCCCAGGCGCGCGGGCGCCGTGCGTCCTTTCTTGCGACCGCTCGGATGTCCGAGCATCAAGACCCACTGCCCGCGCACGAGGTCCGCGGACTTGCCGATCTCGACGGACGGCAGCTTGGCGGCGTCTTCGGCGTCCACATCGACGCGGACGAGGCTCACGTCACTCTGGTGATTGGCGCCCAGCGAGGTGCCCGCCAGCTGGCGACCGTTGGTCATCCGGATCTTGATGTCCTTGTCGGCCTCGAGCGTCACGTGCGCGGCGCAGAGCAGGAACGGCGCGCCGTCACGCTGCACCAGCACGCCGCTGGCGCCCGGCAGGGAGACCGTGGCAGGGAGCACTTGCTTGATCAGTTGTTGGACGTGCGCCTGCATGGCGGCGAGCTCGGCGGCGCTCTCGGGCTCTTCGCCCGAAAAGATCTCGGCCAAGCGGTCGTCGGTGACCTGCGTCGCAGGCGCGGTAGTTTGACCGGCGGCAGCGCACGCCAAAGCGAGCGCCGCTGCTGTGGCGAGGAGGGGTCGACTCATCAGGGGTTGCAGTTGGTGTCCGGGGGAAGGGCGCGCCCGCTCGCGCGGGCGCTGCCGATCATACACCACGACGACCTCATCCAGTGAGCTCTCCTCGGCGGTCGCTCAGAGCGTGACGACCAGCGCCTGGTGCGTGCCAAGGCGCGGTGTGCCCAGCGAAGCGCTCGAGCCGACACCCTGGATGTATACGCGGACACCTGCCATCGCCGCGTTGTTCGGCAGCGTGTAGGGCAACGAACCGTCGCCGTTGCTGTCGAACGTGGTCATGCCGAGGAACATGATCCAGTTCTGGTCGATCCTCAGGTCCCCGTAGGGCGGGATCGGCGACGGCGCTGGCAGCTCAAACGGCGAGGCGAAGACGCAGATCGACTCCAACGGCTGCCACTGGAAGTCCAGCTCGCCGCTGTTGCCGATGCGGAACTCGTCTGCGTTGTCCGAGATCATCGCCACGGGGATCGACAGCGTCGGCTCCTTGTCGACAGCGTCGGCGATCAGGTCCCCGTCGAAGTCGCCGTCGTAGGAGACGACCGTCATCATGCCCCGCATCATGTGGTGCATATCGTGACAGTGGTACAGCCACGTCCCGGGGTTGTCCGCGATCCACTGGCACGACCACGTGTCGCCGGGCGTGCCGGCGGGCATGATCAAGATGGTGTCCATCATTGGCGGGTGTGTCGTGCCGCCTGCGGTGCCCATGAGCTGGACGAAGTGCCCGTGCATATGCATCGGGTGGACGTGGTTCGGGGACGGCGTGCTCGTCGTCAGGTCGAACTGGACGATGTCACCGTAGCTGACGTCCGTCGGCGTGACGTTCGGCCACGCTTCGTTGTTGATCGTCCAGGTGCCCCCGCCGGGACCTGGCTGGACCGCGAGGGCGACCGGGTAGGTCCGATCCGGGGACGTGGTGATCGGGTGCGCCGATGGCCAATAGCTCGCGAGCTGCGCGTAGCTCATCAGCTGGCCGCTGGACAGGTTCGTCGGCACCAGGGTCGACGCCGGGTCGGGGCCAGTCTCACCTTGGTAGCGCACGACGCCGCGCACGACCGTGGCGTTGCGGTTTTGTAGCTGGGAGACCGCGAGGCTCCAGACGCCCGGATTGGTGCAGTCGACGATCACGTCGTAGCGCTCGCCGACGCCGATCGGGATCGCGTCCGTCGCCACGGGCTGCATGCGGTTGCCGTCTTTGTGGGTGACCGTCATCTGGTGACCGTCCAGCGCGATGACGTAGTTGGTCCGCGCGGAGACGTTGACGAACCGGAGCCGCAGCTTGTCGCCGCTCGAGACCGTGATCGGGGCTTGGCCGTCGCTGGTCTTGCCGTTGAGCACGTGGCCGAAGAAGTTGCCGCCGGTCACCATCGGGTTCCACTCGTCGAGCGCGACGACCGCCTCGAGGTCGTAGACGGGGTCGTCGGCCGGGTTGGCGGGGGCGACGATGAAGACGCCATACATGCCCCCGTCGAGCTGGTGGTGGTTGTCGCTGTGCGGGTGATACCAGTAGGTGCCGACCGCGAGGTCGTCGAACTCGTACGTGAACTCCTGGCCCGGCGGCGTCTCCGGTCGTGAGATGCGCTGCGTGCCGTCCATCCCGAGCCGCATGGGTTGGCCGTGGACGTGAAGGATCGTGTTCTCGTCGAGGTTGTTGACGAGTCTCACTCTGAGAGTGTCGCCTTCCGTGGCGCGGACGACGTTACCTGGCAGCACATTGTTGTAGAGCCGGGCCGGTTCGTTGGTGTAACCCGGGCCGAGATCGACGGTGCCCTCGTCTGCGACGAGCGTGGTGTTGATGATGTTTTGCGCTGGTAGCGCGGCGGCGATGAGCGCCGGCAACAGAAGGCGAATCATTTCGTGTGGTGGATATGCAGAAGGGGCGTTCCAAAGCATACCCCGCGATCCCATGGCTTTGTGGACCGGCTACGCTGGGGCCGTGGCCAACTTGTCCTTCTATCCCGAGATCGAGCCGTCCGCGCGCGGCCAACTCAAAGTCGGTGCGACGCATTCCCTGTATTGGGAGCAGTGCGGCAACCCTGACGGCGAGCCGATCCTGTTTGTTCACGGCGGCCCTGGCGCCGGTAGCACCGCGACGGACCGCAGGTTCTTCGATCCGGAATTTTTCCGCATCGTGCTGATGGATCAACGCGGCTGCGGGCGCTCTGAGCCGCTCGGTGAGCTCGACGAGAACACCACGAGCCACTTGATCGCGGACTACGAGCGTCTGCGCCAGCACCTGGGGATCGAGACGTGGCACGTCTTCGGCGGCTCTTGGGGGAGCACGCTGTCGCTGGCGTACGCGCAGGCGCACCCTGAACGGTGCCGGACGCTGACGCTGCGCGGGATCTGGTTGCTGCGACGCGAAGAGCTCGACTGGTGGTTGTATGGCATGCGTTTGATCCAACCGGAGCGCTGGGACGAGTTCGCCGGACACGTCCCGGAGGCGGAGCGGGGCGACCTGCTCGAGGCCTATTGGCGCCGGTTGAACGCGGCCGATCGCGACGTCGCGCGGGCGGCTGCGATGCGGTGGTCGGTGTACGAAGGCGCCAACTGCACGCTGCGGCCGAACCCCGAGTTCTTGGCGCACTTCGAGGACCCCGACGTGGCGTGGGCGATCGCGCGCCTGGAGGCGCATTACTTCCGCAGCGGCCGCTTCACGCCCGACGACCGGTTGCTGCAAGACGTCCACAAGATCCGCCAGATCCCCGGGTTCATCGTGCACGGCCGCTACGACATCATCTGTCCGGTCAAGTCCGCTGTGGACCTGCACCGGGCCTGGCCCGAGTCGTCGCTGGTGATCGTCGACGACGCGGGGCACAGCTCGCATGAGGCGGGCATCACCGCAGAGCTGGTCGCGGCGACCGATCGCATCCGCGACCACGGCAGCCCGCGGCTCACTCCGGCATCTTGATCCAGGGCGCTCCGTAGAGGTTGACGTAGGTCGGCGCGACGCGGAAGTCCGCGGGCGCCTTGCGCAGCAGGAAGCCGATGCCGCGCGGCCCGGACGCGGCCTCGCGTGACCGCCCATTGAACGTGGTGCGGCCCACGCGGGTCCCGACGGCGACCATCTCGAAGGACGTGAACTGGCGGCGGCGCGCGTCCCAGCGGGCCTCGCCGACGATGTCAACCTGGAGGCTGCGGGGCCAAGGACGCTCGGACTTCCAATACGCCTCGCCGGGATCGCTGCCGTCGGTGGACGCCGACGTCCGCCCTGCCAGCTGTAGGGTCCAGGTGTCGCCGTCTACGGCCGTGACTTCGCTGCGCAGGGCGCTCTCCGCAATCGCCTTTGACGGGAACGGCAGGGTTTGTCCCCGGACGTTGTCGACGAACGAGAACTTCGCCAGCCTCGCCGTGAGCGAGGGCGCGACTTCGCGGGCTTCGCCGACCTCGCCTCGCGCGGGTACGAACCCCGCCATCTCGCTGCGGGAGAACCACGCGGCGTCACGGTTGACCGGCCGGGCAGGCTCGGCTTCGGGCGACCCGTCTACGTCTCGCGCGAAGCGCTCGAGCACGAGCCCGTCTTCGGGATAGCTGTCTTCCCACCTGTGCTGGGGCGCCGCAGCGGCTGGCGCGCTGGCGCGACGCTCCGAAGCCGGCAGCTGCCGCCAACGCTCGAGCGCTCGCGCGAGCATCTCCAGCACGCGCTCGGGGTGCGGCGAGTTGATGCGGCCGAGGCACTTGCCGCTGGTGGTTAGCACATACGTGCCCTGCATCGAGCCAGCGACTGGGTCCGGCTTGCCGCGGACGGCATCCCGAAACCAGCGGCACTCGGGGTCCTCGCTGCGCTGCAGCCGCCACACCTCGTCCGTCGCTGGCACGAAGCCCTCGCTCGCGGCGATCACGCGTTGGTCGGACCAGACAGACCGTCGGCCCTGGACGCCGTTGCCTCAAGTGCAGCCGAGCGGGTGGCCGTTCATCAGCCAGAGCAGCATCGGCTTCTCGGCGCGCGCGGAGTCGCGCAGGCCTTCGCCGGTCGTCGCTCGCCAAGGGATCGTGCGCCAGCGGGTCTCCTCCTCGCTAGGCGCGAGGTGGCCGCGCCACGCGGTCAGGTTGCTGCGCTGCAAGGTGTGCGCAGGGTCCCCCTGCGCTGCTGCGCCGGGGGGGAGGAGAAGCAGGACGAGGGCGAGCATGCCCTCGATCCTACCGTCTTCTCAGAGCCCCAGGACGGCTTCGCCGATGTTCGACGCGACGATTCCGGCGGCGTTCGCGCCGGGGTCGAAGGCGAACGCCTCGTGCCAGACGGACAAGCCCAGGAACTGAGGCGCGTTCGGGAGCGGGAGCGACCACGTGCCCTGCCCGTTGGCGTGCGCGAAGGTGTCCACGAAGACCGAGTCGAAGCCCAGCACGCAGCCTGGCATGCCGTAGAAGCTGAGGTCCAGGTTCGAAGGCAATTGGACCGTGCCGGCGAGCATCAGGCTCTGCGGGGCCGCCGTCGGGACGTTGCTGACGTCGATCGAGAGCGTCGAGCCGAGCACGGCGCGCCCGCTCGGGACGACGTCGAGTTCCATGGCGAGCCCGCTGGTGCCGGGGCAGCCCGCGCCGCTGACGCGGTAGTCCGCGAGCGGCGGCGTCGCGCCGTTCCAGATCGCCTCGGCGCGAGCGTAGGCGTCTTCGCCGACGTCCTGACCCATCAGTCGGCCGGGGATGTCGTCACAGGGCGGGTGGATGCCGCCCCAGATGCGCGACAGCGAGCACTGGTCCGAAGCGTCGTAGTAGCTCGCCCACTGCAGCGTCACCGTGACGCTCGGGCCGTCTTCGAAGACCAGGAACTGGTCCTGCGGGCAGGCGAACTCGCCGAGGCCGCCGGGGAAGTAGGGCGAGCCCGTGAACTGGTCCATGACGACGGCGGCCGCGCGGCTGTAGGTGCTGTGTCCAGAGACGTAGCCAGCGAACGGCGGCGTGACGAAGCTCGGGCGCTGGTAGGGCCACCACTCCTCGAGCAGGATCCAGCCGACGCCCGCGACGTCGATCGCAGGGTCGTTGATGTAGTCGGGGCCGCGCCAAGCGTAGACCGCGACCTTGCCTTCGCTGCCCGCGAGGTGCTCGTGGCGCTGTCCCGCCGCGGTCGTCGCCGCGCTGACCTCTTCAATGAAGCCGGGCCGCAGCGTGATGGCGTTCGGATCGTTCGGGTCTTGCTGGTAGCGGTCGCCCATGTAGCGGAGGGCGCTGACCGGGCGCAGGTAGTCGTACCACCCCTTGTTGCTCCAGGCGGAGATCGCGGCGTCGTGCATCGCGCCCCCGAGCGCTAGGTAGCCCTTGACGTCCCACTCCAGGTCATTGACCACGGGGCCGACGCCGCCGATCTGCTTGACGGTCAGCGGGTTGTCCGAGACGTAGTTGAAGATCGTGAACCAGTGCCCTGGCGGCGTCTCCGAGTCGGGGCCGTCGGCCCAGAACTCAGCCAGCACGCGCGCGTAGTCGCCGCGCGGGACGACCTGCGGCGCGTAGGGCTGCCCCGTCACCGGGTTGAGCGCGTAGCCCGGGCTCGGGTCGCCGCCGTTGGTGAAGTCGTAGAAGTTCGGGTAGTCGGCCGTGGCCGTCGGCAGCGACGAGAGCGGGATGTTGCCGACCGAGGCTGGTGACACGTCGATCATCACGCCGTCGGCCGGATCGAGGTGGGCGGACCAGACCGACACCATCTCGAAGCCCCACTTGTAGTCCGAGGCGGATGCCGTGCCGAGCTGCGGCGGCTCACCCGGGTCGTGGTAGACCCAGTACTGGTAGCCGTAGCGGTCGTTGAGCGTCAGGTCGTTCTGCGAGAGCGCGAACGGCTTCACGCGGCCCCACTCGGGGCTGAGGAACTCCGGATAGCCCGCCGGGATCGGGATGCCCGACTGTCCGACGAAGAACTGCAGCGCCAGCGGTTGCCAGCTGTTGGGGAAGAACAGGTTCGGGTTGCCAGGGAAGTCAGGCAGCAGCGGCGGGTTGACCGGGAAGTAGGCCTGGTTGGCGTAGTCGTTGGCCTCGTTGGCGTTGTCCGTCAGCCCGTAGGCGATGACGGCGGCCGCGACCCGGTTGCCGATGGCCGCCGGTGTGTTGCCGGTCGTCGTCGTGTTGCCTGTCGAGAAGCCGAGCTGCGTCATCTTGGCGTCGAACGCGGGCAGCATCACCGGCCCTCCCGGCGAGGCCTGGAACCGGTGCGTCAGGATCCGGTAGCTGGCGTAGCTCATCGCCTCGCTGCGCCACGCGTCGACGTTCGGGTCGTTGGTCGGGTGCTCCTCTTCGAAGAGCACGCAGTCGCTCGTCGGGCTGTAGGTCGCCCACGCGTCCCACATCGCGATCGAGACGTGGTAGAGGTTGCGGGCGTGCACCGTCGGTCGCGCGAAGTCCCGCCGAATGGAGTCGAGCAGCAGCTCGTTCCAATCACGAGCGACCGAGTGCTGGGCGCGCGCGGCTGGAGCGAAGACAGCGCCGAAGGAGCAGGCCAGCACGAGGCTGAGCCCGATTCGGCGTGTGAAAGTGGTGTGCATGGTGCGGTCTCGCTGAGGCGTTGGGCTGAGCACAAGCATAACGCAGCCCCGAAGGCGGGTTGCCTGCGGTTCGCCGTGGACGTTCTCGACAGATGCGCGGCCGGGTATGAATCTGGAACGCGCGGCCGCATGGGTGTTTCGGTGCAGCGTCTCTGAGCGCTGCCCCGTCTCAGACCGGGCCTTTGTCGTCGCGGCCGCCTGCTTGCTGGGACGCTGCCGCGGCACTGGCGGCTTGGGAGGCCAGCAGCTTCTTCTGGTATTTGCCCTGGACCACGTCGACGGCGACGAGCACGGCGATCACGAAGTAGAAGGTCGACTTCGGCATCTGCTCCACCGCGTGGCCGAAGAAGGACAGTTTGGCCAGGTGGCCGCCCTCGCTCAGCAGCATGACGCCGACGAGCAGCAGCACGAACAGTCCGAGCACTTCGTAGAGCCGGTTCTTCTGCAGGAAGCGGGAGACCCTGTCGGCGAGCCAGATCATCAACAGGCCAGAGATCACGACCGCGACGGCCATCGTCGCGAAGTTGTCGGTCAAGGCGATGGCGCCGAGGATCGAGTCGAAGGAGAACACGAGGTTCATCAGGACGATCATCGTCACCGCTTTGGTGACGCTGACCTTGGCTTTGCCTGCCAGTTGCTCGCTCAGGTCGACCGGGGCGAGCATGTGCCAGATCTCCTTCACCGCCGTGTAGAGGATGAAGGCGCCGCCGATCAGCACGATCAGCGCGTGGCCGCTCATGGCCATCGAGATGAAGCCCTCGCCGTCCGTCGCGCCGATCTGTAGGAAGGGGTCCTGGAAGAACTTGATCGCCTGCGTCAGCGCGAACAGCAGCACGATTCGCAGGATGATGGCGATCGAGATCCCGAGCTGTCGTACGCGCTGTTGCTCGGACTCTTCGACGCGTTTGCTCTCCATGGAGATGTAGAGCAGGTTGTCGAAGCCGAGCACCGCTTGCAGCAGCGTCAACATCAGCAGGGTGAGGAGGTTGTCGATCGAGAAGAAGTCCATCGGCGGGTTGAGCTTAGCGGCGGCGCCCAGCGGCCGTCGAGCGAAGATCGACGGGTCGGGGCGTTCGCAGCCGTAGCCCCGTCGGCGCGCATCGCTTACATTGCCGAGATGCGACGTCCGCTGGTCTGTTGGCTGTTGATCACGGCGCTGTGCCTGACCGTAGACCTACAGGCGCAGAGCGGCGCCAAAGCTGCGGCGCGCAAGCTGCGGTCGGCGATCCGCGCGATCGATGTGTCTGCAGAGAGCGGCGGTGACGCCGTCGCCGCGGTGAAGGCTATGCAGGCCTTTGACGGGCGCGTCGGCGCCCGCGCGCTGCTCGACGGGGTCGAGGAGCTAGAGCGGCGCGTTTCTGAGCTGTGCGAGACGCGCCGCAAAGGGCTCGCGCGGGCGGGCGGTAGCGGTCGCTTGAAGCGGTCGCGCTACGAGCTGCGCAACCTCAATGACGCGCGTGAGGCGGCGGCCGCTGCGTTGGCTGCGCTGCAGGACCAGGCGGCATTGGGCGTCATCGCGTCGCGGATCGTCGCGCGCGGGAGCGCGCTGCCGTTGTGGCTGAGGCTGCAGCTCTCGCGACGCATGGCGGACCTCGCGAAGGTCGAGCTTGATTGGGAGCGGCGCGGCGAGAAGGCGGACGACGTCGACGCCACGTTGGCGCTGATCCACGCGGCGACCGCGCTCGGCGCTCGGGCCGGCGAGGCGTGCGGTGGCTGGCTGGTCGGCGCCCTTGGCCACGACCTCCGCGACGTTCGCGTGGCGGCGGCGGCGGCGCTCGCGCGCCTCGCGTGGCCGGGCGCGCTCGAGCCGTTGATCGACGGCCTCGAGCGGGTCGACGGCGACGAGCGCGAGCGGCTGCTCGACGCGCTGGTCGTGCTGACCGGTCAGAACCCCGGCGCGTCGGCTGGCTCGTGGCGAGCTTGGCTCGCGCAGGAAGGCGGCCCCTTCCTCGCCGGCGAGCGCGCGCTATCGCGCGGCGACGCGAGCACACGGCAGTCAGATCCCGACGCCAACACGGCGGCGGGCGCCTACTTCGGCATTGAGCAGCGGGGCGAGGGCATCCTCTACGTCTTCGACAACTCGCTGTCGATGAAGGCCGCCCTCAAGAAGCCCGCCAAAGGCGGTGGGCCGACCACGGGGACCGGCGCCGACACCCGCTGGACGCGCTGCAAACACGAACTAAGCCGCGGCTTGCGCGCGCTGCGTCCTGAGCAGCGCTTCAACCTCGTCTCTTTCGCCAACAAGGCGCGCAGCTTCGAACCTGCGATGCAGCCCGCGACGCCGGAGAACGTGGCGCGCGCGATCGAGTGGATCGACGGCCTTAAGCTGGAGTTCCAGACCAACGTGTTCGACGCTCTCGAGCTCGCCTTTCAGCTCGCGGGGCGAGGCGTCGGCGACCGCTACTACGCTCCGTCGGTGGATACGATGTTCTTCCTG